>JBBROG010000243.1:0-13118 GCA_038229635.1 Gemmatales bacterium
AAGGAGCATCTGGAGCAGCGTCTGGCGCTGGACATGCACCGCGAACAGCAGGCCCCCAGACGCCGGCATACCTTGACGACGCTGCATCAGGCGCGCTCCAAGCCTGAGTCACTGCACTAACTTTGCTAAAGTCTCGAAAAATCGGCGGTCGGCTCCGAAGGGAGTGACGAGCGCGCGTGACTCATGTGGTTATGCCGAGGGCGGATCCTGTTCAAGGACGTCGCGCCAGAATTCCGGCATCCCCTGGTAGGCGGCCCGGTAGGTCGGCTCCAGCGGCACGTTGACGTAGCGCTCCGCGGTCAGGAACAACGGCATGTCGATGAGCGGCCGCCCCACGGCCACGGACTCGAGGTACGCCTGCGGCTCCTCCCCGTCCCAGGCGTAGGACACAAGCGCCAGCGGCCGATCCGCAGGCGACTCGTAAGGCGCGGTGTCGAACCAGCGCCACACGGCGGCGTGCAGGCCGCCAGGGTCGTGCGCGGAAGGCGGCAGCAGGTCGATCAGCAGGACGTGGACGCCCGCCTCCAGACTGCGGACGACCTTCTGAGCCAGTTCGCGGACGTGGGCCTTGCGGTCCTTGTTCGCCGGCGACACGATCTCAATCAGCGCGACGACGTGATGGCCGGTGACGTGACGAATGACGAGGTGCCGGCCCCGGCGGATCGGGTGGCGCGGCTTGCGCGTCGGATCGGGGCGCACGCGGAGGCCGACGTGGGGCGGCGCCTCGGCCACGGCCACGCCGCCGTTAGTGCCGACGCGCGGCAGATCCCAAGAAGACGGCCGCAGTGTGAGCACGTCTGTCTGCATTCGCGTGGCCACCTGCTCGGCGAGGGCGTAGTAGCCCTTCGGCAAGAGACCCGCGTTGAGCGCCCCCATCATCTCGCTGATCCACCGCGTGTGGAAGGCGTGGAACGTCCCGGCGTCTACCCGCGTCCAGTCGTGTACCGGCATGGCTGCTCCCTCCGCGTTTGACGAAGAGATTGTACTCCCTCGTCAGGCGGGCAAGCAACCGCGAGGCGCTTTCACTCGCTTCGCCGAACGGTAACGCGCGCCGTCCAGACCTGTTGGGTATCGGTGCGGTTGTCCACCCAAAGCACGTGAAACGCCCCCTCGGCGTCCGCCGCCAACCCGGCCGTTTCTCCCAAGGAACCACGGTCCTTCTTGAACAGGCTCGACTTCTCGCTGACCCGCACGCTCGGAAGCCAGGTCTTTCCCCCGTCGGTTGAGGCCCGGAAGCGGACGTCCCAGCCTGACCGGCCGGGAGGGATGTCGCGCGTATCGTACCACGAGACTCCAACCACCCCGTCCGCGCTGACCGCGACGGCCGGCAGGAGGGCATCGGAGTCCTTTCCGTCCGCCCCCGCGCCGTCGCTCACCACCGCCCGCTTCGACCAGGTGAGGCCCTTGTCAGCCGAGTGAGCGAGCAGGACTCGGTGTCTGCCGTCCCGAGTGTCCGACCACGCCGCGTACAGCCGGTCCTGCCCCGAGGCCCCTTTGGGGGCCGCCGCGTAGCACGGGAACCCGTCCTCGTTGGTCCGGTGCCAGTCGCTCACCCGGGCGCCGCGCTCGAAGGACTTGCCCCCGTCAACCGAGCGGAGTACGCACAGGTCGGCCCGCCTGGGCAGGCCGCGGACCGCGTTGGCGGGATGACTCAGATCGACCACTGTGTAGGGGGCCACGAGGGTCCCGTCTGACAGGACGAGCGGGTGGCCGCACCCGAACTCCCTGTACGGGGGACTGGCGAGCCGCCACGCCGGCGGGTCGCGGAACTTCTTCCCCCCGTCATCCGAGAAGTAGACGGCGTAGCCATCGACCTCCGGCGCCTGCCCCCGGGCCACGGTCTCGTCCAGCAGCGGCGGCTGGAACTCGCAGTTGCAGTAGAGCCGGCCGTGGTACTTCCCGCCCGTGTGGTCCACGGCGAGGAACGGCCGGTCGAGAAAGAGTCCCGGGCCCACCGTGGCAGCCCGCTCCCAGTTCTTGCCGCAGTCGTGCGAGCGGAACAGATCGACGCCCCGGAATCGCAGGGTCGCGAAATACGCCGAGCCGTCGGGGCCGAAGGCGACCGCCGGGTCGCTGGCGATCTCGGCAGACTTTTGCTCCAGCGTGACGCGCCACGTCTTGCCGCCGTCGGCAGACCAATACGCGATCGACTGGTTGTGGTTATTAACGTCCGGGCCGTAGCTGATCTTGGACCCCGCGAGCAGGTGGCGCGGATCCTTCGGGTGGGCCGCCAGGATCACCTCGAAGTGGAGGAAGTCGGCGCGAGCCGCGCTGACGTGGACGTTGGGGCCAACCGAGATACGCGGCGCCGCGTCCTTCCCCCGTCCCGCCGACGGCAAGGCCGAAACGGCCAGGGCCGTCGCCGCGAGGACAGTGGCACCCAGGAGAACTCGGGCTGAATCCGGCCTCATCATTCGTTGGCCCCTCCCAAGGCAAAGGAGTTGGCTGGCCGCCCACGAGCCGGGCGAAGGGCGCCAGCCTCCGCAGGCGACTACCGCATACGCCACAGCTGGATGGTCCCGTCTCCGCCTCCGCTGGCCAGCGCCTTCCCGTCGGCGGAAAAAGCCAGGGTCGCAATGTTCTTCGTGTGGCGTTCGAGTACGGCCAGAACCTTTCCCGTCCGCAAGTCCCAGAGCCGCACCTTGCCGTTCTTGCCCTCGACCCCCTCGGTCCCTGTAGCCAGGGTCCGCGCGTCGGGGGAGAGGGCGAACGTTTGGATGCCGCTCTCGTGGCCGGCCAGGACCCGCAACGGCTTGCCGGTTGCGGCGTCCCACAGCCGGGCGGTGCCGTCGCCGCTTATGCTGACGAAGGTTTTGCCGCCCGGCAGGTAGGCGACCGCCCGCACCTCCCCGGTATGTTCCTCCAGCGTGTCGCGCAGCTGGCCCGTCTCCACGTCCCACAACCGGATGGTCTTGTCCACGCTAGCGGTCGCCAGGACTTTACCGTCCGGGGAGAAGGCGAGCCCGAAGACGGTTCGGTCGTGGCCCTCAAGTTTGCGCGTCTTCTTCCCGGTCAGCGGGTCCCACAGGGTCACCTGCCCTGCCTGCTGGGACGTCGCCAACGTCTTGCCGTCGGGGGAGAACTGGTAGCCAAAGAGGTCGTGGGTAAAAACGCTCTCGCCCTCGATGGTCGCGCGGGGAGTCGCCTTGGCGGCGTCACGCACCGTAATCACCCAGATGAGGCGCCCGGCCGGTGTACGCCCTTCTCCGACAGCCGCGACCAGCTTGCCGTCCGGGGAAGTGACGCCTCGGCTCAGGGGCGGCGGCTCGACGCGCTTCCCACTCGCGGTGTCCCAAGCACGTATCTCGCTGTCGCCTCCCGTTCCGGGGCGTGGGCCGGGGAGTTTGATCTCGCAGGACACCGTCTTGCCGTCCGGACCCCAGCGGAGATCGTGGACAATGCCGCCGGCCTCCAGGGACTTCCAATACGTCGGGCGCGGCAACGGGGTCGGCGCTGCCCCCGGCCCTTCCGCGCCGCCGGCCTGGGCCGGCGCGGCGCGGCCCGACTCGCCGAGTGGGTCTCCCGTGCCTGGCCGGCCGCCTAGCGCCGCCGCGCAGGCGGCCAGGGCGCCCGCCATCAGTGGCAGCAAGAGCAATTTCGCCGCGACCTTCCCTGAGGCCGGAAGCATGATGTTCGTCCCTCCTTTCGCCAGGCCAATCACCCGGGCCGAGACCGCCCCGGCCGCCTCGCGCCCGGCGCCGTAGGCCGCCGCGGCCGCGACGGTACCCCTCACCAGGTGAGCGGCAAAGGCCGCCGGACTGGCTGCCTCAGCCAACGCGCCGACAAGCAAGGCCGTCGGCAGGGAAAGGCCGCGCCTCGCGAACTGACGCCGCAGCATCTCGCGAGCCCGCGTCATCCGGATCGAGACCGTGCCCTTGGGGCAACCGAGTTGGCGGGCGGCCTCCTCATACGTTTTCCCTTCCAGGTAGCAGAGCACCAGGGGGACCCGGTACTTTTCCGGCAAGTCGTGCAGCGCGCTGTCGAGCAGCGGCCACAGCTCGCCGTGGCCCTCCGGCGGACCCTGCCGGTCGGCCGCGGCGGCGGCCAGGCCGAGGCCCTGCCGCTCGTGCCTGCCGCGCCTGGCCGCCTCGACGCGCGCCCGGAGCGCCACGCGGTAAGCCACCTTGTAGAGCCAGCTCCCGAGCGCCTCCCGCTTCCGGATCGTGCCGGCCTTTTCGAGGAGCGCGAGGAAGGTGGCCTGGAAGGCGTCCTCGATGTCCGTGGGATCGGTCAGCAGGCGCCCGCACACGCCCAGGACCATGCGATGATGCCGCCACACGAGCATCTCGAAGGCCGCCGGATCCCGCCGGAAGACAAAGCGGGCGAGGAACTCGGCGTCCGGGACGGAGCCGTCGTCGAGCCGTGCGGCGATCCGGCACAGATAACGCGCGACCAGGCTTTGTCCTTCGGCCATTGTTCCACCCCCTGTCCAGGACCCCCTGTATATAGAGCGAACGCCCCCGGCCGCGCCTTCATTAATTCTCTGGTTGAAGGATCAGGCACTCCAAGCCCCGGTGCCTTCATTAATTCTCTGGTTGAAGGATCAGGCACTCCAAGCCCCGGTCGGGATGCGGCGGGCACGCCCCGCGTGTCGCTTTCTGACACCATCCGGGACCTTTCCCGGCCCCGCCGCGCGGGTACAATGGAGATCGGGCGACAGCGTCGCGGGAGGCCTGTCGCAAATTGAGAATGAGGAATTGAGGATTGAGAAGGTACAAGGGAGATCGAGCGACGACGTCGCGGGAGGACCGCGCGGACAGGTTCGGGGGCGGAAAAGGAAAGCAAGTGTCGGGAACGACTCACAGGCGCTTACGACTCACACCGGGCCAGAAAGCCTGGAAAATGCAGGGAAAGCGAGCGCGGCGGGGTGTGAGTCGGGGTGTGAGTCGGTGTGAGTCGTCCCCGGCCCCGCCGACGTGACGAGGATTCTCCTGGGAACGTTCCGTGGTTCGTTCTTTACTTGACGGGCGAGTAGTCGGTCGCCTTGAGGAACTCGCTCTCGACCTTGTCGACGAGCTTGCCGTCCTTCTCGGACTCGGTCTTCGCCTTATTCCACACGGGGTCGTCGCGGAACGCCTGCCACGCCTTGTCGGCGGCCTCCTTGCTCGGGAAGGCGAGGATGTAGACCATGCGCTGCTCGGCGTCCTGAGGCTTGGTCGGCACCCAGAAGCCGATCAGCTCCATGCCGTGCTTCTTGAACAGCTTGCAGGTGTGGTCGCGGAAGCGGGCGTGCAGCGCGTCCATCTTGCCCTTGGCGGCGTGGTAGGTGCGGATCTCGAAGACGCGCCCTTCGCCTTTCTTGTCCTTGACGTCGGCGGCGACGGCGGGCGCGATGCTCATGGCGGCGACTCCCAGAACGAACAGCAGTGTCCAAACGGCTCTCATCGCGGTCTCCCTGGTTGAACGTCGTGGCGGTGCCCGTAGGGCCACGAGGTCCAACGCTAGGGGAAGGCGGACGGGGTGTCAATGGCCTCACGCCGCCTGCCTGCCAGGGACACGAGCCAGCTTGAGCGCTTTGAGACCCGCCGTCGTCACGCGGTAGCACTGGCCCGCCACGCCGCGCCTCGGCGCCGGCGTCGCCCCCGTGTTCTGCTCGACCCAGTCGTAGGCGATCAGCTCGCCGTGCAGCGGAGCCATCTCCTCGGAGGCGATGCCGTCGTGCCGCATCAACCGATCTTGCCAGACCTCGCGGGCCTCGGCGCCGAGCCGGGCGTAGTGATCGAGCAGCAGGAACAGGCGTTCTTTCTCACCCAGGCGGTCCATTTCGTCGAACATGACGTCTCCCTCGTCCCGAAAGGTGCCGTGGGACAACGAAGACGTATCGGCGACGTCGCGGCCGACCCTCCAGGGAAGGCGGTCTCCGGCGCGGCGCGTGCGGGGGCTCGGCGCGCGACTGTGCGGGGCGTGACGGCGGCAGGGGCCGGGCCTATAACCACGGGACGCCGGGCGGTCGATTCCGGCGCCCACGACGAAGGGGAGTCCCGATGCGCGACGCCGTCACCGAGGAGCTGTTGCAACTGAATCGGCGCCTGCTCGAGAGCATCGCCCGCGCCGACTGGGCGACGTATGAGGAACTGTGCGACCCGTCCCTGACGGCCTTCGAGCCGGAGGCGCACGGGCAGATCGTCGAGGGGCTGGCGTTCCATGAGTTTTACTTCAAGCTCGGCGGGGCGAAGGGCGAGCAGAACACGACGATGGCGTCGCCGAACGTGCGCGTCATGGGCGACGTGGCGGTCGTCGCCTACGTCCGCCTCAACCAGCGCCAGGACGCCCAGGGCAACCCGACGCTGAGTGCCGTCGAGGAGACGCGCGTCTGGCAGCGCCAGGGCGGCCGTTGGCGGCACGTGCATTTTCATCGGTCGCTGCTGGCGTAGGGCTCACGCAAGCTCCTTCTCAACACCCGGCCGAGGAACCCTCTGCCATGCCGACCGTTGCCGCCGTCCTCGACGCCCTCGAACAGTTCGTCCCGCCCGACCTGGCCGCGGAGTGGGACAACGTCGGCCTGCTACTCGGCGACCGCGCCGCCGAGGCGCGCCGCGTCATGACCTGTCTCACGGTCACGCCGGAGTCCGTCGCCGAGGCCGTGGAACAAAGGGCGCAGCTCCTCGTCAGTCATCACCCGATCCTGTTCCGCGCCGTCAAGCGGCTGACGACGGCGACGGCGGAAGGGCGGACGCTCCTGTCACTGATCCGCGCCGGCGTCGCGGTCTACAGCCCGCACACGGCGTTCGACAACACGGTCGGCGGCATCAACGACGCGCTGGCGGCGAAGCTCGGCCTGGTCGACGTCGCCCCGCTGCGGATCGGCGAGGGGCGCGTCGGGAGACTGCCGCGGCCGACGCCTCTCGGCGAGTTGGCGAAGACGGTGAAGGCGGGATTGAACGCGGCGGCGGTGCAGGTGGTCGGCGACGTCGGGCGGACGGTCGAGCGCGTCGCCATCGTCTGCGGCGCCGGCGGCGAGTTGCTCGGCGACGCGGCGCGGGCGCGGGCCGACGTCTTCCTGACTGGCGAGATGCGCTTTCACGACTACTTGGCGGCTCAGGCTCAGGGGGTGGCGTTGCTCTTGCCGGGGCACTACGCGACGGAGCGGTTCGGCGTCGAGGAGTTGGCGGAACGGTTACAGCGGCAATGGCCGGACGTCGAGGTGTGGGCGAGCCGGAGCGAGCGCGACCCGGCGGCGTGGGTGTAAGGCGGCAAGATCGTGAGGACCATTTGACATCTTCGGAGGAAACCGGATCATGATCGAATCCCCTCTCCTGGACCGGATCATCAACGAAAAGATGGCCGAGGCTTCGGCGGCGTCGGCGCAGAAGAGTATTCTTAGCGTCTTAAAGGTGCGTCTCGGCCCTGTCCCCGAGGACATCTCCGCCGCCGTCCGCGCGGTCAAGGACGAACTTCGGCCGTAGGGACTTCGATCGTGTGGAGAGAGTCCAGGCGGGCACAGTAGCGACCGTTACGGCCGGGGAGTTGTCCGAGGTAGAAGACGTCCGTCGCTTCCCGGCCGTCGCGGGCGCCAAGGAGGAATTCGAGGACCAGATCAAATCGGTCCACGCCCCGAGGGACGCTCTCCGAATACTTCTCGACGCCGGCGACAGTGAGTTTGGGCTTGTGCGCCGCGACGCAGGGGCGTGAGAGTACCAGGCACAGCTTGAATGGCACTCGGCTCGCTGCCCCGCCCGCGGGAAGCCAGCCTTCCGACGTGGCGAAAAGAGACACGCCTTGGAGAATGTCACCCTGAGTCAGGGGCGCGTCCGGGGACGGCAACTCAGTCATCGGCATGGGTCTGTTCGCTCCATTCTTTCAAGATTCTACGGACGTTCGATTTCTCCTCCGACCACCCCCAAGTGACCGGCTCGTAAAAGTTCGCGGTGGGGTAATCGGTCTTATCCGCCTCGGCCGGGGGCTTGTTGGCGGGCGCCGAGGAACCATTCCTTTCCCGCACCTCATCTCCTGGGGCGCCCTGATACACAAACCCGGTAAGACTGTCCGATTTGCCCGGTCATAACCCTCAGCCCGACTTCAGCTTCGAGCGGCCACGAACCGGACAGTCTTACCGGGTTTGTGTATGAGGCGCCGGCGCCGCCGGGATCTCGTCCGGGCGGGACCAGCCGTAGGCGAGGGCGGCGTGGACGGCGGCCCTCGACAGCTCGGGGTGGGCGGCGACGACCTGGGCCGGCGTCAGGCCCTGGCGCTCGACCCAGTCGAAGATCTCACTCACGCTAAACGGGGTGCCCGCGACACGCACGGCGGCACAACTCCCGTCGTGGGTTCGGACGAGATATTCGCCGACGACCGGGACGACGGTCTCGGGGCTTGCCGACGCAGGCATGGCGGTGGTGGTTGTCATACCTCAATGATAACGCCCAGGCGCGCGCCGTCAAAGATCCCCGGCGCCCCTTGGCTCTGAGGGCCGGCACGGCCCTCGCCTTGCCCGCGCACGACGCCGGTCGGGTATAATCGTCGGCGGGCACCGTCGCTACCGGAGGTCAACCATGCCGATTCACGACTGGACCCGCGTCGGCGCGGGGATCTTCCACGCCTTACACCACGGCTGGATCACGGAGATCGCACGCGCCTTGAACCGCGGGCTGTTGCCGGACGACTACTACGCCTTGCCGGAGCAACATGCCGCCGGGTTCGGGCCGGACGTGCTGACTCTCCAGGGCTCCGGAGACGACAACGGCACGGCCGACGCTCACGCGGACGAAGTCCCGTCTTCGGGCGGAGGGGGAGTTCGGCTCGCCGCCCCGAAGTTGCGGCCCGTCGCCGAGTCGGACATGGCGTTCTACCGTCGCAAGCAGAAGCACGTCGCCGTTCGCCACGTCAGCGGCGACCGGATCGTGGCAATGGTCGAGCTCGTCTCCCCCGGCAACAAGGCCGCCCGCAACCCGTTGCGTGCCTTCGTGCGCAAAGCGGCCGAACTGCTCGACAACGACGTCCACCTCCTCATTGTCGACCTGTTTCCTCCGGGGCGGCGCGACCCGGACGGCCTCCACGGCGAAATCTGGCAGGAGATCGCCGGCGCGGAGTACGCCGCCCCGGCCGACAAGCCGCTGACGTTGGCCGCTTACGAGACCGGGCTGAGCGTGCGCGCCTACGTCGTCCACGCCGCCGTGGGCGACGCCCTGACGGACATGCCGCTCTTCCTGGAGCCGGGCGAGGCCGTCACGGTCCCCCTCGAAGCGACTTACCAGGCGTCGTTCGCGGAGGTGCCCCGGCGCTGGCGCCGCGTCCTCGAAACGCCGCCGCAATGACCTCAGGCGGCCCGGCGACTCCGACCTCTTACCCGATCGCCGAAAGTCGTCGCGTCTCCTCGCGCTGCAACCACTTCTGGACGCGCGCCAGCTCCTTCGGCCACTCCTCGGAGAGGCGCACGCGGCCGAAGACGTCGAACAGCAGGTCGAGCGTTTCCAGCAGGCCGCGCAACAGCGCCACACGCTCCTCATGGCGGACGCGCTCCTCGTTCCCCTCCGGCGCCGGCAGCTTCGCCCCGCTCACCGCCAGCGTCTCCGCCGCGATCGCCAACTCGTACTGCTGGTCGTGGCGCACCATCGTCAGGCCGACCTTGCGCGGCAGCTTGCCCGCCTGGATCGCCCGCCGCGCCTCCGGCAGCCGCGTCGGGCCGTCGCTCTGGATGCTCTCCTTGCCGGTCTGGCCGCGCGGGCACTCCAGCGCCAGCGTCCGGGCCAGCATCACCGCCACTTCGGACCCGTCGGCGAGCGCGATCGTGTCCGATTCGCTGTCGAGCTGGAACCAGAGCCACAGCAGGAACTCGTTGCCGAGGAAGTCGCGACTCGTCTCGTCCGGCGACCACGACAGCTCGCCCGGCGTCACGCCGGGGATGAAGGCTGCCAGCGTCGCGTCGTCGACGCCGCGCGTCTGCTGCCGCACCTCCGCCAGGTGGAACGCCAGCTTGCCCGCCGTCAGCGGCTCCAGCTTCAGCCCGAACGTCTGCTCGAAGTGCGTCGCCAGCCGGTCGACCACGCCCATCGACGTCGTGCCGACCAGCAGCTCGTGCGACGGCGCGTCCCACAGCACCTCATACGCCTTGCGTTTCAGGAAACGGCCGTCTTTCGCCTCCTGCTCCAGGCGGTCGCGGGCGGCGTCGCGCGCCTCGCGCTTCTGCCGGGCGCTGACGCGGCCGCTCGGGTTGGTCGACGCCGCCGCCTCCAACTCCACGGCGACGTAGGCGCGCATCAGGTCCGACGGGATCTTCTGCTGGTCGACGCGGAAGGCGAAGTGCAGCGCGTCGTTGAGGACGTTCTTCGCGAGGTCGAAGCGGGTGTCGAAGATGTGGCCGCCGGCCGTCCAGCCGACCTCGACGCCGTCCGACGCCGCCACGCGCCCCTTGCCGACGGCGTAAGCCTCCAGACGCTCCAGGTGGTCCGGGCCGAAGAGGCCGGGCGAAGCGCCGCTCACCTTGTAGCGGGCGAACGAGACACGGCCGGAGAAGAAGCCCATCGAGGTGTCCTCCGCGGGGGTGCGAGCGGGAAGAACGGACGCGAGCGCCGCGCGCCGTTATCTGATTGTTTGTACACTCATCATGATAGCAGCCTGGCTTGCGAAGGAAATGCCAAGTACGGCACGCTCCGGGAGGTCTATCGGCAGGCCGAGTCGCGCCAATGGAGAGAAGACGGTCCCTGGCCAGGGCCGAACGGCGCCAAGCGGGTCAGAGGCGCCGATAAGGAGGAAGGGGAGGGGGAGCGGGCACGCCGTTTGCGTCGAAGACGTCACCCTTGCTATTTGCGGATGACATGCGGGGGCACACGGGGAGGTCACATGGCGAATTCGGTTCTTCTTCCGGGCGGCGCCGAGAAGGCCGCTTCCTCCGGCGGGGAAATCCCGCGCCGACCCCTGGGCAAGACGGGCGTTCACGTCTCGGCTCTCGGCTTCGGCGGGCACCACGTTGGCGACATCAAAAGCGTCGACGAGACGATTCGCCTCGTCGGCGAAGCAATCGACGCCGGCGTCACCTTCTTCGACAACGCCTGGGAGTATTACAACGGCCGTGCCGAGGACTGGCTCGGCCGGGCGCTGAAAGGGAAGCGCGACAAGGTCTTCCTGATGACCAAGGTCTGCACCCACGGCCGCGGCGCCGACCTGGCGATGAAGATGCTCGAGGAGTCGCTGCGCCGCCTACAGACCGACCGCCTCGACCTCTGGCAGGTCCACGCCGTCAGCTTCGACAACGACCCCGAATGGGCGTACCGCAAGGGCGGCGTGCTGGAGGCGCTCGACAAGGCGAAGAAGCAAGGCAAGGTGCGCTTCGTCGGCTTCACCGGCCACAAGAGTCCGGACTTGCACCTGCAGATGATCCGCCTCGGCTACCCGTTCGACACCGTGCAGATGCCGCTCAACCCGTTTGACTTCCACTTCCACAGCTTTGAGAAGCAGGTGCTGCCCGAAGCGAACAAGCGCGGCATCGCCGTCCTGGGTATGAAAAGCATGGGCGGTACGGCGGCGTCGATCAAGAAGGGGCTGGTCAAGGCGGAGGAGTTGCTGCGCTACGCCATGAGCCTGCCGGTGGCGACGACCATCAGCGGCATCGACTCGGCGGCGGTGCTGAAGCAGAATTTGGCGGTGGCGCGCGGCTTCAAGCCGATGACGGCGGACGAGATGAAGGCGCTGCGCGACCGCTGCGCGAACGACGCCGGCGACGGCCGTTACGAACTCTACAAGGTGTCGATCAAGTACGACAACCCGGAGACGCGCGGGCCGCACGATTTCCCGCTCGACCCGGAAATCCGCGAGTTGAAAGATATGTTCAAGCAGATACTCGGCGAAGGCAAGCCGTCCTGAAAGGGAGACTGTCATGGGCCAGACGGGTCAGGATTCGGAATGGCCGGACCGGCGCGACTTCCTCCAGCAGGCCGGCGCCGCCGGGGCGGCGCTCGCGCTGGCCCAGGATGCGTCGGCGGACAAGAAGGCCGAGGCGGGCGTGCCTCAGCGGCCGTTCGGCAAGACGGGCGTGACGGTGTCGGCGCTCGGCATGGGCGGCTTCCACGTCGGCGCGGCCGAGTCGGTCGAGGCGGCGGCGCGCCTCGTCGGCGCGGCCATCGACGCCGGCGTCACTTTCATGGACAACGCCTGGGAGTACCACGAGGGCCGCGGCGAGGACTGGATGGGCCGGGCGCTGGCGGGGAAGCGCGACAAGGTCTTCCTCATGACCAAGGTCTGCACCCACGGCCGCGACAAGAAGGTCGCCATGACGCAACTCGAGGAGTCGCTGAAGCGGCTGCGGACGGACCACCTTGACCTGTGGCAGGTCCACGAAGTCGTCTACTACAACGACCCCGAGCGGCACTTCGCCAAGGGCGGCGTGATCGAGGCGCTGGACGAGGCGAAGAAGCAAGGCAAGGTGCGCTTCGTCGGCTTCACCGGCCATAAGGACCCGGCGATTCACCTGAAGATGCTCTCCCACGGCTACCCGTTCGACTCCGTGCAGATGCCGCTCAATTGCTTCGACGCCTCCTTCCGCAGCTTCGAGAAGCGGGTGCTGCCGGAGGTGAACCGACTCGGCATGGCGGCGCTGGGCATGAAGAGCCTGTGTGGCGGCGCCCAGGCGGTCCTCAAGGGCGTCGTGACGGCGGAGGAGTCGCTGCGCTACGCGATGAGCCTGCCGGTGACGGTGACGATCAGCGGCATCGATTCGCCGTCGGTGCTGAAGCAGAACCTCGGTGTGGCCAGTGGCTTCAAGCCGATGACGGCGGACGAGATGAAGGCGCTGCGCGAGCGCGTCGCCGCCGACGCGGCCGACGGGCACCTGGAGTTGTACAAGACGACGATCAACTACGAAGGCCCGCCAGGACGGGAACAGCACGGGTTCCCGCCGAAGAAGGAGTTGCCGTTGTGACGTCGCGGAGAAGCGTTCCGGGGGTGCGCGTCGCCCGTCGTGGTGTTCCGGGGGTGCGCTGCGCGACCCCCGGCTGTGGGATGTAACCCCTTCGGGGCAGGGCTTCCAACATGGTTGTAAACCCAAGGTATCAAAGGCTTTGCGGCAACAGATCATGTGAACTACCGTCCACTGTCAGTCGGGCCTCGCCGTGGCCGAGGCGGGACATGCCGAAAACCACGGGCGTTTTCAGCCACCCGCCAAGGGAAGAATACGGTACAACTAC
>JBBROG010000244.1:0-13031 GCA_038229635.1 Gemmatales bacterium
CGGGTCGGTCCGAACGGGGTAGGATGGTTCACGGACGGCTTCCTCCTAAGGTGATGCGTGGCAATACCACCATAGCTCAGGAAGCCGTCTCTTTAACCTCTTGCTTGCCAACAGGTTACGCTTAAGTCAGTGCCATTCGGAAAAATGCGGGACGCTTCATGTAACCGCTTGAGGGTGCAAGATTTGCAGCGAAAACCACTCCTGCGGCACAATTTTCCCGTAATTGCCATTGCATCATGAACTTGCGCCAAGCGTCCATCATGCCCTTTCGGCCTCTCGGTTGTTGGCTTCACGAGGATGGCCCGCTTGCGAGGAACAGCACAACGTACAATCTCGGCTTGTCCGCAGCCCCGGCCCGTGAGTAGGATCGGGGGGGAGACGAACCATGATCGAGTTGACCCCCGAACAGCGGCAAGCGGCCGAGCAAGGCGAGCCTGTGCAGGTTGTCGATGCGACGACGCACGACGCCTACGTCCTCGTGCGGGCGGAGGTGTTCGAGCGGATGGCGGGCGTGATGCGGACGCCCGAACACGAGCCGCCGGCGGAAATCGCTCCCTGGAGGCTCCACTCCATGCAGGCATTTTGGCGGGATCTGCCGGGACTGCTGAAGACTCGGCGAAACCACGGCAAGTGGGTCGCGTACCACGGTAACGAGCGCATCGGCCTCGGGAAAACGCAGACGGAACTCTACCAGGAGTGCTTCCGGCGAGGGCTGCAACGGGGCGAGTTCTACGTCGGGAAAATCAAGGCGAGCGACATCCCGCCCTGGGGGACGGTCCAGGTCGATTGGTCGCTCTACGAGTACACGCACGCGGGGGAAGGTGCCAATCCGCCCGACGCCGTATGAGGATTCTCGACAAGCTGCCCGTCACGAACGAGCGCACGTCCGTGCGCTTCGGCGACAGGCACGTCACGGTGCTGCCCGACCAGATCCTCATCTGGGTCAGCGTCCACCTGGCCGGGGTTCTCCGACCGGAGGCGACCATCCCGAAGATCCCGGCCCTGCTGGATAGCGGCAATAACTTCGAGTTCTCCATCCAACACCGGCACCTGCGGGAATGGGCGGGGATCGATCCCGCGGCCCTTGAGCGAGGCGGCACGGCGGAAATCAACGGCCGTCCCGTGAATCTGTACGAAGCGCGGGTCTGGCTCTCTCCGAACGCCCCGGGCACGCGAAATGTGGCAATGGGACGGCCGCCGCATCCGCTGGAAATGGAGCGCGGGATTGCGGTCTACGCCCGTGATGACGATCCGCCCGGTCCCCGGTTGCCCTTGCTCGGTGTGCCTTCGCTCCTGAACAACGACCTGGACTGGTGGCTCGATCCCGAGCGGCGCGACATCACCGTGCAGACGCGGACCTGGCGCAGGCGGCTCATGCGGCTCCTGTGCAGGATCTGAGCATTTACGGCGGTTTTTCCGGGGAACCTTACAGCGCGGGCGGCGGGGGGAAGGGGGTGATGGGGCTCTTCAGCGCCTCGCCGGTGATCGCCCGCCACCGGCGGACCTGCTCATCCGTCAAAACGGCGAGGAGGCGTTCATTCGCCGTCCGATCCCTGGCCCCGGAGGCGGCCGGGCGCGCGCCCCTCATCCAGCCGAAGAGGGTTTCGTCCTCGATCGTGCGAATCTGGTCGCGCTGCTCGGCCGTCAGCGTCAACTCCGAAACCACTTCCGGCTCGCTGAAGGCGCCCGGCCCCTCCGCCTGGAGTCCGATCTGGCGGAGGCGGGTCCGCTGCGTCCTCCTTCTTCGCCCTGACTATGGCAACTCCAGAACCCTCTTCAGGCAGTCCTCGATCTGCCGCATTGCCGCGTCCGACAGCACCCCGAGTTGGTGATGGACGAGCGCCTGGTCGCGCGTCAGCACGTCCTTGCAGGAGGCGTAGGACTTCTTCAGCGAGGCCGTTGAGGAAGTCGGCCTGCACGACGACCGCCGGGCGCAGCTTCGAGCTCGTGAGGTCGCTGAAGAGCCAGTCCAAGAGCACGACCTCGCCACGATTCATGGCTTCTTCCGGTACTGCTCGTACACGTCCATCTCCGCGTCGACTTCCACGCCCTTGTTGAACGGCGCGACGACGCCCCGCACCAGTTCGTACACCTCCTGCTTGATGAGGCGATAGACTTGACCGGTTGCGGGATCGACGGCGGCGGGCGGTTGCTCCTGCCCGTCAAGCTCTCGCCGCTGCTGTTGGGTCAATTCGATCATGGTTTTCCCCTTCCGCCGCATTCTAACCGCCGCAGCCCGCGCCGGACAAGCCATCGGGCGGCCCAAATGCGGAATGGCACTGCCATAGGCCCTAACGCTTTTTGCTGGAAGGCTTTGCGTTCTGGCCCAGCTTCCGGCGTGCCTGGGCGCGGGGTTCCTTCAGCTTCGGGTAGTTCTTCGGTCGCCTCTTGACGGCCCGCGGCTCGTAGCGGTCCGGACGACCCCCCACCCGATGCGCGCCGATCTGTCACTTCCTGACACCATCCGGGACCTTTCCCGGCCCCGCCGCGGGCGGGTAGAATGGAGATCGGGCGTCGACGTCGCGGGAGACTCACGCGCCACGCGCAGGTCGGTTCGGGGGCGGGAAAGGGAAGCGAGCGCCGGGAACGACTCACAGGCGCTCACGACTCACACCCCCACGAAAAGCCTGGAAAACGCAGGGAAAGCGAGCGCGGCGGGGTGTGAGTCGAGGTGTGAGTCGGTGTGAGTCGCCCCCGAACGGGCGAACGTCCCCGCCGGGAACACCAAGGTCGTAGGCACGCCCGTGAAATCGGCCCCTTCCGTCGCCGCGCCGGAGCGGGTGTCGAACGGGACCGTCGCGCACCCCGTGGGGTTGAGGGGCACCCGGCGTGCCGGTCAGGCCGAATGCGGGCGACCCGCGCCGTTGCGGCGCGCGGTTCGCTCCCCTATGCCGCGCTCGCCTCGCCCCCTTCGGGAGACGCCGTCATGTCAGGGAGAACGCGCCTGCTCGCCCTCGCCGTCCTGCTGGCCGCCGTGACCGCCGCCCCGGCGGCGCCGCCCCCGGACGTCCTCGGCCTCGTGCCGGAGGACGCCGCCTTCGCCCTCGCCGTCCGCAACATCACCGACCTGAAAAAGAAGGGCGACAAGCTGTTCGCCGACGCCGGCCTCAAGGAGGAGTCCTTCCCCCGCCCCTCGGCCCTCTTCGGGCAGCTGTACGGGCTCCTCGGAATCACGGCCGGCCTCGACGAGGACGCCCCCGCCGCCGTCGTCGTGGCCAACGCCCGGAAGGCGGGCCTGGGAAAAGTCCCTACCGAATTGCAGATCCTCAGGCTCGTGGTCGTCGCGCTGCCGTTCACGGACCGCGACAAGATCGCCGGCAATTTCGACATCAAGGGCGACGACCTGAAGGACGGCAAGGTCGTCAAGGGCGCGGGGCGCTGGGACAGCTGCTTCTTCCGTGCCCGCGGCCGGCACCTGTTTCTCGGCGCCAGTGAGCAGGCGCTCGACAGCGTCGTCAAGGGCAAGTCGCTGGCCGGCGCCCTGTCCGAGGCCCAGCGCAAGTCGCTGGCCGGCGCCGACGTCCTGCTCCACTTCAGCCCGGACTCGTGGGGCGACACCTGGGGCGACTTCCTCAAGGAGATGCAGACCCGCCTGGGCCGGGACCGCGGCGAGGCCGACCGCACGGTGATCGCCGACCTGGCCGCGGCCCTCAAGACCATCCGCTTCGGCCTGGGGACGATCCGCGTTGACGACGGCCTCGGGCTCAGCCTCGTCGGCGTCTTCCCCGAGAAGGTCCCCGAGGCGACGCGCCGGTTCCTGGCGTCCGTGGCTGGCGGGACCGACCCCGCGGACCTCAAGGGGTTGCCCGACGGCGCCGCGGTCTTCGCGGAGGGCTCCCGGGGCGACGGGGCGCACAACGTCCGCGTGATGAAGATCCTCGCCGACATCGTCCTGCACGACCTGCTCGCGGCGCAGTGGCTGCCGTCGCCGACCGACCGCGCCAACGTGCTGGCCGCCTTCGCGGAGGTGTGGAAGCCGCTGAAGGGACACCGCGTGGCGGTCTACCGGAATGCCGACGAGCGCAAGCACGGCCTGTTCAGCGCCGTGGCCGTCCTCGACACCGCCGACGCCGACAGGTTCCTCGCCGACCTCAAGCACCTGGCCCTCCTCGCCGGCACCGAGGGGCTCGACCTGTCCGCGAAGGGGCGCAAGGATGACGTCGCGGAGGTGGAACGGCGGATCCGCGACCTGGGCAGCGATGAGTTCGAGGTGCGCGAGTCGGCGAGCAACCGGCTGGCGCTGATCGGCGAGCCGGCGCTGCCCTTGATCCGGCAGGCGCTCAAGTCGGGCGACGCCGAGGTGCGCCGGCGGGCCGAAGACTTGAACGCACGAATCATCCAGGCCGCGGTCGCCCGCCGCAAGGAACTGCTGTCGAAGGAGGCGCCCTGGCGCCTGCGGCCGACGTTTCACTTCGAGGCGAAGCCGGAGGGGCGCGCCGGCCAGGCGGTCGAGACGGCGCGCGTGCGGCTGACGGAGAAGGACGCGCCGGCGGCCGGCGCGCTGCGTCAGGCGTTCGGCCCCGACTGGGACAAGGTTCGCCTGGCGGCGCAGGGCAAGCAGGTGGTGGTGCTGGTCGGCTCGGACGAACGGCTGCTCGACGCGGCGCTGGCCAACCTGAAGGACGGCAAGCCCGGCCTGGCGGCGTCGAAGTCGCTGGCGGCGTTCGCCCGGCAGGCCGACGCGGGGCGCAAGCTGGAGTTGCACGCCGCGCTGGGGACGGTGCTGGAGTTGCTGCGGGGGGAGGACCTGCGCCGGGCCAGGCCTGTCGGGTCCGCTCCGGCGCTGTCGTCGGCGTCGTTGGCCGTGGGGCCGGACCGCCTGCGCCTCGACCTGTGGCTGCCCGCGTCGGAGGTGGGGGCGGTCGTGAAGGGGTCAGGGCAATAAAACCTGCCACCGTCACGCAGTGGATCGGCGGTCTGAAAGCCGGGGACCAGTTGGCCGAGCCGTTCCGGCGTGCGGCGCTGCGCGCCGTCCCGCGACAGGCCACGGCGCTCGAGCCCTGAGACGAACCAACGCGGACGCCGTAAGAGCTTGCGGCGTCGCGCGTTGGCTCACCTTCGCCCCGCTCTACAGCCGACTGGCCGTGCCGGCGGCCGGCGGCGGCGGCGTGTTGAGGTACTCGGCGCTGTCGATGAGCTGGATCTGCACCGCGCGCGGCGTCGCCCCGCCGAGGAGTTGGGCCGTGAAGCGGTCTTCCTCCGGCTTCGTCGCGGCCCGCCCCAGGTACTGCTGGTGCCAGCCCTGCACGCTCTTGCGGAAATTCTCCTCGCTCTTGACGAAGTAGAGGATCACGTTGCGCCGGTCGCGCAGGCCCTTGTCCAGCTCGTTCGTCCAGAAGACGACGCCGCCGTCGTTGTCGGCGACCGGCTTCTTTTCCGGCCGCAGGTAGCGGTCGTAGAGCGCCTTGGACCAGCCGTTGTTGGTGCCGCCGGCCTTGTCGAAGAACTCCTGCGAATCGATCAGGCCGGCGATGACGTTGTCCGGCCCGCCGTCGTGCTGCCAGACGCCGCGCCAGAAGACCACGCCGCCGTCGTTCTGCGGCACGTCGCGCCCCAGGAAGTCCTTGAAGAACTTGACGATGATCGGGTCGAGCCGCTCCGGGCTCTCGAAGATGCCGCTGGCGACGGCGCCGAGGCCGGCGCGGCCGCTCGTCAGCAGACCCGTCCAGTAGCGCCAGCCGCCCTCGTCCGGCGCCCGCCCGAGTACCTGCTGGTAGACCTTGCGCACCTGCAAGGCCGCGTGCGTCATCACGGTCACCTTCGCCGTATTGCTATCGACTTTACCGTCGTTGGCCTGGTAGGTGAAGGTGTCGACCCCCCAGAAGGTGGGGCCGGGCGCGTAGCGGTAGGTGCCGTCGGTGTTGACGGTCGCGGCGCCGAGGGTCGCCGCCGTCGCCAGCTTCGCCGTCAGCGGGTCGTTTTCGGGGTCGGTGTCGTTGCTCAACAGGGAAGTGCCGACCGCCGACGTCTCGCCGGTGCGCACGACGAACAGGTCGTCTTTGGCGGTCGGCGGCTGGTTGCCCGCGCCGCCGCCGCCGGGGGCGGGGTCGACGTCCTCGATGGTGATCGTCGCCGTGCCGGGGTTGCCGACCGGCGTGCCGCCCGCGCCGGCGGTCAGCGTGATCGTGAACGTGAGCGGGCCGGTGAAGCCGGGCGTGTTGACGATCTGGAAGTCGGTCGTCGCCTCGCCCGCGTTGGCGGCGAAGGTGAAGAAGGGGTTCAAGATTTGGAAGTGCGTCCCGTTCTTCGCGGTGCCGTCCGTCACCGTGAAGTCGGTCACGGCGGGTTGCGTCGTGTCGCCGGTGCGCGTCGCCTTGACCGTCAGCGTGCCGGCGTTCTCCTTGACCGAGTAGGACGGCTGCGCGAACTGCACGCGGTTGGCAGCGGCGGCGTCGACGTCCTGGATCGTGACCGTCGCCTCGCCCGGCGTGCCCAGGTCGGCGCCGGTCGGCCCACTCAGCCGCACGGTGAGGGTGACGTCGTTCTTCGTGTTAGCGTTGGGCTTCACCTCCAGGGTGAACGTCGCC
Source organism: Gemmatales bacterium (assembly GCA_038229635.1). Classification (GTDB taxonomy): domain Bacteria; phylum Planctomycetota; class Planctomycetia; order Gemmatales; family Gemmataceae; genus DATFNV01. The sequence continues at coordinate 6,528 of JBBROG010000244.1, forward strand.
TCGGTCTGGCCGGCGGGGATAGTGACCGTCGTGTCGAGCTTGGTGTAGTCGACGCCCTCGACGGCGGTGAGCGCCGAACTGGCGACCCGGACCTGGACGTCGGCGGCGGCGACCTTGTCGAGCTTGACCTTGAGGGTCAGCCGGCCGGCGTCCTCCTTCACGGTGTAGGCCGTCTGGTCCAGGCTCACCTTCGACCCGGCGGCCGGCGGGTCGTCGTCGCGGACGGTCACGGCCGTCGTGGCCTGGGCGCCGAGCTGGCCGCCCGTCGGGGCGCCGAGCGTCAGCGTGAAATTGAGGTCGCCGTTGGGGCCGGGGACGTTGACGATCGTGATCGAGACCTCTTTTTCCGTCTCGCCGGCGGCGAAGGCGAGGTTGGTCGTCACCAGGGTGAAGTTGGCCGGCGTCTTGGCCGAGCCCTCCGTCGCCGTGACGGGGACGGTGACGGCCGCGGCGGGGTCGCCGGCGCGGACGACCTTCACCTTGAGTTCCCCGGCGCCTTCGCGGACCGAGTACGTCGCCTGGGCGAACTGCACGGACGCCGCCGGGTTGACCGCGTCGACCAGGACGTCCTGCTTGACGTTGACCGTGCCGACGGTGGCGTTGCGGGTCTGCGGCGCCGCCAGGCCGCCGCCGGAAGCGACGACGGTGTACGCGCCGGCCGCGACCTGCTGCTGGTAGTAGCCGGCGGCGGAGGTCTTGAGGGTGAAGTTGCCGCCCGGCCCGTCGATCTGGACGTCCACGTCGGCCACGCCCTCGCCCTGGTCGTAGACGCCGTTCTTGTTGGCGTCCTGGTAAACGACGCCGAGCAGGAACGGGTTGCCGCCGTTGAGCGGACGGCCGAAGTTCTGCGTCATGTACAGCGGGCCGAACCTCTTGCCGGGCGTCACGTCGCTGATGCCGACGCCGAAGTCGGTGAAGTTCGTCGACATGAGGTTGTTGCGGTGCCCAGTGCCGACCTGGATACCGCCGGGGCCGAAGCCCCAGTCGATGGCCCAGGCGGCCTGGGCGTTGAAGACCGTCGTCGCCGCGTGGAAGGCGTTCTCGCCGAGGGCGCCGAACGTGTAGCCGGCGTCCTGCACGCGCCCGCCCAGGTCCTTTTCCTCGCCCTGGAAGAAGTGGCCGACGTTGTCCACTTTCAGCATCACGTCGCTGTGGACCTTGGCGGCGGCGCCGAGTTGGTCACTCCACGCCAGCGGCGGGGCCACCGTCAGCTGGTTCCACTGCGTCTGGAGCAGCGTGCGGTCGACCTTGAAGAAGTCGAGCGCGCCCTGAACGTCCTTGTCGGCGAGGAAGATGGGCAGTTCGGCCGCCGGGTTGGCGCGCATGCGGTTGACCAACTCGAGCATGTACTGCTCGCGAATGCCGGCGGCGGGCAGGGTGCGGGTTTCGAGGGACTCCACGCGCGGGAAGAACTTATTGCGGACCTTATGAGGATTCATGAATGATCTCCGTGCCGCTCGCGGCTTCGCAATCGCGAAGCCGCGAGCGGCGGGGTAAGCCGGGGAATGAGAGGGAGCCTACTTGACCCGCGCGAAATACTCCTCGGAGGCCAGGACGGTGCTGAGGAACACGTCCTCGCGCAGCCCCGCCCGCAAGGCGCCGGCGTAGGCATTCAGCCCGTTGTCGTCCGCCGCGCGGCCGAGCAGGGTCTGGTAGGCGTCGCGCACCTTCGCCGCCTCGGCCTCCGCGCCGCCGAGGATGGTCAGCGCCACCCGGCCGCGCGAGGCACCCGCCGCGAGCAGCCCGCCCCAGGCCGCGGCGCCGCCGGCGTCGGCGGCGCGGTGCAGCACGTCGTCGTAGACCGCGGACAGGAAGCCGGCGTTGCCGCCGCCGCCGCGCGTCTGGAAGTATTCGGCCGAGGAGACGAGCACGGCCCGCGCCTGGTCGAGCGTCGCGCCGCCCGCCAACAGGTTCGCCAGCCCGGCGAGTCCGCCCGCGTCGGCCTCGCGCCGGAGGTAGGTGCGGTACAGCTGCGCCGCCTCGTGCGTCGTGTACTCCGGGCTGCCCTGCAAGCCGCGGACGACCTGGGTGCGACTGGCGCCCTTGGCGAAAGTGTTACTCCAGAAGGCGAGTCCGCCGGCGTCGGCGGCGCGGCCCAGGAGGTCGCGGTACGACTGATTGAGCCAGGCGGCGTTCGGGTCGGCCGACTGGCTGATGCCGGCCGCGGGCGACGCCAGCGTGAGGTGGAAGACGCGCGTCGTCGCGTTCTGGCCGCCGTTGTCCGTGCCGCCGTCGTCGATCAGGTTGATGCTGACGGTCGCGGTGCCGCTGCCGGCCGCCGCTGGCGTGAAGGTCAGGTCGCCGTTCGTCAGGTTGAGCGTCGGGGCGACCGAGAAGAGAGACGGCTTGTCGGTCGTGATGTTGACGCTCAGCTTCTGGCTCGCCTCGTTGGCGGGTCCGGCGCTGAGGCCGGTCGCCCAGCCGGAGAGGCGGATCGGCCCGGCGCCGGCGTTGACCGTGACGTCCGGCCCGACCGTCAGCGTCGGCGCGTTGTTGACGGAGCGGACGGTGATCGTCAGGATGTGCCCGGCGCCCTCGCGGAGGCCGGACACCGCGTGGATGCTGAACTCGGCCGTGCCGCTACTATCGGGCGCGACCTCGAAGCGCAGCGTCCCGTCGGGCGTCACCTCCGGGCCGACGACGAAAACGAGCGCCTGCGGGTCGGGCTCGTCATCGCCGACGACATCGAAGCCCAGTCCCAAGCCGAGGCCGTCGTCCTTGAGGTTCGTCGCCCAGTTCGGCACGACGACCAAACCGGCGTTCTCGTTGACCGTGACGTCGGCGCCGGCGGTGAACGACGGGTCGTGTTCCGCCGCCGGCACGGTCTGGACGGCGCGGGCCGTCGCCGTGCTGAACTCGTTGGCCTCGTCGTTGGCGACGTCGTTACGCTGGCCGCTGGCGCCGAACGTCTCGTCCCAGGCGTGGAAGCGGAACTCCGCCAGGCCGGCGAAGCCCGCGTTCGGCAGGAAGCGCACCGCCGTGTCGGGGCTGCTGCCGTCGAGGAGCAACGCGGACGTCTCGGAGACGTCGCCGAAGGCTTGCCAGGTCGCGCCGCGGTCGGTGCTGAACTCCCAGGTGCCGTTGGCGTTGTCGGCGGCGACGACCGCGAGGCCGGTCTTGACGGCGCCGCCCTCCAGGGCGTCGGGGTCGCTGACGCCGCCGCGGAGCAGGTCGCGGACGAACGTCACGACGACGCGCGGCCCGAGGACGGGGACCGGGTTCAGGTCGAAGCGGCCGTCGGCGTCGCTGATCTGCGGCGCGGCGTTGGGGTTGATGTAAGAGATCGTCAACGTGATCGTATCGGTCATGCCGCCGGTGACGGCGTCGCGGACGACGAACTGGATCTCGTCGCCGGTCGCGTCCGGCGGCAGGTCGCGAACGCTCGGGACGTGGTAGGTCACGAGGTTGTGGTCAACGTCCTTTTGCGTGAAGGTCGTCGGCAAGCTGAGGCCACCGTGGCGCGGGCCGCTGACGATCTCATAGACGACGTCACGCGGGCCGGACGACCCGGTGTAGTTGAGCAGCGAATGGCCGAGCGTGACGTCGCTCGCTTTCGCCCCGACGAGAACACTCAGGTTGGGGCCGGAGAAGGAGGAGAAGACCGCGAACAACCCCCGCGCCGCCGGGGGCCCGCCTCCGCCGGGCGCGGGCGGGGCGCCGCGGGTGACGCGGAGGTTGACTCGCGTCTCGGGGATCGACCCGCCGGCGCCGTCGGCCGCGGTGAAGAAGAACTCGTCGTCGTTGGCCGGGCTGCCGGGCGTGAGGCGATAGGCGAGGCGGCCGCCGTCGATGTCGGCTTGCGTGAACGTATCGCCGCGGCCGAGGGCGAACGGCAGCGAGTCGGGCTGGTCCGCCGCGCCCCCGGAAGTGATGAGGAGCAGGGTGCCGTCGCGCGGCGCCCGGCTGATCGTGTAGGTGACGACGGCGTTCGCGGCCGGCGACGTCACCTTGAGGTCGGCGCCGCTGAACAGCTTCGGCCCGTCCGGCGGGACCGTCAGGCCGGCGTTCTCCTCGACCTTCATCTGCGGCCGGGCCGGGGCGATGACCGTGACCGTCTTCGTGACCGCCGTGCTGGTCGCGCCCTGGCGGTCCTTGGCTGTGACCTGCACGGTGCGGGCCGGCGCCGCCGGGACGTCCGCGTCGTTGGAGAAGGCGACGCGGCGGAGGATCTGCTGCGCCGCGGCCGGCGTCGCGGCGTCCGTCGTGAACGTGACGACGAGGGGGGTGACGCCGTCGCCGCCCGCCACGGTGCCGACGAGGTCGCCGTTGACGCGCACCGCGCCGTTACCCACATCGAGGACGTTATCGGTCTGCAAGGTGATCTTGTCGTCCGCGCTCCCGCCCGCGGTGAAACTGACCGTGAGGTTGCCGCCGTTGAAATCGGGAGAATCGGGGTCGGTGACGGTGGCGCCGGCGTCGAGGAGGAGGGCGGGGTTCTTGCCAGTGTAACTGAGGGCGCCGCCGGGGAGGGTGACGGCCGGCGGTTGGTTGACCGCCGCGAGCGTCGTGTCGACGTTGATCGTGTACTGGCCGAAGTTCTCGATGAACTGGTTGGGCTTGCCCGTGCCGCGCCGGCCGGTGCTACTCACCTTCAGGAAGTAGGTGCCGTTGGCGAGGTTGTCCAGCGTCAGGGTCGCGGCCTGCGACGGCATCTGTTTTTGGTTAGCGGTGACAATCGGCTTGATGCCGCGGGCGACGGAAACGCCGTTGGCGTCGAACAGTTCGAACTGGACGTTGAGGTTCGGGTCGAGTTCGTAGCCGATGGGCGCGACGTCGATCGTCGTCTTGCCCGCGGCGACGAACGAGTAGAAATCGACGTCGTCGGACTTCTCGATGACGCCGCCCCTGGTGTAGGTGTTGCCGGTCGCGGTGAGGGCGACGGCGGCGGCCTGCGTGTTGCCGACGTCGTCGGCGCGGTAGCCGAAGCCGTTGGCCGCGAGGACGTCCATGTCGTTCTGCTGCTTGGGGGGGATCGCGGGGCTGAGGGCCGCGGCGACGCCCGTCACCCAGGTCGCGAGGCGCTCGGTGGGGCCGCGGAGCTTGCTCTCGCCGCTGTACGTGATCGCGGGCAGAGTCGTGCCGTCGGCCGCGGTCAGGAACTGGTGCTGGAGGCCGAGAGCGTGGCCGCCCTCGTGCGAGATGAGCTGCCCCACCCCGGCGAGGACCTCGACGTTCCGCCTCAGCGCGAAGTTGGCGCCGGGCGGCGGGAGGTTGCTCAGGTCCGTGTTAGGGAAGTTGAGGGCGGGGCCGTTGGCGAACGTGTTCGTGAAGGCGTTCAAGGGGGCGTAGCCGGCCGCGTTCTTAGCCCAAAGCTGGTCCCTCTTATTCGTGACGACGTTGCGCAGGGCGACCCCCTGGGCGTTGGCCACGGTCTGCCCCGGCCCCGGCGCCTTGAGGGCCTGCGGCTCGACCGTCGTCACGTTGAGGTTGAACGCCGAGAAGTCCTCGGCGACGGAGCGCCAGGTGTTGGCGATGAAGAGGCGTTCGCCGGGGCTGAACGTGTTCGGGTCGCCGACGTGGCCGTCGCCGCGGATGTTGAAGGCCGGGAAGGAGTAGCCGTTGCGGGCCTCGGGCGTATTCTGCGCCCAGTAGTCGGTGGTCGAGGAGTGGCCGTCGAAGTCGAGGTAGAACTGGGCCGGGGCGTCGGGCTTGCTGCTGAAGGCCGGCACGGCGGCCGCGTAGACCGAGTCGGACAGGACGCGCATCGTGTAGTCGCCCGAGCCCTGGGTGACGTGGACGCGGAGGTAGTAGGTACCGGGCGAGAGGTCCGCGTAGAGGCCGGCGTTGTTCGCCTGCGCGTTGCCGGTGCCGAAGGAGAAGGGCAGCGAGAGCGACGTGAGCGCGCCGCCGCTGAACGCCACGTTGGCCAGGATGGAGTTCTGGTTGGCGGCGACCAGCTCCAAGATGAGCGGCAGCGACGGGTCGGACGACAGGTCGACGGCGAGGCCGAACGGCTTGTCGGTCTTGGTGAACTTGTAGACGTCGAAGTCGAGATTGTCGCGGACGGATCCGGTGACGGTCAGCCAGCTCTCGACCGGCGTCGCTTCGAGGCGCTTGTCGGGGAGCGCCGGGAGGACCTGGGCGCCGGCGAAGGTGTCGTTCGGCTCTACCTCGGGGACGAGGAGGGCCGGGTCGGTGACCTTGGCCGTCGGGGTCAGGCGCGTCTCCAGGGCCTCGACCGCCATGCGGACCGTGGCCGGGGAGCGACGCCGTAGGCCGCGCAACCAGTTTTTTGCCATGAGAAACCTCGAAGAACGAATGAGGCAGGGCGGGTCATGAAAGCGGTTGACCGCCTCGGCTCGGACCCGGCCGGGGTATCGGAGATAACTAGAGAAGCGCTCCGGCGGCAAGAATCCTTACAGCATGGGCGAAAAAAGTCGGCTGCGGAGTCCGTTCGGAAGGGGTCGGGGTGCGCGAGTAGGCGACCCCGTCGTGGTGTTCCGGGGGTGCGCTGCGCGACCCCCGGCTGTGGGATGTAACCGCTTCGCGGTAACGCGCCGCAAG
>JBBROG010000245.1:0-12988 GCA_038229635.1 Gemmatales bacterium
AACCCGGTAAGACTGTCCGGTTCGTGGCCGCTCGAAGCTGAAGTCGGGCTGAGGGTTATGACCGGGCAAATCGGACAGTCTTACCGGGTTTGTGTATGAGTACAGGGGCGAGGGGCTTACGGCGGGGATCGAAACGCCCGCGCTCACGACGCCGCTTCGGCGTGGGCCGCGGGAACCTCCGAGGCCGGCGCCTCGTCCTCGTCGGGCGCCCGCGCCGCCCGCCGGTCCGCGAGCCACTGGATGACGTAGAAGAACACCGGCGTCAGGAAGATGCCGAACAGCGTCACGCCCAACATGCCGGCGAACACGGCGGTGCCTAAAGTCCGCCGCATCTCCGCCCCCGCCCCCCGTGAGAGGATCAGCGGCACCACGCCGAGGATGAAGGCGAACGACGTCATGATGATCGGCCGCAGACGCAGCTTGCACGCGGCCAGTGTCGCCGTCACCCGGTCGTCGCCCGCCTCGCGCCGCGCCTTGGCAAATTCAACAATGAGGATCGCGTTCTTGCACGCCAGGCCGACCAGCACCAGGAAGCCGATCTGCGTGAAGACGTTGATGTCCATCCGGGCGAAGACGACGCCGCCGACGGAACACAGGAGACACATCGGCACGACGAGGATGACGGCCAGCGGCAGCGACCAACTCTCGTACTGCGCCGCCAGCACCAGGAACACCAGCACCACCGCCAACAGGAACACCCACATGGCGGTGTTGCCGGTCTGCAATTGGAGCAGGGCCAGCTCGGTCCACTCGGTCCGCATCGTGGTCGGCAGCTGGTCGTTGGCCGTTGTCTCCAGGGCCGCGATGGCCTGGCCGGAGCTGGTCCCCGCCCCCGGGTCGGCGTGGACGGCCGCGGACGGGTACATGTTGTAGCGCATCACCAGGACCGGGCCGCTCACGAAGCGCGCGGTGGCGAAGTCGGCCAGCGGCACCATCTCGTTCTCGGCGTTGCGCACCTTCAGCTGCTTGATGTCCTCGACCGACTGGCGGGCGTTGGCCCGGGCCTGCACGTTGACCTGCCAGGTGCGGCCGAAGCGGTTGAAGTCGTTGACGTAGTAAGGCCCGAGGGTGGACTCCAGCGTCGTGCGCAGGTCGTCGATCGACACGCCCCGGTCCTTGGCCTGGGCGCGGTCGATGACGAGTTCCAGCCAGGGCGTGTCGGCCCGGAAGCTGGTGAACAGGCCCTGCAAGTGCGGGCTGGCCTCGGCGGCGGCGACGACGTTATCGGCGCTCTCCTGCAAGGCGCGCAGGCCGTTGTCGTTGGTGTCCTGGACGATGATCTTGAAGCCGCCCGCCGTGCCCAGACCCTCCACCGGCGGGGCTCCGAAGATATTCACGACCGCCTTCGGGACTTCCGCCTGGAACCGCTCCTGCAGCGCGGCGGCGATGGCGTCGACCGACAGGTCCGGTTTGTCGCGGCGGCCGAAGTCGTCGAGCATCAAATAAAGCGCCCCGAAGTTGGAGGCGCTGGCGTTGAGCAAGATCGACTGTCCCGAGATGGCGACGGTGTGCTTGACGCCGGGCGTCTCCAGGGCGATCTTCTCGATGCGCCGGACGATGTCGTCGGTGCGCGTCACCGCGGCGGCGTCGGGCAGCTGCACGTTGACGAGGAGGTAGCCCTTGTCCTGCTGCGGGATGAAGCCGGTCGGCGTGTGCGTGAAGCCCCACCAGGTCAGCCCCAGCAGGCCGCCGTAGACGACCAGCACCAGCACGCTGACGCGCAGTAGGCCCCCGATGGCCCGCGTGTAGGCGCTGGTCGAGAGGTCGAAGCCGCGGTTGAAGACGCGGAACGACAGGCCGAGCAGGGCGTTGATCGGCCGCCCCAGGACCAGCCCCGCCGCCGCCGCCGCCAGCGCCCCGGCGGCGGTCGGCCCCCACGCTCGCAGCAAGTCCATCAGGGCCGGCGACACGTTCAAGTTCAGAGCGGCCAGGGCGGCGTCGCCGTAGTGATACCCGAGTTTGTGACCCAGCCAGGCCCCGAAGGGCGCGAAGGCCCACCACGGCAGCGCCTCGAAATGCCCCTTCCCGCGCTTCTTCAAAAGCAGCGCCGACAGGGCCGGGCTGAGGGTCAGCGAGTTGAAGGCTGAGATGACCGTCGAGACGGCGATGGTCAGCGCGAACTGCCGGAAGAACTGGCCCGTGATGCCGGTGATGAACGCGCACGGCACGAACACCGCCGACAGCACCAGGCCGATCGCCAGCACCGGGCCGGACACCTGCTCCATCGCCCGCAGCGTCGCGTCGCGCGGCGTCATCCCCTCCTCAATGTGGTGTTCGACCGCTTCGACGACGACGATGGCGTCGTCCACGACGATGCCGATGGCCAGCACCAGACCGAACAGCGTCAAGTTGTTCAGCGAGAAGCCCATCGTCGCCATGACGGCGAAGGTGCCGACGACGGCCACCGGCACGGCGACGAGTGGGATCAGGGACGAGCGCCAGTTCTGCAAGAAGACCAGGACCACCACCGCCACCAGGACGACGGCGTCGATGAGCGTTTCGTAGACCTCGTGGATCGATTCGTTGATGAACGGCGTGGTGTCGTAAACGATGTCGTAGTCCATGCCGGGCGGGAAGTGGTCGCGCAGCAGCTTCATGCGCTCCTTGACCCGCCGGGCGACGTCCAGGGCGTTGGAGCCGGGCAGCTGGTAGACCGACAGCGCCACCGACGGCTTGCCGTCCAGCGTGCAACTCTGGTCGTAGGACTGGGCGCCCAGCTCGATGTTGGCGACGTCCTTGAGATAAACGAGGGAGCCGTTCGTGTTCTTGAGGACGATGTTGGCGAACTGGTCGGTGTTCTCCAGGCGGCCGAGGGTCGTAATGATGTACTGGGACGTCTGGCCGGCGGGCGTCGGCGGCTGGCCGATCTGGCCCGCGGCGACCTGGATGTTCTGCGCCTGGACCGCCTGGATGACGTCGCGCGGGATGAGGTTGTAGGACGCCAGGCGCTGCGGGTCGAGCCACAGGCGCATGCTGTAATCGCGCTGGCCGAGGTAGGTGATGTCGCCGACGCCCGGCAGCCGCGACAGCTCGTCGCGGATCTGGATTGTGGCGTAATTGCTCAGGTCGAGGCTGGTGCGGCTCTCGTCCTTCGAGACGAGGTTGACGATCATCAGGACGTTGGGCGACTTCTTCTTGACGGAGATGCCGCGCCGCTTCACCAACTCGGGCAGGACCGGCTCGGCGAGCGACTCGCGGTTCTGCACCAGCACTTGCGAGATGTTCAGGTCGGAGCCGGGCTTGAACGTCACCGTCAGCGAGTAGTTGCCGTCGTTGGTGCACTGCGAGGACATGTACATCATGCCCTCGACGCCGTTGACCTGCTGCTCGATGGGCGCCGCCACGGTGTCGGCGACGACCTGGGCGTTGGCGCCGGGGTAGGACGCCGACACCTCGACGGTGGGCGGCGCGATTTCGGGGTACTGGGCGATGGGCAGGGTGGAGAGCGCGACGCCCCCGCCGAGCACGATGATGATCGACAGGACCGAAGCGAAGATCGGCCGGTTGATGAAAAAGCGCGAGAACACGGGGGATTCCTCACTTCTGCCGCACGGGCTCGGGGTGGCCGTCAGGGACGACGTGGCCGTTGCCGTTGACGGACCGCTCGGCGCCGTCTACCCGCGCGTGGCCGTTCACGCCGGGCGGGAGGCGAAGCGCCGGGACGCGGGCCTTACGCCGTGGGAGCGCGCGTGCCGTCAGCGCGGCCAGTCCGGTCACGGCGGCGGCGGCGGCGCGGAAGGGCAGTGTCAGCGCCCGGCGGAAGAGGCGCGGGTGCTTCGCGCCGGCCGCGCGCCGGTCGATGAAGCCCTCGATGACGTAGAAGAACACGGGGGTCAGCAGGATGCCGAACAGGGTGACGCCCAACATGCCGCTGAAGACGGCGACGCCCAGCGTCCGCCGCATCTCCGCCCCGGCGCCGGTGCCCAACAGCAGCGGCACGACGCCGAGGATGAAGGCGAACGACGTCATCAGGATCGGCCGCAGACGCAGCTTGCACGCCTCCAGCGTCGCCTCGCGGCGCGGCAACCCGTCCTCATGCTTGTGCTTGGCGAACTCGACAATAAGGATCGCGTTCTTGCTCGCCAACCCGACCAGCACCACGAAGCCGATCTGCGTGAAAATGTTGACGTCGCCGTGCGTCGCGTACACGCCGGTCAGCGAGCCGAGGATGCACATCGGCACCACGAGGATGACCGCCAGCGGCAACGCCCAACTCTCGTACTGCGCCGCCAAGACGAGGAACACGAACACCACCGACAGCGGGAAGATCAGGTTGTTCCAGACGTTCTTGGCCGCGTCGACCTCCATGTAATTGATCTCGGTCCACTCGAACGCCATGCCCGGCGCCAGCACCTCGGCGCAGATCCGCTCCATCTCCTCGATGCCCTGCCCGGACGACACGCCGGGCTTGGTTTTCCCGAGGATGGCCGCGGCGTGGTACATGTTGTAGCGGCCGATGTTGATCGGCCCGCCGATCTCGCGGATGCTGAGGACGGCGCCCAGCGGCACCATGTCCCCCTGCGCGTTGCGCACCTTGAGCTGCTTGATCTTGTTCGGGTCGTCGCGGAACGGCCCGCTGGCCTGGATGATCACCTGCCAGGTGCGGCCGAAGCTGTTAAAGTCGTTGACGTAGTAAGAACCGAGATAAATCTGGAGCGTGGCGAAAACGTCCTTGGGGTTGACGCCCATCGTCTGGCACTGCTCGCGGTTGAGGTCCGCGTATAGCTGCGGCACGTTGGCCCGGAAGATGGAGAAGAGGTCTTCGACCTTGTCACTCTCCTTCGAGCGGGCGATGACGCGCTCCACCTGCTTTTGCAGCTCGACGATGCCGAGGTCGCCGCGGTCCTCGATGATGATCTTGAACCCGCTCGCCGAGCCGAGGCCGGACACCGGCGGCGGCGTGAAGATCGACACCTTCGCCTCGGGCACCTCCTTGTCGAGCAAGTCCTGCACGCGCCGCGTGATCGCCGTGGCGCTCAGCGACGGGTCGCGGCGCTTGTCGAAGCTGTCGAAGGTGACGAAGAACTGGCCGAAGTTGGAGCCGTTGGCGTTGAACGTAAACGACTGGCCAGCGATCTCGGTGACATGGACGACGCCGTCCAGCGGCTGGACGAGGTCGCGAATGTGGTCCACGGCCTTCTGAGTCCGCTCCATCGAGGCGGCGTCGGGCAGCTGCACCGCGATGTAAAAGCGGCCCTGGTCCTGGTTGGGGATGTAGCCCTTCGGCAGTTGCGTCGACGTCCACCAGGTCAGCCCGAGCAGCCCCGCGTACAGGAGCAGCACGATCGCGCTGCCGCGCAGCGCCAGGCCGACCGCGCGGGTGTAAACCGTGGTGCCGCGCCGGAAGCCCCAGTTGAACAGCCGGAAGAACCAGCCGAGGAAGAAATCGAGCAGCCGGCCGGGCAGGTCCTTCTTGGCCCCGCGCCGCGGCAGCAGGATCGCCGCCAGGGCCGGGCTGAGGGTCAGCGAGTTGAACGCCGAGATCACCGTCGAGACGGCGATAGTCAGCGCGAACTGCCGGAAGAACTCCCCGGTGATGCCGGTGATGAAGGCGCACGGCACGAACACCGCCGACAGCACCAGGGCGACGGCGACGACCGGCCGCGACACCTCGTCCATCGCCTTGTGAGCGGCCTGGCGCGGCGTCATCCCCTCGCTGATGTGGTGCTCGACCGCCTCGACGACGACGATGGCGTCGTCCACGACGATGCCGATGGCGAGGACCAGCCCGAACAGCGTCAGGCTGTTGAGGGTGAAGCCGATGGCGGCCATGACGGCGAAGGTGCCGACGATGGCGACCGGCACCGCCAGCAGCGGGATCAGCGCCGACCGCCAGTTCTGGAGGAACACCAGCACGACGATGGCGACGAGGATGACCGCCTCGATCAGCGTCCGGACGACCTCGTGGATCGACTCCTTGATGAACGGCGTCATGTCCAGCGAGACGGTGTAGTCCATGTCCTCCGGAAAGTTTTTCTTCAGCTGCTCCATGCGGGCGACGACGCGCTGAGCGGTGGCGATGGAGTTGGCGTCGGGCAGCGCCCAGACGGCGAGGCTGGCGTTGGGCCGGCCGTTGAGCTTGCTGGTCGAGTCCATGCTGCGGGCGCCGAGCTCGACGCGGGCGACGTCCTTGACGCGCACCTTGCGGCCGCTGCCGTCGGAGCGGATGACGATGTCGGCGAAGTCCGCCGGGTCGGACAGCCGGCCGACCACCGTGATCGGGAACTCGAACGACTGGCCGGCGGGCGATGGCTGTTGGCCGAAGTGGCCGGCGGCGACCTCCATGTTCTGCTCGCGGACCGCGTTGGCGACGTCGGCGGCGGTCAGGTTGAGCTCCGCCAGCCGCTCGGGGTCCACCCAGAGCCTCATGCTGTAGTCCTGCTGGCCGAACTGGTTGACGTCGCCGACGCCCTCGACGCGGGCGATCTCGTCCTTGAGGCGGATGGTGGTGTAGTTGCTGAGGTAAATCTGGTCGTAGCGCCCCTTCGGCGAGACCATGCCGACCACGAGGAGGATGTCCGGGTTGCGCTTGCGCGTGGTGACGCCGGCCTGCTTGACCACGTCGGGCAACAGCGGCAGGGCGAGGTTGATGCGGTTCTGCACCAGGACCTGGGCGAAGTTGAGGTTGACGCCCGGCTTGAAGGTGACGGTGAGGGTGTACGAGCCGTCGTTGTTCGACTGCGACACCATGTACATCATGTTCTCGACGCCGTTGACCTGCTGCTCGATCGGCGCCGCGACCGAGTCGGCGACGACGCGGGCGTCGGCGCCGGGGTAGACGCAGGAGACCATGATGCTCGGCGGCGTGATGGGCGGGTACTGGGCGACCGGCAGGGTGAAGGCCGCGACGGCGCCCGCCAGGGTAATCACGATCGACAGCACCGAGGCGAAGATCGGTCGCTCGATGAAAAAGTGCGAGAACATGAACCGCCCCTCGAGCCGGACTTCCCCGTTTAGCCGCCCGCAGGGCGGCGCTGCCGACGCGCCGCCCTGCGGGCGGGCGGCTAAACGGGCGTCACGGGTCAACCGCCGGCCCGCGCTTGTCCGCCGGCTTCGCGAACGACGTCAGCAGCCGGGCCAGTTCCGATTCCGGCGCCTTCGGCGGATCCTGCATCTTGACCTGCACCTGCGCCCCCGGCCGCACGCGCTGCATGCCGCTGAGGATGACGCGATCCCCCTTCGCCAGCCCGTCCTTGATCGCGCGCAGGCTCTGGATCTCCTGCCCGATGGTCACGGGGCGGTAGACGACTTCGTTGTCGTCGTTGACGACGTAGACGTACTTCCGGCCCTGGTCGCTCAGCAGGGCCTCGTCGGCGACGAGGAGGGTCTGATAAGGGTTGCCGATCGGCAGCCGGACGCGGACGAACAGGCCCGCCTTGAGGACGCCCGTGGGGTTGTCGAAGACGGCGCGAACGCGGACCGTGCCGGTGTTGGCGTTCACCCGGTTGTCGATGAAGTCGACCGCGCCGGTGCGCGCGAACGTGTCCTCGTTGGCCAGGCGCATCAGCGCGGGGAACTGCGAGCCGGAAAACCACGACCCCTTCCCCGGCGAGCCCGACCCCAGGAGGTCCAGATACGTCCGCTCGTCCATGTCGAAATAGGCGTACAGCTGGGTGTCGCTCACGACCGACGTCAGCAGGGTGCTGTCCTGGACGACGAGGTTGCCGGGGTCGACGAAGCGGCGGCTGACGCGGCCAGTCAGGGGGGCGGTCACGCGGGTGTAGTCAAGGTACAGCTTGGCCATGTCCCGCGACGCCTGCATCGCGCCGACGCTCGCCTTCGCCTTGTCGAAGGCCGCGACGGCCGTCTCGTACTCTTCCTGGGAGGTGCTGTTGTTGTTCAACAGGCGCCGGGAGCGCGCGGCGGTGCGGTCTTGCAGATTGCGGTCCGTCTCCGCCAGCTTCAGGTTGGCCTCTGCCTGGTTCAGGCTGGCCTGGTACGTCCGGGGGTCGATCTGGAATAAGAGGTCCCCTTCGTGGACCATATCGCCTTCCTTGAAGGGAGCCGCCATAACGAAGCCGGAGACGCGGGCGCGGACCTCGACCGTCTTGAGTCCTTCCAGCCGGCCGGTGAAATCCTGATAGTCAGTTACCTCGGCGGTGATCGGCGTGGTGGCGACGACTTCGGCGACCTTCTTTTCCTGCGCCGCCTGCGGCGCCCGATCGCAGCCGGCGGCCAGGAACACTCCCAGGAGGAGAGCCGGGATGCCGGTCCCGAGTCTTGCGCCGGGGCGAAGCCAAGCAAAGTCCATCAGGGGATCTCCTCGTCTCAGGGCGTAGGCTCAGACGACGAACGGGCGTCTCAGGTTCGGCCCGCGCAAGGAAGGCAAGGTTTGAGGGCAGGGAGGCCAAACGGACCAGTCCGTCGAGGAAACAAAACGGAACTGACTGGTCAGTCACTATTGTTGGCGCGAGCGGCTGCCGCGTCAAGTGAATTGTTTGAACCCGCGTAGCGGGTGACGGATCGTAGCCCCGGGTGGAGCGCAACCCGCGTAGCGGGTGCAGCGCAACCCGGGGACAACGGCCGGCGACGTGTCGATGGGTTGAACCCGCGGAGCGGGTGACGGAGCCGTGATGAGCCACGTTTCCGTCACCCGCTTCACGGGTTCAACGGACAATCCTGTCCCCGGATGGGTTCCCCGGGTTGCGCTTCACCCGCTGCGCGGGTTGCGCTCCACCCGGGGCTACGATCCGTCACCCGCTACGCGGGTTCCATACAGGAACTCGGGACGGGTCACGCCTCGTAGCGCAGCAGCAGGTCGCCCGCCTCGACCTGCGTCGCCGGGCCGACCAGCACCTCGGCGACGCGCGCCGCCCGGTCGGCGTGGACGGTCGTCTCCATCTTCATCGCCTCCAGCGTGAACAGCTTCTGCCCCGTTGCGACGCTCTCGCCGGCCGTCACCAGTACGCTCGCCACCAGCCCCGGCATCGGCGCCCCGACGTGCAGCGCGTTGCCCGCCTCCGCCTTCGGCCGCCGCCGCACCTCGCCCGCGAGCGACTTGTCGAGCACGCGCACCTCGCGCGGCTGGCCGTTCAGTTCGAAGAACACCGCCCGGTTGCCGTCGGCGTCGGCGTCGCCGACGGCGAGGAAGCGGATAATGAGCGTCTTCCCCTTCTCGATGTCGACGCTGACTTCCTCGCCCGGCTCCATGCCGTGGAAGAAGATCGGCGTCGGCAGCACGCTCGTGTCGGAGTAATTCGCCTGGTGCCCCGCGAACTCGGGGAAGACGCGCGGGTAGAGCAGGTGCGTCACCACCTCGCGGTCGTCCGCGGGTCGGCCGATCTGCTTCTCCAGCGCCTGCCGCGTCGCCGCGAAGTCGGCCGGCTCCAGCGAGGCGCCGGGGCGCTCGGTGAACGGCTTGCGGCCGCGCAGGATGCGCCGCTGCAACTCCTCCGGGAAGCCGCCCGGCGGTTGGCCCAGACGCCCCTCGAAGAACTCGATTACCGACTCGGGGAACGCCAGCTCGCGCTCGCCGCCCAGGATCTCGGCCGGCGTCAGGCCGTTGCCGACCATGAACAGTGCCATGTCGCCGACGACCTTCGACGTCGGCGTCACCTTGACGATGTCGCCGAACATCCGGTTGACCTCGGCGTAGGCGCGGCAGACGTCGTGCCAGCGGCCGGCGAGGCCGAGCGCCCGCGCCTGCTCCTGCAGGTTCGTCGCCTGCCCGCCCGGCATCTCGTGCAGGTAGACCTCGGCGCTCGACGCCAGTTGCCCGCTCTCGAACGGCCGGTAATAGCGCCGCACCGCCTCCCAGTAGTCCGCCGTGTCCTGGAGCGACGCGAAGTCGAGCCCGGTGTCGCGCTCGGTGAAGCGCAGCGCCTCGACGAGCGCGTTGAGATTCACCTGGCTCGTCAGGCCCGACAGCGGCGCCATCGCCGCGTCGACGACGTCGATGCCCTCCTCGGACGCAAGCAGCAGCGTCGCCATCTGCCCGCCGGCCGAGTCGTGCGTGTGCAGGTGGATCGGCAGGCCGACTTCCTGGCGCAGCGCGCGGACGAGGGCACGGGCGGCGAACGGCTTGAGCAGGCCCGCCATGTCCTTGATCGCCAGCATCGTCGCGCCGGCCTTTTGCAGCTCCTTCGCCAGCGTGACGTAGTACGCCAGGCCGTATTTATCCCGGCGCGGGTCGAGAATGTCGCCGGTGTAGCACAGGGCGGCCTCGGCGATCATGCCGCAGGCGCGCACGGCGTCGACCGCCAGGCGCAGGTTCGGCAGCCAGTTGCAGGCGTCGAAGATCCGGAACAGGTCGATCCCCGCCTCGGCCGACTCCTTGACGAAGGCGCGGACGACGTTATCCGGATAATTGGTGTAGCCGACGGCGCTGGCGGCGCGCAGAAGCATCTGGAACAGGACGTTCGGCACGCGCTCGCGCAGGCCGGCGAGGCGGTCCCACGGCGACTCCTTGAGGAAGCGCATCGACGTGTCGAAGGTGGCGCCGCCCCACATTTCCAGCGAGAACAGCCCCGCGTGCTTGACGGCGTAGGCCGGCGCGATTTGCAGCATGTCGTAGGTGCGCATGCGCGTCGCCAGCAGCGACTGGTGGGCGTCGCGGAAGGTCGTGTCGGTGACGAGCAGGCGCTTTTGCTCGCGCACCCAGGCGGCGAACTTCTCCGGCCCCAACTCGTGGAACGTGTCGCGCGTCCCCGGCGGCGGGGCGAGCGGCATGTGCGTGACCGGGTCGGCCGGCAGAGACGGCAGCGGCGCCGGGTCGCGCGGCACGGCGATCAGTTTGCCGTCCGGTCCCTTCAGCCGCTCGGCGACCTCCGGGTTGCCGTTGACGGCCACTTCGGCGATGTACGAGAGCAGTCTTGTCGCCCGGTCCTGCCGCGCCGCGAACTGGAACAGCGCCGGCGTCTCGTCGATGAAGCGCGTCGTCACCTTGTAGTCGAGGAACGACGGGTGCGTCACGAGGTTGATGAGGAACGGGACGTTCACCTTGACGCCGCGGACGCGGAACTCTTGCAGGCAGCGCTCCATGCGGCGAGCGGCGTCGAGGAAGCGCAGGCCGTGGGCCGTCACTTTCACCAGAAGCGAGTCGTAAAAGGGGGTAATGACGGCGCCGACGAAGGCGCTGCCGGCGTCGAGGCGGATGCCCATGCCGCTGGCGGAGCGGTAGGCGCCGATGCGGCCGTAGTCGGGGACGAAGTTGTTGGCCGGGTCCTCCGTCGTGACGCGGCACTGGACCGCGTAGCCGCGCGCCGTGACCGCCGACTGGTCGCCGAGGCCGATTTCGGGGTCGGACAGCGGCAGCCCCTGGGCGACGAGGATCTGCGTCTTGACGACGTCGACGGAAGTGACCGCCTCGGTGACGGTGTGCTCGACCTGGATGCGCGGGTTGACCTCGATGAAGTAGTAGTGGCCGCTGTCGGTGTCGAGCAGGAACTCGACGGTGCCGGCGTTGTCGAGGCCGACGGCGCGGCCGACGGCGACGGCGGCCTCCAGCAGGCCCTCGCGCACCTTCGCGTCGAGGTTCGGCGCCGGGGCGATTTCGACGATCTTCTGATGGCGCCTTTGCAGCGAGCAGTCGCGCTCGAACAGGTGGACGAGGTTGCCGTGCTTGTCGCCGATGAGCTGCACCTCGACGTGGCGGGCGCGCTCGACGTACTTTTCGAGGAAGACGTCGGCGACGCCGAAGGCACTGCCGGCCTCGCGGCGGGCCTGGTCGAGGGCCTCTTCGAGCTGGTCGGCGTCATGGGCGACGCGCATGCCGCGTCCGCCGCCGCCCATCGACGCCTTGACGATGACGGGGTAGCCGAGCTTTCCGGCGAGGGCGCGGCCGTCGGTGTTGTCGCGCACCGGGGCGTCGCTGCCGGGCAGGACGGGGACGTTGGCCTTGCGGGCGATGGCGCGGGCGACGACCTTGTCGCCGAGCTGTTCGAGGACCTTCGGGCTCGGGCCGACGAAGGTGATGCCGGCGTCGAGGCAGGCGCGGGCGAATTTCGCGTTTTCGGAGAGGAAACCGTAGCCGGGGTGGATGGCGTCGACGTCCTGCCGCCGCGCGAGCGCGACGATATTATCGATGTCGAGGTAGGCGCGGATCGGCTCGCCCGGCTTGCCGAGGCAATACGCCTCGTCGGCCTTGAAGCGGTGCAGCGCGTAGCGGTCTTCGTGGGAGTAGATGGCGACGGTGCGCGCGCCCAGCTCGTGCGCGGTGCGGAACACGCGGATGGCGATCTCGCTGCGGTTGGCGACGAGCAGCTTGTGAACGGGCCGCGGTGGCTCTTCCGACATGGTCAACAATTCCCTCGCGGTGCCCGCGGGAGAGTACGGCGGGACACGGACAACTCGGCACGAATGGGGGTATCTTAGGGAGCCTCACATGAGCTCACCAGCCCGAAGCGACGAGGAGGACGAGTCGTTCCGGGGGGCGCGCGTACGCGACCCTGGAACAACATCGACCACAATCGCGAGCTTGAAGGTATTCGATCCCATCCCGATCCACCCGACGGTCACTACGCGCACCTCGGTCGATAGCTCGGACATCATCCGGAATCCGGCCAGGCAACTGCTCGACGTGAGCGCGGAGCAACTTCCATTCTACGCGGGGGCGGTTGAGGCGGAGTAGGTCCGGGAGCGTGCCAGGAGTTGTCAGGAAGAGACAGGTCAGTCGTTGCAGGGCACCGTGATCGCCAGGACTTGGCCCGCGCGGCGGACGTCGAGGACGGCGTCGCCGCCCTCCGCGAGTTTGCCGCGCAGGAGGCGGCGGAAGACGTCCGGCGAATCGACCTTCTGGCCGTCGAAGGCGGTGACGAGGTCGCCTTCGCGCAGGCCGGCGCCGGCGAACGCCTTGCCGGCGGCGGCGTCCTTCACGCGCACGCCGCCGTCGGCCGGGGCGACGACGACGCCGACCTCCGCCGTGTCGAAAAACTTGACGAAGCCGAGCGGCATCGGGTCGTTTTCCTTGATTATCGTCTCGACGACCAGCTTTCCTTCCTTGTGAGAGACAACACGGCCTCCCGAAATAATGTGACATCTCTTAGCGCTC
>JBBROG010000246.1:0-12878 GCA_038229635.1 Gemmatales bacterium
CAAAGGTTCGGGTCCCGGCGAAAGAGATGAAAGTCTATAACGCTCGCCTGGGGCGGTCGGCAACGCTACCGAAGTACGACATTACGATTAAGCCGAAGAAGCCAAGGGGCGGGTAAATTTCGTCCCGCCCCTCGCCTTAAGGCGGCTCAACTCCTCCGTGACGTGCCCGCTGTTATCCATGCGCGGCACCTTGTGCTGCCCGCCCTCTTTCCCTTTCGAGCGCAGCCACTCCGCGAAGCCGCCGCGCGGGATCGGCCACACCTCCGGCGCCCGCATCGTCAGGTCGCCGGCGCGGTGCGCCGCGTAGTCCTCGTTGATACGCCCCAGCGCCGCGTCGAGCGCCAAGGCGAACTGACCCATGTTCCTCGGCTCGCGCACGAACTCGACGAGGTAGCGGTGCCGGCCCACCGCGCCCGCTTCGCTCGGGAACACCGGCCCGACATGGAAATCCGCGACCGCCGCGCCCGTCGCGCCCGCTGCCTCGGCGACGGCTCGCTCGACCTCCTCGCTGATGAGGTGTTCGCCGAACGCCGACAGGAAGTAGCGCGTCCGCCCCGTGAAGCGCAACAGCGGCGGGTCGCGGCGCTCGAAGCAGACCGTGTCGCCGAGGATATAGGACCACAGCCCGGCACACGTCGTCAGCACCACGGCGTACTGCACGCCCGGCTCGACCTCGCCAACGGCGTGCCGCGGCGGGCGGTCCTTTCCGAGATCCTCGACGGGGACGAACTCGAAGAAGACGCCGTGGTCCGGGATGAGGCGCAACAAACCGAAGCGCGGGTCCTCGGCGGCGACGTAGCCTTCGGACGCCGGGTACACTTCCAGGAAGCGCACGTCGTCGCCGCCGACGACCTCGCGGAAGAGGGCGCGGTACGCGTCGAACTTCGTCCCGCCGTGGATCACGAGGCGCAAGGTCGGCCAGACGTCGATAAGACGCTCGCGCCCCGTGACCTGCCGCAGCCGGTCGAACAGCACCAGCAGCCACGACGGCACGCCGCTGACGGCGGTGATCGGCAGCGACGCGCCGCGCTCGGCGAGGAGCGTCATCTTGCGCTCCCAGTCGCGCATGAGGGCGAGTTCCAAAGGCGGGAACGTATACGGCCGCAGCACCGAGGCCGCCTCACGCGCCGCGATGCCGCTCAGGTCGCCGCCGAGGACGCCGGGCGCCAGGGGCGTCAGGTCGGTGCTGCCGCCGAGGAAGAAGATGCGGCCGTGGAAGAGACGCGCGTCGGGGGCGACGGTGTGGAAGAGGGCGAGCGTCGTCAGGCCGGCGCGGCGGTTCGACGCCGCCATCTCGTGCGAGACGGGGACGTACTTCGTCGCGCCGCTCGTCGTCCCCGACGACAGGGCGAGGTACGGGATGAGGCCGGGCCAGGTGACGTTGTCGAGGCGCGGGAAGGCCGGCTGCCAGTAGTCCTGCCAGAATGCCTCGTAGTCGCGAAGGGGGATGCGCTTCTGATAGTCGGCGACCGAGCGGATCGAGGCGAAGTCGTGGTCGCGGCCGAAGCGCGTGTCTTGCGCCGTGCGGACCAGGCCCAGCAGCGTGCGGCGCTGGACGTCGGCGACGTCGCAGGCGTCGAGGGCGGCGACGCGGCGGCGGGCGTAGCGGCGCAGGCCCAGGTCGGCGGCGCGGCGGACCGGCGCCGAACCGGCGAGGTGCTGGAGGAGGGTGGCGTTCATCGGGAATCCCCGGAGCCGCTTGCGGCTTAGCAATCGCTAAGCCGCGAGCGGCGTCTCACGACACCAGACTCGGCCGCGCCAGGACGAGCTGGCTGAAGCGCGGCCGGGTCTGCGGCCGGGCGCTGGTCAGGAAGTGGACGACGAGGCGGTTAATCATCCACGGCTTCTCCAGCTGCGGGGCGTGGCCGCACTGCGGGATCGACAGGAAGCGCCCGTCGGGCAGTCGCCGCGCCGCCGCCTCCGCCGCCGCCGGGTCGACGATGCGGTCCTCGCGCCCCGACACGAACAGCGTCGGCTGCGTCACCTGCGCCAGGCGCTCGCGGACCGTGTGGTCCATCGTGCCGCGGATGGTGCGCATCAGCCCGACACGCCAGCGCCGGTCGGCGAAGCGGCGGGCGTAGAACTCCAGCATGCGCGGGTCAGCCTGGCGCGGGTCGTGAAAGACGCTGTCGATGACGCCGCGGAGGTCGTTGCGCCGCACCCCTTCGACGATGGGCAGGCGCTCCACGTCGCCCATGCCCGAGGGACAAAGGAGGACGAGGCGAGCGATCTGGTCGGGGTAGCGGGCCGCGTACTCGACCGCCACCTTGCCGCCGAGGCTCGACGCGACGAGGTGGTACGGCGGCGTCTGCACGAACGAGTCGAGGTACAGGTGCAGCTGGTCGACGAGGTAGTCGATGTCGATGGGCAGGCCGGCGTCGATGCGGCGGTGCAGCGCCGGCCCGTCGTAGGCGAGGAGGTTCGGCATGTGGACGTCGAAGTAGTGCCGCCAGAAGCGGTGGTTGCGGAACCAGCTCTCCGCCTGTTCGGCGAGGCCGTTAATGAGGACCAACGGCTGCCGCCGGCCGTAGGCCGGGGGCTTGAACCGTGCCAGCAAGTCGCGCCATTGAGCCGTCACCGGACCGCTCCTTCCCCGAGGACCGCCGCGCCCGGCGGGCGCGCCGCCCCAGTGTAAGAAACCACCCCGCGCTGAGGATAGACAGGTTTGGACGCGCTCAGCATGACTCCGCATGATGAGACGCGCGTGAAGCCGGGGTGGATATGCGGTTAGTTTTTGACGAAGAGCCCGTGTGGAGTATCATCACCCGGACCGGGTCGGTGCGCCGCTTGCGGCTTAGCGCGAAGGAGACTTCATGGATCGCCACCCCGACATTTTGTGTGCCGGCATCGTCGTCGCCGATTACGTTTGCACCCCGGTCGACCACCTGCCGGCGGCGGGCGAACTGGTCATGGCGGAGCGCATTCTGCTGACGATCGGCGGTTGCGCCGCCAACGTCGCCGTCGACCTGAAGAAGATGGAGGTGGCGTCCGCCGTGGTCGGCCGCGTCGGCGGCGACGCCTGCGGCCGCGCCGTCGCCGACCTGCTCCGCGGCCACGGTCTCGACCTGTCGTCGCTCCAGGTGAGCCCGCACGCCGACACCAGCCAGACGCTCATCGTCAACGTCGTCGGTCAGGACCGCCGCTTCATCCACACCTTCGGCGCCAACGCCGAGTTCCGCGCCGCCGACATTCCCCTGGAGCGCGTCGCCCGCTGCAAGATCCTCTACCTCGGCGGCTACCTCCTCATGCCGGCGATGGTGCAGGACGAACTCATCCCGGTCTTCGCCGCGGCGCGCCAGGCGGGGGCGAAAACGGTCCTCGACGTGGCGACGCCCGGCAAGGCGAGCTACCTCGACCGCCTCGACCGACTGCTGCCGCACGTCGACGTCTTCCTGCCGAACAGCCACGAAGCGGAGTTGATAACCGGAGAAAGCGACCCCATGCGGCAGGCGGAGACGTTCCGCCGCCTGGGCGCGGGCACGGTGATCGTGACGCTCGGCGGCGACGGGGCCGTGGTGGTCGGCGACGGCGTCCGTTTTCGGGCGGGGACGTACCCGATCGAATTCGTGGACGGCAGCGGCGGCGGCGACGCCTTTGGCGCGGGCTACGTCTACGGGCTGCTGCACGGCCTGGGGGCGGAGGACTGCGTGCGCGTGGCGAGCGCCCTCGGCGCGAGTTGCGTCCGCGCCGTCGGCACGACGACGGGCGTGTTCACCAAGGCGGAGTGCGAGGAGTTCTTGAGGCGACAGACGCTGAAAATCGAGGCTCTGTGACCGACCCGGCTTGCCGTTTCGCGCCGCCCCATGCAAGAGACGCAAAAGGCTTGAGGTGTCGAGGAATATCAGAGCCCCCGACTACCGCCATACTCGCGAGCGAGGTCGGCGTCGATACTCTCGTTGTCCGCCCCCGTCGCGGGGCCGAGGTCGACGGCGCCGAAATGTCGCTCGAACCGTTCTCGCGCCGCCGGCTTCGCCTGTTCGGTCGCCGGCGTGACAGGAGCGAGCGCCTCTGAAACGCCGAATTGTCGCTCCAGCGAGGCGACGACGAGGCCCACGGGGGACAGGCCGGCGGTTTCCGCCCGGCGGAGAATCGTTGCAAACGCCTCGTCACTCAGTTGTAGCGTCAACGTCTGACTCATTTCGTTACCTCCAACTCTTCCAAACTCGGCCGGCGTCATCGCTCTTCCCCACATACCCCGTGCCGGACGACTCGTGGGCCGGGCAAGGATCTCCGAATACTTCCGTCATTCTATGCCCAGGCTTCCACCTCCCTCAAGGCGATCTTCCGCCGGGCTGTCTCGCTCCGGCATCACCTGTCAACATCCGGTGCTTTCTCCGCCCTCTCGCGAGCGCGTACAATAAAAGTTGGAGCGAAGCGACGGATTATTCTACTCCGCCGGCGTGAAAGGATCATGTCGAGGCGGGAATCCCGAGGGAGCATGAGCGAAGCAAACCTTGCACCCGCCGCGTCCGACATTCTCGATCTCTTGCGCGCCCGGACGCCGGCGCGCCTCCTGGTCGGCCGCGCCGGGCCGGCGTACCGCACCGAGACGCAACTGGCCCTGCGCAGGGACCACGCCGCCGCCGTCGACGCGGTCCACGCCGAACTCGACCTGGCGCGCGACTTCGGCCCCGACTTCGTCACGCGCTGGGGGCTCTTCGAGGCCGCCACGCGCGCTCGCGACAAGCAGGAGTACCTGATGCGCCCCGACCTCGGCCGGCGCCTCGACGACGCGGCATGGGCCGAGGTCGCACGCCGCTGCCCCAAGGGGGCCGACGTGCAGGTGGTGATCGGCGACGGCCTGTCGGCGGCGGCGGTCACGGCGCAGGTGCCAGCGCTGCTGCCGCTCCTGGAGGCGGAGGCGCGGCGGCGCGGGCGCGGCTTCGGACGGCCGTTCGTCGTCCGCCACTGCCGCGTCGGCGTCTTGAACGACATTGGGGAGTTGCTCGACCCGGAAGTGGTCGTACTGCTGATCGGCGAGCGGCCGGGGCTGGCGACCGCCGAGAGTCTGTCGGCGTACCTCGCCTACCGGCCGCGCCCCGGCGACACCGACGCGACGCGCAACCTGATCTCGAACGTCCACGCGCGCGGCGTGCCGCCCGAGGCGGCGGCGCCGCGCGTCCTGGCGCTCGCCGACAAGATGCGGGCGGCGCGGGCGGGGGGCGTGGCGGTCAAGGAAGATCTTCCGGCGGCGCGTCTCCCTGGCGCGTATTCAGAAGCGCCACCGCGCTGACCAGCAGCAGCGCCACCGTCAGGAGGACCAACAGGGCGACGACCTCGGTCTCGCGCTCCGCTAGGCCGAAGCGGTCCGGCCAGAACGCCGCGAGGGCGACCCAGACGAGGGCCGCCATCACGAACAGCAGCACGACCGACGTGACCGTCTCCAGGGGAGACTCGCGCGGACGCGCCTCGGGCTCGTCCGGACGGGGGACGGGGAGGGTGCTCATGCAGGGGGTTCCTGAGCGGGGCGCGCCTGGCGAGCCGTCCGTTCCTCCGGGGCGGCGTGTTGGATGCGCCGGCGCGCCCACACCATGTAATACCCGAAGCCGCAACCGTAGAGCAAGAGCGTGCGCGGCAGAACTTCCATTTTAATGACCGTGTACGTCGCCGCCGCGAACAGCGACAGCACGACCACGAGAACCGGCAGCACCCGCCCCACCGGCGTCCGGTAGCGGGCGAACAGCTTCGGCTCGCGCCGCCGCAGCGCGAACAGGCAGGCGACCGCCAGGACGTACCACACCAGCGCCGTCAGCGTCGAGACGAGGACCGCCTTGTCGATCTCGTCCTTGAACCAGGCACTCGCCGTCACGAAGCCCGCGGTGACGAGGCTCGTCAGCAGCAGCGCCGGCACCGGCGTCCGGCGTTCGGCGTGGACCTCGCCGAGCCAGGCCGGCAGGTAGCCGCCCCGGCCCAGCGCGAACGCCTGCCGACTGGTGCCGTAAACCATCCCGTGATAGCTCGCGATCATCCCGAACAGGGCGACGGCGCCGAAGCCGTAGAACAAGGCCGGCGAGCGCCCGCCCAGCATGTGGCCCATCGCCTTCATCAGCGGATAATCGACGTCCGCGATTTCCTCCTTGCCGTGGGCGCCGACCGTCGTCGTCGTCGCCAGCTCCGACGAGTCGAGCGAGCCGCAGGCGAACAGCCAGGTGAGGACGACCAGGCCGATGAGCGTCAGCTGCGCCCAGACGAGGCCGCGCGGCAGGGTGCGGTGCGGCTCGTGCGCCTCCTCCGCCGCGAGGGCGACCGACTCGATCATGACCAGCCACCAGAGGGCGTAGGGCAGGGCGAGCAGCACGGCCATCCAGCCCTTGCCCTCCGGCAGCACCGGGTGGGGCCAGACGCGCTCCCACGAAAAATGTCCGGCGGCGACGGCGCAGAACAGCACCAGGCCGAGGATGGCGCCGTAGGTCATGACGATCATGACGCGCGACTGCTCCTTGACGCCGCGCGCCTGGAGCAGGAAGAAGACGGCCACGGTCAGCAGCCCGACGGCGACGCGCACCGCCGGGCTCGGCTCGTCGGGGTTGACGAGGTAGGCGACGTAGCCGCCGGTCGCCAGCGCCGTCGCGATGGTGGCGAAGAGGCATTCGAGGAACATCGACCAGGCCATGAGGAAGCCGACCGCCGGGCCGAAGGCGCGGCGCCCGTAGGCGAGCGGCCCGCCGGCGTAGGGCATGGCGACCGACAACTCGGCGAGGGCCAGCACCCAACAGAGATAAAGGAGACAGACGAAGAGCGAGGCGACGAGCATCGCCACGGGGCCGTTGCCGTCCTTCAGGCCGAGGTTCCAGCCGAAGTAGGCGCCGGTGATGACGACGCCGACGCCGAGCGCCCAGACGTCGAGGACGCGCAGCGGTTTCTTGAGGGCGTGGCGTTCGAGGAAGGCGCGGTCCTCGGGGGGGAGGTCGTCGGCCGGGAACGGCGGGTCACCCATCGGCGTGGCTCCGGAGAAGGAGAGGTGCCCCAGGATACCAGCGCGCCGCGCGGATTCCTATGGCCGCTCGCGGCTTAACCCCGCGTCACGGCGTCGGCATCGGCATCGGCCCCTTGGGGCGCTTGCCCAGGATGTACCGATCGAACCAGGCGAGGTCCCATTCCATCTTCGCCTTGCGGTTCTTGTACTTCATCAGCCCGTGCGACTCGCCGGGGTAGACGACCAACTCCGTCGGCACGCGGACGTACTCCTTCAGCGCCCGATACAACATGCGGCTGTGGCCCGGCGGGCAGCGGTCGTCGCCGCCGCCGACGTGGATCAGCGTCGGCGTATGCACCTTGTCGAGGGCATAAGTCGGCGACGTGCGACGGTAGGCGTCGGCGGCGCTCCAGGGGAAGCCCTTCTTGAAGACGATGGCGTAGGCCGGCTCGTCGTTGGCGCCCCACTCCATGACCGTGTCGACGATGCCGGCGCCGCTCGACGCCGCCTTGAAGCGGTGGTCGCGGGTGATAATGCAGTTGGTCAGGTAGCCGCCGTTGCTCCAGCCCATGACGCCGAGGCGCTCCGGGTCGGCGACGCCGCGCTCGATCAGGGCGTCGACGCCCTTGAGGATGTCCTGCACGTCGAGGTCGTTCTCGCGGCCGACGAGGTCGGTGAGGAACTTGTCGCCGTAGCCGGTCGAGCCGCGGTAGTTCGGGCTGAGGACGGCGTAGCCCTTCGCCGGCAGCAGCGTGCGGCCGTAGATCCAGTATTGCAGGCCGAACAGCGTCGCCGTCGTCGGCCCGCCGTGGATCTCGACGACGAGCGGCAACTTCTGCCCCAGCTTCGCGTCCGGCGGCAGTTCCAGGACGCCTTCGACCGGGTCGCCGTTGGCCCCCTTCCAGGAGACGACGGAGAGTTTCGGGAGCTTCCACGCCTTCGTCTGCGCGTTGACGGCGGTGAGGCGCTTCGTCTTGTCGCCGTCGAGGAGGTAGACGTCCTCGAAGGTCGTCGGACTGTTCATGACGAGAGCCGTTTGCCCGCCGGGGGAGACGCTGAGGGACTGAACGACGACGTCGCCGGGCGTCAGCTCGCGCACTCCGCTCAGGCTGCCGGCGGAGAAGGCGGCGGCGCAGAGACGCACGCGCCCCTTCCGCTCGCCGAGGAAGCAGAGGTCATCGCCCTTCCAGCCGAGCGGACTGCCGTAGCCCTTGACCGAGAGCCCCGCCGGGCGCTCGACCTTGGACGTCCGCCAACCGCCGACGTCGCCGCGGAGGGCGACGACGATCTCGGCAGGGTAACCGTCGAAGATGACGTTGAAGGCCAGTCCGTCGCCGCCCGCCGACCAGGCGAGGTGTTCCAGCCAGCCGTAAGGCGAGGGCATGTCGTCGCGGAAGATTTTGTCGGGGAGCGTCGTCACCGCCTTCGTCTTCGCGTCGTAGACGTCGACGCGCGAGCGGCCCTCGAAGGTGAGGACGC
Organism: Gemmatales bacterium; assembly: GCA_038229635.1. Lineage (GTDB taxonomy): Bacteria > Planctomycetota > Planctomycetia > Gemmatales > Gemmataceae > DATFNV01. The sequence goes on from JBBROG010000246.1 coordinate 8,396, forward strand.
GCTCGTCGGGTGCCGTAATCATCGCCAGGCGGCGCCCGTCCGGCGTCACGGCCAGGTCGCGGACGTAGCGCTTGTCGTCGATCACCTTGTCGGCGCGCCACGAGTCGAGGTCGAGGCGTCCGACGCGCGAGAGTTTGTGGACGCCGTGGCCGTACTCGACGTCCTTGAAGCGCTCGCGCAGCTCCTTCCACTCGTCCTCGACGTGTTCGTAGTCCGTGACATACCAAAGCGAGCGGCCGGCGAGGGCGTACCCGGTGACACCGCCCTCGACGCGCGTGACGGCCGTCGGCTCGCCGCCGGCGAGGGGGACGCGCCAGACCTGTGCCGTGCCGTCGTAAGGCGGCTGCTTTTCGCCCTCGCGCTTGCGGTTGCCGAGGAAATAGAGGGTGAGGCCGTCGGCACTCCACCGGATCGCGTGGTCGTTGGCGCGGTCGAAGGTGAGGCGCCGGGCCGGGCCGCCCTGGGCCGACACGACCCACAGGTCGGCCTTGCGGTCGTCGGTCGCCTGCCGCCAGCGCCCCTCGGAGTAGGCGACGTGGGAGCCGTCGGGGGCGACGGCGCAGTCGCCGAGGGTCGAAAGGCTGAAGTAGTCGTCGACGGTGACATCGTGGTCGCGCGGCGTCTCCGCGTCGGTTCGACCCGTCAGCAGGGTCAGGGCGAGCAAGGCAGGGAGGAGGGGGGCCGAGCGAAACATGACTGTCTCCGAAGGAGCAGCGTCCATCCAGAGAGCATCGTAAAGCCGGCGCCGGCGAAAACAAGGGAACAGGCGAGCGGCAGCGCGAGATAACGACACGGCCGAGTCCTTCTCGTGGCGGCGGTCTTGGCCTGACCCGGCAATTGTGCAGCAGCCTGCTGCACAAATTCCTTGGTGCCAAAACTGCATCCTCCTCGACAAGAAAAAATGTATTGTAGATCGTTAATATTACAGTCACAAGACCGTCGAGGTCCGGCAACTTCGCCAGCGCTTCCTTGTCGCGAACGCCGTAGAATGCCCTCATGACCAAGAAGCGCCCTACCTTGGAGCAGGAGTTGTCGACTCGCCTTTATAGCGGGGCCGACATCCCGATGCGCGTCATCCGCCGCTACGCCCGCCGCATCGCGGAGCAGTTCCACCCCGACAAGATCATCCTGTTCGGCTCTTACGCCTACGGCACGCCGCACGCGGACAGCGACGTGGATCTCCTCGTCATCATGCCGGCACGCAACAACATCGACCAGGCAGTCCGCATCAGCTGGGAGATTCCGGCCCCCTTCCCGATGGATCTCCTCGTCCGCACGCCGAAGAACCTGGCGTGGCGCCTGCGAGCGGGCGATTGGTTCTTGCGCGAAATCGTCGCGCGGGGCAAGGTTCTCCATGAGGCGGCGGGCACGAAGGCGGGGACAGAAGACACAGGTCGGATTCCTCGGCGCCACCGATCCCTGACGGCGGAATGGATCAAGAAGGCCGAGGCCAGCTTCCGCTGCGCGACGCTGATGGGTCGCGGAGAAAGGAGTCATCACGAGCAGGTTTGCCTTCACTGCCAACAGTCCGCCGAGAACTATTTGAAGGCGCTCCTCCAAGACCTCGGCGTGCCCGTGACCAGGACCCACGACCTGGAAGTTCTCCTCCAAGAACTGCTGCCGCATCAGCCCTCGTTGCGGCCCCTGCGGCGCGGGCTTTGCTTCCTGGCCGGACTTTCCGTCGATGTCTGGCATCCCGGCAAGATCACCAGGAAGCGCCAGGCCGTGGCTGCCCTGAGTTGCGCGAGGCGCGTGCGCGAGGCGTGTCGCTCGCGCCTCGGCGTCCCCGAACGACGCGAGAACGTGCCGACGTAACTCGACAAACCCGCTTTACGTCACCACGGCGGGGGCGGTAAAATCCTGCCGTTCCCCGGTTCACGGTCTGCCAATCCGGCCGCCGTTTCTGGTATCATCGGGATATGGCTATTGACCTCACCCCTACCCCGGCGTCCACCACCGTTGACCTGTCCGGCTTGCCGGAGCCGGTCGTGCAGAGCATCCAGCAGCTCGTCCAGTCGCTCCGCGAGCGGATGCCGGCCGACGCCCCGGTGGCAACGCCCCGGCGCCCTCCGCTGCGGGGCCGGTTCGCTGACTTGCAGCTCTCCATCCCGCGGCAGGACATCGACGCGGCCCAGGCCGCGGCGTGGGCGGGCTTCCCGCGTGAGTTCCCCGAGCCGGCCAAGTCATGAGTGATGTCCTCGCCGACACGCGACAAGAGGCCCTCTATGATTCCTGAAACCCGGTCGCTCTTCGACGCGGCTCTCGCGCTTCCGGAAGCCGACCGCGCCCTGCTGGCGGAACGGCTCCTGGAAACCCTTTCCCCCGAGGCGGACGAAATGAGCGACGAGGATCTGCTGGCGGAACTCGACCGACGCCGCACGGAGGTCGAGCGGGGGACGGCCCGACTCATCCCTTGGTCGGAACTGCGCCTGGAGGAGTGAGCGCCCGCCATGCCCCCGCGTACCGTCGTCTTACATTCGTTGGCCGCACGGGAACTCCAGACCGCCTACCGCTGGTACGCGCGGAGAAGTCCGGCGGCGGCGCGGCGATTTCAAGCCGCCGTCGGGCGCGTCGTGCAACGACTTGAGACGGCGGCGGAGCAAGGGACGATCTTCCGGCAAGCCTATCGCTGGATGCCTTTGCGCCGTTACCCTTACCTCGTCTATTACGAGATCCGCGATTCGAGTTCAGTCCTGGTCTTCGCCGTGGCCCATGCCGGGCGCCGTCCCGGCTACTGGCTCCGGCGTCCACGGCCCTGAGAGCCGGGCGAATCAGTTCTTCGTTGGCGTGCCCTTGAGCAACGCCGCGACGTCGGCCCAGAGCTTTTCACACATTTCGCGCTCCTCCGGGGACAGTTTGGCGACGGCGTCTTTGTCGCGGAGGCCGCTCAGGTCCGTGTCACGCTGCCCGTGCATCATCGTCTGGAGTACCTGAGCCCGGTCGGCGTGCTTGCCCCACGCGGTCAGGTCGGCGCGCAGCCAATCCACGGCCTGCCGGCGCAGGCGCAGGCGTTCCTTGTCGTCGAGCTTGTCCGCGTCGCGGCCCTCGCCACGGCTCGCCAGCGCGGCGAGACAGGCGGCGTTGTAGCGATGTGCAAACTTGAGGTCGTCGGCCAGCTTGGCGTCGGCCTGGAACGCCTCGGCGTACAGGCGAGCGCCGACCGGGTATTGCCGGGTTACGGTGCAGAATTCGGCGTATTCGATTCGCTCGGCGGGGTTGGCCGGCAACTTGCCGGAGAGGACGTCGGGCAGCTTCTTCTCGAGTTCCAGCCCACGCTGGCTCTGCTGGAGTAGCTGGGACGCGGTCGGGCGCAGGGGGTGTCCAGGCGACAGAAGGTCGAGGGCTCGCCGCGCACTCGCCTCGGCCTGCGCGAACCGGCCTTGCTGCAACAATGCCCGTCCTAGAGCGCCGTGGGCATTAGCATACTTGGGTTCGAGGGCGAGGGCTTTCTGGTAGCAGTCGATGGCCTCGTCCCACCTCCCCTTTCTCTCTAGGGCATTGCCGAGGTTGTAGTGGGGGGCGGCAATCCTGGGGTCGAGTGCGAGGGCCTTCCGGTAGGAGGCGATGGCCTCGTCCAACTTCCCCTTGTTCTTCAAGGCATTGCCGAGGTTGTTGTGGGCAAAGGCATACTTGGGGTCGAGGGTGAGGGTCTTCTGGAAGCAGGCGATGGCCTCGTCCCACCTCCCCTTTCTCTCTAGGGCATTGCCGAGGTTGTTGTGGATCCCGGGGCTGTCGGGTCGCAGGGCCGCCGCCACCGTGAGGTAGCGCAAGCCCTCCTCCCCCGTCCCTTCCTCCTTTAACAAGAACGTCCCCAGGGCAAGGTTAAGCCAGAAGTCCCCGGGATATTCCTGCTGGGCGCGGCGCAGAAGACCCAGCGCACTCACCCCCGATTGCTCGTAGCTCAATCGAATCGCCAACATCTTCAGCGCTGCCGGCCGAAGCTCTGCGACTTGGGCTTGCTCGGCCAGTTTCTCAAGCGCCGCCCGGCGCTCAGGCCTACCCAGGGCCGCCGCGCGCCGCACCCGGCTCGCCCAGCCCGACGGATCCACCTCGTCCACCAGACGTGTCAACCAGGCCTGGTGCGGCTCATCCACCTGAGAGGCGCGGTAAATCCAGTCGTCCAGCGCCGCGACCACGGCCGCCCGAACGGCGGGGGGTCTCTGGGCGAGTTGCTTCGCCAGCGCCGTCACGTCGTCCTGGCCCACCGACCAGCCGCGCTCCCGGAACGCCTCACGATACCTCGGCACCGCCCGTTCCTGAGCGAAACGACTCTTGCTGTCATCGCTCTCCGCGCCGGCCAAGAGTGCCTCGTCCAGGCGTCGGAGCAAGCGCCCGTCCTTCGCCTCGTCCTCCAGTTCGGCCAGCAGCGTCGTGGCCCGTGCCTTGAGGGTTTCCTCGGGCGTACTCTCCAGCAAGGCCAGCGCCCGCTCGACCTGGCCGCGCGCCTGCGCCGCGGTGTTCGCCTCTCCTCTTCCGCGTAGCG
>JBBROG010000247.1:0-12778 GCA_038229635.1 Gemmatales bacterium
CGTCAACGTCACCGGATGCTGTGTCTCGTCCGCGCCCTGGTATGGCTCGCGGCCCGCCTCGCTTTTCGGGCTGCCCATCACGAACGTCCCCGGCCCGATCCAGGCGAACGTCATCCCGAGCGAATTCACGACTTCCTTCGATGTCTCCGGTTTTTTCGGCGCCGGGGTGAGCAGCTTTTCGATCCGCTCCGCCAGATCGCCCGCGTGCGCCGGTCGTTCGTCGGCGTCGTCGTCGATGCACGACTCCAGCAGGTCGATCAGACCCGACGCCAAACGACCGTCCAGCTTCTTCCGCCAGCCGCGACCGCCCGGACGCCCCACCGTCAGGTCGCCGACCAACATCTGGTGCCAGATCACGCCCAAGGCATGGATGTCGTCGCGCGGGTCCGGCTTGTCGCCGCGTTGCTGCTGCGGCGAAGCATAGAGCAGCGTGTAGGCCCCGCGCACCGCCGACGGTAAGGATTGTTGGTGCGACGTCCGCCGGCTCGCCTCCTGACGCAGCGTGTACGCCGACGCCGCCCCGCCGATGCCGAAGTCGGCGATCCAGAGCGTCACCTTGCCATCGCCCTGCCGCTGCACCAGGATGTTCGCCGGCTTCAAATCGCGGTGGACGATCGGCTTCGGACGCAGCCCGTGCGCGAACGCCATCGTCCTCGCCAGCCGCAACAGAATCTGCGTCGCCAACTCCGGCGACAGACCGCCTCGCGCCGACAACTCCTGGATGTAGCCGCCGAGGTCGCCCCCCTCGATGAGCTGGTAGACCAGGCACGGCGGGTCGGCTTCGAGGTAGGCGTCGAGCAGCGGCACGATGCCCGGCCGAGGTCCCTGCGCCATCACGAGATCGATGACCTCCGCCTCGTTCTCCAGCACCTTCGCCGCCTGCGCGTCGAGGCAGAACTTCAGCGCCACCGTCCGGCTGGTCAGCTTCAGGTGCCGCGCCTTCCAGACCTCGCCGAAGCCGCCGACGCCGAGCAACTCGACCAGCTCCCAGCTCACGCCCGCAATCGGCCGGTCGCCCGGCTTGAAGCGCGGCAGCCGCGACGGCAGCAGCCGGACCACGTCCTCGGGGCGCTTCAGCGACAGCACCGCGGGCAGCGTCGTCCCGGTCGGGTCCTCGGGGCGGCGCAGCGACTGCCGCACCGCCGCCGGCACCTGCGTCAGGAAGGAGATCAGGGCGACGCGCACTTCGACGGGCTGGTCGGCGGCGACCTCGCGGTCGACCTGTTGGGCGGCAGAACAAGCCTCGATGGCGCCGGCCAGAGCAGCGGCGGCAATTTCGGCACGCAGTTCCCCCTCGTTGCTCTCGCGGCGGTAGTCGGCCAGGGCGTCACTGGTGATGTCGAAGATCTGCTCGCCGAGGGGGACGAGGCCGAGCAAGGCGCGGCCGCCGTGTCGGACCGCCGCCTTGCCGACGCAGCGCAGGAAGTGCAGGTAGCCGGGCATCGGGAGCGCTCCGCAGCCAGGGGGAAGAAGTCGTTGCAGGGTTATTCGTCGAACCCGAGGCGATATTACCAGAAAGGGAGCGCCGACGCGGGGTCTGGGAAGAGACTCCTACCCCGACCCGGCCCGCTTGTTGTCCCTTCCTGACACCATCCGGGACCTTTCCCGGCCCCGGTGCGGGCGGATAGAATGAAGATCGGGCGGCGACGCCGCGGGAGGCTCGCGCGCCCCGCGCGGATCGGTTCGAGGGCGGCAAAGGAAAGCGAGCGCCGGGAACGACTCACAGGCGCTCACGACTCACACCCCCACGAAAAGCCTGGAAAACGCAGGGAAAGCGAGTGCGGCGGGGTGTGAGTCGGGGTGTGAGTCGGTGTGAGTCGGCACCACGCCTGAGGACGCCCCCCTGAGGCTCGTCGGCGAGGTCTAGCGGCGGGCGGGCGGCCGTGTTAGCATGGGAGAGGTGAAGGTGATAACTCCCCCGCGGAGGACGAGCCTCACCCTCCTCTTCTCGGAGACGCGACCCGTGTCCCAGTCCCCCGAAGACCTGGCCCTTGTGGAGTTGACCCGCGGCGGCGACCAGGAAGCCGCCCGCCAACTCTTCGACGCCTTCGTCGGCCGTCTCGTCGTCCTCGCGCGCAAGCACATCAGCCAGCGCCTCGCCAGCCGCATCGACCCCGAGGACATCGTCCAATCGGTCTTCCGCACCTTCTTCGCCCGGCTCAAGCAGGGCCAGTTCCAGCTCGCCGACGAGAACGACCTCGGCAAACTGCTGGTGCGCATCACCGTCCACAAGACGCTGCGCCAGGTCAGCTTCCACAAGGCCGACAAGCGCTCGCCCGACCACGAGGTCCACCCGGCCGACTCCCGCGACGGCTCGGTGGTCCTCGGCCTGCTCGCGCGCGAGCCGTCCGCCGAGGTCACCATCGCCTTCCTCGACCAGCTGGAGCACTTCCTGCGCCGGCTGCGCCCCATCGACCGCGACATCCTCGAGATGCGCATGGACGGCTACAGCACCGAGGAGATCGCGACGAAGCTCGGGCTGTACGACCGCAAGATACGGCGCTTCCTGGAGCGCATTCGCGAGTTGGCGGAGCGAGAAGGGTTCACGCCGGGGTAGGCGCCGTGGGTCGAGCGGCACCTACGGCGCGACCTTCAACAACACCGACTTGGCCGCGTGTTCCGTGTTCTTCCCCTCGCGGCGCGCCAGCACGACGAACGGGTGCGCCGCCGGCTCGACCCACGGCTCGGCGTAGATCACCATCGTCCGCACCGTCTCGCGCTCCGTGATGAGGATGCCGTTGAGCCCGATGTCGAGGACGCGCACGCCGTAGGGGAGGCCCTTCACGTCGAGCGGGATGCGCCCCGCGAAGCCGTTGCGCCGCTCGACGCGCACCGTCAGCCGTACCTCGCCGCCGGGGCGCAGCGTCACCTCGGACTGTTCGGCCGTCGTGACGATGTCGCCCGGCTCCTGCGCCTTCGGCAGGCCGCCGACGACTTCGCGGACGATCTCCTTGCCGTCGACGACCGCTCGCGCCACCAGCTTCAGCGGCGGCGCTTTGTCCGGCGGGTTGACCGCCGTCGTCTCCGCCGCGAACGCCAGCGACGTACTGTCGTCCGAGGAGAGGATGTTCGTCGCGGGGGCACTGAAGCCGGGCGGCACGTTCTCCAGGCGCACGTCGACGCGGCCATCGAAGCCGTCGAGGCGCTCGACATTGATGTTCAACGGCACGGCGCCGCCCTTCCAGACCCGCGGCGCCGTCGGCCCGAAAGTGACGTTGAAACTCGGCTTCGGCGGCCGCACCGTGACGCGGTAGGCGAAGTCCGGCCCGCCCTGCCCGCGGGCGTCGCTCACCCGCACCTGGTACTCGCCGTCCGCCGGCGCGTCGAAGAACAGGCGTGAGTCCTTGCCGTAGCCGGGTCCGCCGTCGTCGTTGCGGTACGGCAGCGTGACGACCGGGAAGCCGTTCGGCGGGAACGTCGTCCCCGGCGGGTGGAGCGTCACCTTGTACATCGGCGTGCCGAGCGGGTGGTGCGTCGGCGTCGTGTCGAGCATGCCGACGCGCTGTCCGCCGGCGCTGACGAACTGGCAGTCGTCGTCGGGGTTTTTGGGCAGTTCGCGGATACGCAATAGCTCGCTGCCGACGAGGAGGGTGTCGTTCATCGCCAGCTCGCCCCACGTCTCGATGCGGATGCCGGCGCCGGCCGAGTCGTGGTCGCGGAACGTCGAGTAGGTCTTGGCCACGCAGCGCAGCACCGCGCGCGGCACCGGGTGTCCCTTCGCGTCGAGGATTTCGATCACGGAATCGAGCGGCGAACCGAGGCGGCGGGCGTGGACTTCGAGGATGAGCCGCTGACCCTTCTTCGCGGCGAAGCGCCAGACGTCGGCCTTGCCCGGAAGGTCGAGCCGGCCGTTGCCCGTGCCCGGCACCGGGAGGGGTTTTTCCCCGTTGATCGCCTCCGGGAATTCGCCGACGACGACCGACGGATTGCCGAGGGGGGCGCCGAGCGGCGACGTCACGGGCACGGGAATCCGCGACCCGAGGGCGGCGTCCGCCGGCGCCTTCACGTTCACCGACTTGATGCCCCCGAGATGGACGCCTTCGAGGCGGATGTCCGCTTCCGAGCCGCGCCGAAGGCCGAGCGGGAAAACGGCGGTGACGACGGGCACCGCGCCGACGTGCAGTCGGTAGGGCATGTCGGCGCCGCCGCGGTACTCGCGGTCGCGGACGCCGACGGCGTAGGCGCCGGCCTTGGGGCAGATGAAGCCGAGCGCGGTGGCGCCTTCGGCGAGGACGGCCCCGGCGGCGTCGGTCAGGACCAATACCGGATCGAGTTTCGAGCCGGCCGTCACCACCTGCGCGCCGACCTCCTGACCTGCTTTCGCCTCGAAGCGGTAGTAATCGGTTTCGCCGGGTCGGCCAATCGCGCCGACGATGCTCGCCGGCAGTGTCACCTTCGCGCCCGTGGTCGGCGAGTCGTTCGGCTCGACCTCGTTGACCCGCGGAAACGGATCGACGGTGAACGGCACCGGCTCGGAATCGAGGGCGCCGAAGTTCAGGCGGAGGGGGTATTCGCCCGCGGCCACGTTTGCCGGGATTTGCACGTTAAATTCCATCATGCCTTGCGGCGGCACGCCGTTACGGACGACCATGTGCCCGACGATCCCGTGCGGGCCGCGCAGCAGCAGACCGCCGGACCCCTCGGCGAGGACGAAGACGGTCGTCCCCCGCTGTCCGGAGTTCGGCGTCAGTTTCTTCAGGACCGGCGGCTTGGGCTTGACCGGCAGCGGCTCGGCGACGACCTTGCCCGTCGCCTCGTCGAGGAGGACGACGGCGCCGTCGTAGCGGCCGACGGCGAGTTGGCGGCCGTCGGCGCGGACGGCGAGAGCCAGCGGCGTCTCCGGTTGCTTCGCGTAGACGCGCCGCTCCGCCATGTTCGCGGTTGCCCATGCCTTAACGGCGCGGTCCTCGCCGAGCGAATAGAGCGTGGCACCGTCGGCGGCGTAGGCGAGGCGCGTCACCGGCTTTTCGTGGGCGAAGACGGACTGAACGATCTTGCCGCCCGTCGCGGACGCCTGCCAGACGCGAATGCTCTTGTCGACGCCGGCGGCGGCGAGGCGCTTGCCGTCCGGGTGCCAGGCGAGGGCGTAGACCCAGTCGGTCGATTCGGACAGCGTGTAGAGCAAACGTCCGCTGGCCGCGTCCCACACCTTGACGGCGCGGTCGGCGCCGCCCGAGGCGAGGAGCTTCCCGTCCGGACTGAAGGCGACGGAGTAAACCGAGTCGCTGTGGTCCTTGAGCGTCCGCAGCGGCTTGCCGGTGTTGGCGTCCCACAGTTTGACGAGGCGGTCGTAGCCGCAGGTCGCGAGGGTGTTGCCGTCCGGGCTGAAGGCGAGTCCGAGGATGACGTCGCGGTGGGCGTCGATGACGACTTCGGGCCGCCCAGTCGGCAGCCCGCTCGGCGGGACGAAGTAGAGGCGCACTTCCCCGGAGGCGCCCGCCACCCCACTGGCGACGGCCAGACTCTCACCGTCGCGGCTGAAGGCGAGGGCCGTCACCTTGCCGGCCTGGCCGTGCAGCTTGCCCATGACTTCGCCCGTCGCCGGGTCGAGGAGCGTCACCTCGCCGTTGCCGCCGACGGCGAGCGGTCTGGCGCCGGGCCGATAGGCGAGGGCGGCGACCGGCGCGACGGTGGCGACGTTCGGCGTGATGGGCGGCAGAGTGACGACGGCGGAGCCGCTGTCGTCGCGGGCGCCGGCGGCGACCCAGGCGCGGAGGACGGCGGCCTCGGCGGCGGTCGGCTGCGCCTTGGCGTTGCGCGGCGGCATCTTCGGGTCGTCCTTGCCCTCGCCGAGGCGGACGAGGAGGCTTTCGTCCGGCTTGCCCGCGACGACGGACGGGCCGTTCTGGCCGCCGGTGTTCAACCCTTTGAAGGACGACAGGTCGAGGTCGCCGCGCGCCTTCGTCGCGTTGTGGCACTCGACGCAATACTTGGCGAGGAACGGCTTGACCTGCTTGGCGAAGCCGGGCGGCGCTTGGGCGCGGAGCGGAGTCGTCGTGACAAAGAGAATGAGCCCGACAAAGGCAGCGAGTCGCACGCACATGGTTGCGGTTCCGAGGAAAGGGCGATGGGCACTCAGTCGTCGAAATAGGAGCAGTCGTAAAGGGCGGGCGGGATCCCCCCCTTATCGACCCTCCAGCCGTGACGAGCCGCGTGGCGCAGGAACTCGTGCGGGAGGCGGATGTTATACTTCTCCATGAAGTAGATCAGCCCGGCGTACCAGAACCACACGCCGTCGGTCATCTCAGTTGTTCCGCCAACCATTTCGTCATCGAGGATTGGGTTGGCTTTGTTCGGCCGCTCGAACCAGTCGGTGAGGCCGGCCCCCATTGTCACGCCGAGGACGAGGCCCGAGCGGAGGTAGGCGAGCGCTTTGTCCTGATCCGACCACGGTTGTTCGGTCATGAATTCACACATGCTCGGATCGCCCGCCGTGCCGAAGGGGAACTCGCGGAACCGGACAACGGGCTTCAGGCTGACAGCCGCCGCCACGCGCGCTCGTCGCATTGTCAGCCCCCGTCTTGCCGCGCCGGGCGGCATATCTCAGCCCGTCACTCCCGCGGGGTGCGGCCGATCCGCCGGGATTCCGTTTTGTGAGTCTCCGTGCCTCTGGCCGAGAAGGTCCGTGAGGACCTTGACGGCGCTGCGGTCCTCGATCTCGGCGAGGACGGCTAACAGTTCGTAAACGTGGGCCGGATAGTCCCGACTCTGCTCGTTCTCGGGAATCCACTGGTAAAGAGGCCCGTCCTCGTCAACGACCGGCTCCTCGAAGGCGAGGACCCCAGTGCGATCGGGGGGCACGGGCTTCCAACCCTTGCTTAGAAGGTAAGCCCGTATGTCGGCGACGCGGACCTCGGCGAGCCGCGGGTCGAGCCAGCGGCGGCGAACGGTCCGCTCGTCAAGGAAGCGGCGGGTGTAGTTCAGCACGGCTCCTCTCCTCGACTCAGGCGAGTCATGAAGGTGCGGACCGAATCCGCGGAGAAAACCTGGCCGCAAGGAATCGCAATCCGGGTGCTGGAAGTCGCCGAAACCGCCCCTTCCCCGCGTAGCGAGTGCCAGTAGGCGCAGTGACGGATGAGCAATTCCTCGGGCGTCTGACTCAGCCAAAGACCTTCTTCCTCGGGTAAAATCAGGACGACGAGCAAACAGCGGATCTGCGACAACTCTCGCAAGTCATTGTACGTGTCCACGTCCAGGTCGTAGCGGACGTCCGTGGCGGTCACGTTGGCCCGCGTCGTCGCCCTCAACTGGAGGTCGACTTGCACCCGCGTGTCCTGCCGGCGGCGCCCGCGCTGCTCGATGTTTCGTAGCGACAGATCGACTCCGTAGTCAGGGAACGGGGTGCTGGTGCCGACCCCCGCGAGTGCCGCGACGGCCTGTACGTAGGCCCGACAAAGAGCTTCTTCGCGATGGTTCCGCGTCAACATCCGGACGCCTCCCGCGCCCCGACACTTCTACCGATTGAACAGAAACTCCCGCCCCGTCAGCACCGCCCAGAACAGATCCTCCAACACCTCGCGCCGCCCCTGGCCCTCCTTCGTCGCCTCGGCCATCAGCCGCGCGAACTTCGCCCGTTCGCCCGACGTCGGTTCGCGGCTCAGAGCCATCAGGAACACGCGCCGGACCGCCTCCTCGTCGCCGACTTTCTCTCTAACCCACCGCTCGACGCGCGAGTCTTTCGCCCGCAGCTTGTCGTTAAGCGTCTGACCGTTGTTTAAGTGCAGCGCCTGGCCGACGCTCGAATCTTGCTGTCGTTCGCACGCGCAGGTCTGGCCGCGTTCCGGCCGGCCGAACGAGTCGAGGAACAGCGATACCACCTGCGTGTCCGGCAGCTGCAGTGCCCGCGTCCCCACCGGGTAGGCGTTCGTCCCCGCCGTGCCGCCCGTCTGGCCGATGGCGATCTGGTTGAACGGCGTCGGCACGCCCGTCACGTTCGCGTAGGCGTCGAGGATCACTTCGGCGGGCAGGCGGCGGATCAGGTAGTGCGAGTAAAAGCGGTCGTCCGTCTCGTTCCCCGACACCGGCCGCGCCGAGCGCTGGTAGGTCGCAGAATTCAGGATCTGCTTCATCAGGGACTTGACGTCGTATTTATGCGTCACGAGATCCTTGACGAGGGCGTCGAACAGTTCTTCGTTCGTCGGCGGGTTGGTGGCGCGCAAGTCGTCCTCGGCCTCGACGAGTCCGCGGCCGAGGTAGTTGCGCCAGATGCGGTTGACGATCGCCCTCGCGAAGAACGGGTTATCCGGTGCCGTCAGCCAGTCGGCGAAATAGCGGCGGCGGTCGGACGGGTCGTCGAGCGGCAGCGGCTTCGCGTCGAGCGGCGCCGGCGGCACGGGGACGCCGGTGCGCTGGTGCGGCACGTCGCCGAACGGCTGCGCCTGCACCGTCACCTCGCCGCCGCGCTCGCCGTTCTTCAGCGCCACGCGGGAGAACAGGTTCGCCATGCCCCAGTATTGGTCCTGCGTCCACTTCTCCAGCGGGTGGTTGTGGCAGCGGGCGCAGGTGATCGACGTGCCCAGGAAGGTGATCGACGTCGCCTCGGTCAGGTCGGCGACGTCCTTGTGCAGGACGAAGTAGTTGGCGGCGCCGTTGCGGAGCGTGCTGCCGCTGGCGGTCAGCACCTCGCGGGCGAAGCGGTCCCACGGCTTGTTGTCGGCGACCGACTGGCGGATGAACTGGTGGAACGCCCACACCGCCTGTTGCGGCAGTTTCCGCGTCGACACGAGCAGCAAGTCCGACCATTTGTACGACCAATAGTCGACGAACTCCGACCGCTCCAGGAGGGTATCGATGAGTTTTGCCCGCTTGTCCGGCGCGGCGTCGGCGATGAACTTGCTCACCTCTTCGGGAGAAGGCAAGATGCCGGCCGCGTCGAGAAAGAGGCGGCGGATGAACTCGGCGTCGGCGCAGGCCGGCGACGGCGGGATACGCAGGGCTTGCAGTTTCCTCAGAACGAGGTCGTCGATGAAGTTTTTGCGCGGCGCTTCGGCGAACAGCTTCGGGTCGACGGCGTTGGGCAGCGGCACCGTGACGCGGGCGACGGCGACGAGGTTGGAGCACCAGACAGTGACAGCAGCCTCGCCGTGGCCGGCGACGCGCACCTTGCCCGCGGGGTCGACGGCGGCGACGAGATCTTCGGTGCTGTTGAATTTGCACCAGCGCGTGACGTCCTGGGCGTGGCCGTCCTCGTACCAGGCACGGACGACGACTTGCAAGCGGTCCTTGGGCTTCAGGACGGCCTCTTTCGGGAAGACCTCCAGCCGTCGGATGCGAGTCTCGTCGGGGCGCGGGCCGGGGGCGCCGTCGGCGACCCAGTCGGCGAGCAGGTGGTAATCGCCCGAGGCGACATCGAGGCGCAGGCCGCCGCCGTGCGCGACGGCCGTCGTCGGCTTGAGGAGTACGAGACTGCGCGCCGGCTCCTGACGGTCGACGCGCCGGCCGAGGGCCTGGCGCGTCATGACGAAGTGATCGCTCGCCGGGTCGAAGCCGCGCAGCGACAGCTTCATCCCGCCTTTGCCGGCGAGGGCGCCGTGGCAGGCGCCGGAGTTGCAACCGGCCTTCGTCAGGAGCGGAATGACGTCGTTGGTGAAGGACGGCGCGGCTCGCTCCTTCGCCCGCATCACTTTCACGCGCGCCGTGGCCTTTCGGTCCCCTTGCGTCGCCGTGATGACCGCTTCGCCGTCGCCGACGGGGCGGACGATGCCGTTCGCGTCAACGACCGCGACGGCGGGTTGCGAGGAGGCGAACGTGGCGTCGGGCGTCACGTCGGCGACGACCTTGCCGCCTTCCTCCGCGACAACGACGAGCCGCTGGGAGGCGCGCGGGCCGGTGAGGGAGACGTCGGCGGGGAGAACTCTCAATTCGGCGGCGCCGGCGGGGACGTCGCACGCCAGCAGAACGAGAGTCGCAAACAGGAGAAGGACTCGCGGCATGGTGTTTCTCATGGCGGACGGTTTCCGCGGGAGGACAGGGACGGCGAATAGGTAGGCGTCAGGCTTCGTACCCCTTGTCCGCTCCGTAGGGCGGCTCTTTGCCGAGCAATTCTTCCCGAATCTTCTCGAACTGCTCGTCCTGCCTGGCTTCGTACTCGTCCTCGCGGCGCTTCTCTTCCAGGCACTCGATGTAATCGCCCTGGACGGATTCGTGCAGCCGGTCCTTGAAAGACTCATCGAGGTCGTGGACGCGGATCAGGTTAACCACGTCCGCGAAATCTTGGTGTCGTCGTGCCGCCAGCTTCAGTTGGAGGAGAGTCGGCAAGTCAAGAACCCGGACATTATTGATGACCTCGCTCACCGCCGCCGGGTCGGGGTAGGCGACCGGGCCGGGCTTTCCACTCCCCGGGAACATTCCCGCGACCAGAATGTCGAACAGGACGCCGTTCGCCTTGTCCACGAATCGCCTCGGGCGTCGGGGGACGCGATCGTAGTCCGTCGGCACGAACAGCCGGGAAAACTCGGCCAAACCTTCCCGGGTCAGCAGGACGTCGACGTCGCGTGTCGTTCGCTCGTGCCGGTGGGCGTTCACGGCCATCCCGCCGACGACCGCGTAAGCGATCTTGGCCCGCTCCAGCGCCCCCGTGACCCGCCGCATTGTCTGGTGGACCGGGTGGTTCCCCTGGAAGAACATGTCGATCTCCTTCAATCGATCCATGAAATTGAAGGGCCTGACCTTCACGCCCATAAGGCAGCCTCTTTCTTCCGGGAGACGATTCGGTCAGAACAATTCCTTGATCGGCTGCACGCTGTACTCGACCAGCGGCAGCGGACGGTTCTGCGGCCCCGGCAGTTCTTTGTGGACGTCGAGTCCCAGCCCCTGGTAGAGCGTCGCCACGACCTCGCCGGTGCTGACGGGCCGCTCCTTGGGGACGTAGCCCAACTCGTCCGACGCGCCGACGACGCGGCCGCCGCGGATCGGCCCGCCGCCGAGGATCACCGTCCACACGCCGGGGTGGTGGTCGCGGCCGCCCGCCGGGTTGATCTTCGGCGTCCGGCCGAACTCGCCGAAGGCGCCGACGATCGTGTTCTCCAGGAGCCCGCGGTCCTGCAAGTCTTCGAGGAGCGCGCTGTACGCCTGGTCGAAGTTCGGCGCCACCTGCTTCGCCATCTCGTTGATGTCGGTGAACGGCCGCGAGCCGTGGATGTCCCAGGTTACTTCGTCGAACACCGTCTCGAACATATTGACGGTGACGAAGCGCACGCCGCGCTCGATCAGGCGCCGGGCCATCAGGCACGACTGGCCGAAGCGCGTCCGCCCGTAGCGGTCGCGCATGGCCGCGGGCTCCTTCTCCAGCGCGAAGGCGTCGCGCGCCTGCGGGCTCGACATCAGCCGGTAAGCGAGGTTGAAATTGTCGTCGAGCTGCTTCGCCTGCGGGCTCTTCTCGAACGAGGCGAGGGCGCCATCGACGGCGTCGCGCATCTTCTGGCGGCGCTCGGCACGGATCGAGGAAATGTAATCGGGCGGCAGCAGGTCGGGGACCTTGAACTTGGGGTCCGACGGGTCGGCGTTGAGGATGAACGGGTCGTACTGCTTGCCGAGGTAGCCGGCGCTGTGGCCGTGCGGCAGGTTGCCGCCGGTGCGGCCGATGGGGCGCGGCAGCAGGACGTGAGGCGGCACCTCGCCGCGCGCCCCCTTGAGGTAGCCGAGGACGCAGCCGGCGTGCGGGTGCTCGACGCCGCCCGTGAAGAGGCGCCCCGTCTGCATCATTTGGTAGCCGGTGTCGTGGACCGCGGTCGCAGTATGGTAGACGCTGCGGATAAGCGAATACTTGTCGGCGTGCTTCGCCATCCGCGGAAAGATTTCACTGATCTGCATCCCCGGGACATTCGTGGTGATCGGCTTGAACGGCCCGCGCACCTCGGCGGGGGCGTTCGGCTTGGGGTCCCAGGTGTCGATCTGACTCGGCCCCCCGACGAGCATGAGGAGGATACAGTTGACGTCCTTGTCCTTGGCGGCGCCGGCGGCTTTTTGAGCGAGGAAGCCGGGCAATGTCAGGCCGAGGGCAGTCAGTGCGCCGGCGTGAAGGAAGTCGCGGCGGGTCACGCCGTCGCAGAAAGTAGCCGGACGTTCGGCGTCGAGTCGCAGCATCGGCGGATCCTCATTTTACCCAGCCCCGAGCGCGAGCGAGGGGAATGCTCCGTGGGAGTGAAGATACTATTGTAGCAGAGAAGGGTCAGAGGCGGCGCGTAAAAAAAGCCCCACGGGTCTGGCTGAACCCGTGGGGCCTATCTTTGGCTCGGTGGTACCGCCTTAGAGGGGCCGCGGACATGCTCTACCGAGGCCGTTGCCGGCCCCGGGATCAGTCATCCTTAGAAAGGAGGTGATCCAACCGCAGGTTCCCCTACGGTTACCTTGTTACGACTTAGTCCCAATCGACCGTTTCGTCTTCGGCGCTTGCCCCCTTGCGGTTGGCGCGGCGACTTCGGACGCCCCGATCTTTCGTGGCTTGACGGGCGGTGTGTACAAGGCTCAGGAACACATTCACCGCGGTGTTGCTGACCCGCGATTACTAGCGATTCCAACTTCACGAAGGCGAGTTGCAGCCTTCGATCTGAACTGGGGCGCGCTTTTTGGGATTGGCTCCCCCTCGCGGGTTGGCTTCCCTTTGTACGCGCCATTGTAGCACGTGTGCAGCCCTGGGCATAAAGGCCATGAGGACTTGACGTCATCCCCGCCTTCCTCCGGTTTAACACCGGCAGTCTCTCCACAGTCCTCCCTTGCGGGTAGCAACTGGAGACAAGGGTTTCGCTCGTTATGGGACTTAACCCGACAACTCACGACA
>JBBROG010000248.1:0-12639 GCA_038229635.1 Gemmatales bacterium
CCGCTCGCGGCTTCGCACGCGCGAAGCCGCGAGCGGCGCGCCTTTCTTCAAAACGTTCGCGCCGGCCCGACGACGTCCAGAATCTTCCGGACCACGAAGTCCTGTACGGCGGCGCTGTCGGTGAACGTGACGTGGCAAAGCCACCCCGCGGTGATCGGCGAATCGGGAGCGCTCACGTCGACATTGTCGATTCGCGGCGCGGCGCCCGGCGCGGGCCGCAGCCGGCCGGCGGGATAAAGCCGCCACCCCGAGAGGTAGAGGTTGACGGCGCGGCGGACGTTCGCCGGCACGGGCGGCGGTAAGGTCACGTCGAGGCAGACGAGCAGGTCGACCGTGACGCCGCTTTTCCTCAGCCGGTCCGCCGCGAAGAGCGCCGAGCGCCCGCCGCAGGAGTGGCCGACCAGGACGACGGGTTCCGCCGGAGGTTCGGCGAGCAGATGGCGGCACGCCCACCACTCGCCGCGGCAGCGCAAATCCTCCGCCCAGACGCCCTCGCGCCGCAGCGCCTCGCACATCCGGCCGAACCCCCGGCTGAAGAAGATCGCCTGTCCCCGGAAGAAGTAGACGCGCCCGGCTCGCGACGCCGCGCCGGGGTTGGGTATCCGCGACGTCAGCCATCCGAGGCGAACGAGCGGCGGCACGAAGCGAGTCGGGTCGGGGAAGCGCATGTCAGGCGGGCTCACTTGGAGTCAGCCCTGCCGTCGTGGCAGGGTGTAACAGGCGCGTGTGGGGGTGTCACGGGGGTGTCACGACCACCGCCTTTTCCGTGACACCCCCCCAGACACCCGCTGAGGCCCTGCCACGACGGCAGGCCGTCATGTCCTGAGGCGCTTGCCCTCGGGGTCGTAGAACGGCAGCGGCGCCACGACCGCCGGCACGTCGGCGCCGTTCCAGCGGACGAGGAAGCGCGACCCCGGCGTCGCCTTCGCCGCCGGCACCCACGCCAGGCCGAGGCCGCACCTCAGCGTCGGGCTGAAGCGGGCGCTCGTCACGCGCCCCGCCGGGCGGCCGGCCTCGACCACCTGACACCCTTCCGGCGGCACGGGGCCGCCGTCAGCCATGCGAAAGCCGACGAGGCGGTTGCGCGGCGGCATCGCCCTCAGGCGCAACAGCGGCGCGCGGCCGTGGAACAGCGGCTTGTCGAAGCGCACCAGCCCTTCGAGTCCCGCGTCGAGCGGGTACGACAGCGCGTCGGTGTCGACGCCGAGGATCAGATGTCCCTTCTCCAACCGCAGCACGCGCTGCGCCTCGACGCCGAACGGCCTCAGACCGGATTCCTTGCCGGCGTCGTGCAGCGCTTCCCAGAGCGACGCGGCGTGCGGCGCGGGGGCGTGGATCTCGTAACCGACCTCGCCGACGAAGCCGATGCGCAGCAGGCGGCAAGGGACGCCGGCGACTTCGGCCTCGCGAAAGCCCATGTACGGAAACGCGGCCGGGGAGACGTCGAGGGCGGTCAGCCGGGCGAGAACGTCGCGCGCCCGCGGCCCGGCGAGGTTCATCGCGGCCATCTCGGTCGTGCGGTTCAGGACGGCGACGTCGAGCCGCCAGGTCATCCGCCACAGCTCCAGCCACTGAAAGACCGCGTCGGCGTTGCCCGTCGTGGCGGAGAGGAAAAAGCGGTCGGGCGCCAGGTACACGCCGACGCCGTCGTCGAAGAGGACGCCGTCCTCGTTGCACATCGCGCCGTAGCGGACGCGGCCGGGTTTCAGGTCGGCCCAGCGGTTGAGGAAGACGCGCTCCAGCAGTTCCGCCGCGTCCGGCCCCACGACCTCGATTTTGCCGAGCGTGCTCACGTCGATGAGGCCGACCGCCGTCCGCACCGCGGCGACCTCGGCGGCGACGTCGCCGTAGCTCTCGGGGCGCTTCCACAGGCCGGCGTCAATCCAGCGGGCGCCGCGGGCGTCGTGCCAGTGGTGCAGGGGCGTGCGCCGCACCGGCTGGTGCTTGCGGTCGGCGGCGAGGACGGCCAACTCGACCGGCACCACCGGCGGCCGGCTCGTCGTCGTGCCGACGCTGCCGACGGGCCGCCCGGTGAGAAGGGCACACGCCTCGCTCGTCGTCACGCCGCACACCTTGCCCTGACACGGCCCCATGCCGGCGGTCGAATAGCGCTTGAGCGTCTCGACGTGGTCGAACCCCTCGGCGACGGCCTGGCGCAGGTCCTTCTCGGTGACGTCCTCGCACAGGCAGACGAAGCGCTTGCGGTCGGCGGGGCGAACTTGCGGCAGGAACGCCGTGGCGTCGTCGCCCGCGTCTGCTTCTTCTTCGGCGCTTCCGGCGGCTCCGCCCGCGGCGCGGAGGCCGGGAACGTCTCCCGCCAGGCGCCAGCGCCCGCCCTCGCGGCGAAAGCGCATCCCGCCCTGAAGGAGGAGTTCGTTCGCCGGCAGCGGGCGCGACGCCATGCACAGCAGGTCGCAGGCGATCTCTTGGACCGAGGTGAGCGTTGCCACGCGCACCGCCCGGAGCCGGCTGTTGCCGACCGCGCCGACCACGGTTTGGCCCCGGCGCGTGTCGACGACGGCCGCGACGTCGATCCCCAGGGTTCCCAGGTCGGCGGCGAGCGCCTGTCCGCCGTCGTGGTCGGTGAGGACGACGGCCCGCGTGCCGGCGACGACGCCGTACAGCCGCGCCAGGCGCTGCACGCCGGCGCCGAGAAAGATGCCGGGGAGATCGTTTTTGTGAAAGACGAACGGGCGCTGCCTCGACCCGGTGCAGACGACCACTTGGCGCGCCCGGATTTTCAGGAGGCGGTCGCCCTGGAAGGCGCCGAGGAGGTTGCCTTCGTACAGGCCGAAGACCGGCGCGTCGCACATCACGCGCAGGCGCGGCCGACCCTCGGCGAGGGCGAGCAGTTCGTCCCTTGGGCCGGCGTCCGAGCCGTCATAGAGGAGGCGTCCGCCGGGGCGCGGCTGGCGTTCGAGGAGGAGGACGTCGTGGCCCGCGTCGGCGGCCTCGGCGGCGGCGCGGAGGCCGGACGGCCCGGCGCCGACGACGCAGACGTCCGCGTGCAGGTGTTCGGCCGTCGCCTCGACACGCGGCGCGGCGCGGACGTCGATTTTCCCCAACCCGGCGAGGCGACGCACGGCGTGCTCGAAGAGCGGCCAGAGCCAGCGCGGCTTGTGGAACGCCTTGTAGTAGAAGCCGACCGGCAGGAAGCGGTCGAGTCCGTCGAAGGCGCGGAAGACGTCGGTGTCGAGCGACGGCCAGGCGTGCTGGGGGCGGACGACGAGGCCGTGCCGCGCCGGCTCGACGCAGGTGCGGACGTTGGGCCGGCCGTCGACGTCCATGAGACAATTGGGGCAGTCGCCTGAGACGCACAGCAGGCCGCGCGGCCGGTGGTACTTGAAGCTGCGGGAGAAGACGCGGACGCCGGCGGCGTAGAGGGCGGCGGCGACGCTCTGCCCCGGCGCCGCGGCGACGGATTCGCCGTCGAAGGTGAACGAAATGGGGCCGTCGGAGGCGGCGGGGGTCATGACGCCGTCTCCTCGTCAAGGGGGCCGGTACTTAACACCTGATTGGTGCGGACGTCGCGCTCGGCGCCGAACCAGCGGCGGCAGCCGAGGCGGTGGAACCAGCGCTCGCGCTGCGGGCCGGGGAGGTTGCCGGCGCCGCCGGGAGCCTGGCCGCCGTGGCGGAACTCGTAGACCTCGCGGGGGCCGCAGTGCGGGCAAGTGAGCATAAAGGACATTCGCGTGCCTCGAAAGCCAATGAGAGAGCCGCCGCGATTCACGCGGGCGGCTCGAGGCCGGCGACCCGTAGCGCGGCCTGGAGGCGCCGGACTTGTTCCGCCATCGCGTCGCCACGCTGCTTCTCCTGCTCGGCGCGTTCCGCACTGGTAGGGATAAGGCGTCCCTCGCGATCCACCCAACGCAGCCATTCGGCGTGGATGCCCGCCCAGGTCCCCGTCCAAAGAACCAGGCTCAGCCCGAGCGACGACAGGCGATTGTCCAAGACGAGGCGGTAGCCTGCCGGGCCGAGGGTGTAAACGCGCAGCACCTCCTGGCCGAGATACTTGTCAGGGTCGTAAATGATGTAGTACCAGACTCGCAACCAGGCATACTCCTTCATCTTGTGGTCTTCCTCGCCGCCGCGTCGGTCCGAGACGATTTCGACCACGACGTCGGGGGGCTGACCGTAGACCCAGCAGAAGTAGGAGCGGTGATCTTTCCTGTGGATGTCCGTCGGGTAATCCGCGTCAAGACTCAGCAAGAAATGAGGTACGACGCCGGGCCGAGAATCGCTCAAGAAGACGCCGACGTTCGACATGGTCACGAGCGAGCATTTCTCGCCCTCCCGCGGGCCGTTCCACGAGGATTCGAGCGGGTCTTCCAGGAGGCGGGCCTGCTTATCGGCATAAACACTGTCCCCAGGCTTTCCGCCCTCGGTGATGAGGTTGTCGTACCGGGGGCGCGATTGTGGCGGCAGTTCGTCGTCGTTCGCGCTCATGCTTTTCCCTCCGGTCGGATTGCGTCTTGGGGTTG
Source organism: Gemmatales bacterium (assembly GCA_038229635.1). Classification (GTDB taxonomy): domain Bacteria; phylum Planctomycetota; class Planctomycetia; order Gemmatales; family Gemmataceae; genus DATFNV01. Next base: position 4,482 of record JBBROG010000248.1, read on the forward strand.
GAGTATACACGCGGCCCGCGCGAGAAAAAAGCGCGGCCGCGTCGATTACTCTCCCCGCCGTTGGAGCGGGAACGTCAGCGTGACCCGCGTGCCTTGTCCCGGGTCGCTGGCGATGACGGCGCTTCCCCCGTGCAGTTCGGCGACGCTCTTGACGATCGCCAGCCCCAAACCGACGCGCCCCGAGCCGGTCGCGCGTGCCGCGTCGGCGCGGTAGAAGCGGTCGAAGACATGCGGTAGGTGTTCCGGCGGGATACCGCTCCCGGTGTCGCTCACCTCCACGCGCAGCCGCCCGCCGTCGCCCGTCGCGCGGACCCCCACACGGCCCCCCGCCGGCGTGTGCGCCAGGGCGTTGGCGACGAGATTGCCGACGGCCCGCTGGAACAGGGTGCGGTCGAGGTCGGCGCTCACTTCCTCACTCGCGACCGTCAGGGCGACGCCGGCCTCGGTCGCGGCCGCCTCGTAGAAGTCGCGCAGGGCTTCCAGCTCGCGGGCAACGGCGACGCGCTCGGCGGTCAGCGGCACCTTGCCCGCCTCGGCCCGCGCCAGGAACAGCAGGCTGTCGATCAGGCGCCCCAGCCGGCCGCACTCCTCCAGACACGAGCCGAGGACGTGGCGGTACTCCTCGGGGGAGCGCGGCCGGCCGAGCGCGACTTCCGCCTCGCCGCGCAGATTGTTGACCGGCGTGCGCAGCTCGTGGGCGATGTCGGCGGCGAAGCGGTCGAGGCGGCGAAACGAGTCCTCCAGCCGGTCGAGCATGGCGTTGAACGTCGTCGCCAGGGCCGCGACCTCGGCGGGCAGTCGCTGCGCGGGCAGGCGCTCGTGCAGCGTGGTCGACCCGACGCGCCGGGCGGTGGCGGCGACGTCGGCGAGCGGCCGCAGCCCGCGCCGCACCACCTGGTAACCGACGGCAGCGCACCCCGCCAGCGCCACGCCCAGCACGACCCACAGAGTGCGGCGGTAGCGCTCCAGCAGGGCCTCTTCGTAGGTGCGGTCAAAAGCGAGCTGCAGAGTGCGCTGGGCCTGGCCCGCCGTCGCGCGCGCCGCGACGACGCGGAAGGCTCGGCCGTCCGGCGTCTCGACCTCGGCGGCGGACAGCGGCCCGCCGTCGAGCGCCACCGGGGCGGGAAAGGCGCCGGCGGGGAGCGCCGCGAAGCCGGGCGTTTCGAGCAGCGTGTGCCCCTCCTCGTCGAGGACGCGGACGTCGATCTGCCCGAACGGCCGGCGGCCGCCCTCGCCTTCGAGGGCGCGCCTCAGCGTCGTCGCGTCGCCGGCCGGCTGTTCCAGGAGGACTTGCAGCAGCCGGACGCGGTCGGTCAGGAATTCGTCGTCCTCGCGGTCGAGGTGGCGGACCAGCGCCCAGTAGAGGGCGCCGGTGGCGCCGAAGACGAGGAGGAACGCCGAGCCGACGTACCACGCCGTCAGCCGCGCCGCCAGGGACCACGAACGCTCAGGGCGTCGGGTGGAGGACATAGCCGACTCCGCGGACCGTCTGAATCAACTTCTCGGCGAACGGGTCGTCCACCTTCGAGCGCAGCCGCCGGACGTGGACGTGGACGACGTTCGGGTCGCTGTCGGCCGGCATCTCCCAGACGTGCTCGGCCAGGAAGGAGCGCGACAGCACTTCGCCCGGCCGCTGCGCGAGGAGCGACAGCAGCAGGAACTCCTTCGGCGTCAGCTCCAACCGCTGCCCTGCCCGCGTCGCCTTGTGGTGAACGAGGTCGATTTCCAGGTCGGCGACGCGGAGATTGTCCGGGGCGCGCGCGCCGCCGCGGCGCAGCAGCGTGCGGACGCGGGCGAGCAGTTCCGAGAAGGCGAACGGCTTGACGAGGTAATCGTCGGCCCCCATTTCCAGGCCGCGCACGCGGTCGGGGACGCCGTCGCACGCCGTCAGGAAGAGGACCGGCGTTCGCTGCCCCGCGGCGCGCAGCTCGGCCAGCACCGACCAGCCGTCGCGGCCGGGGAGCATGACGTCGAGGATGACGAGGTCGTGGCCGCCCGCCCGGGCCAGCCGCAATCCTTCGTCGCCCGTGGCGGCGACGTCGACGGTGAAGCCGTTCTCCGTCAGCCCGCGCCGCAGATAGTCGGCGGTCTTCTTCTCGTCCTCGACGATGAGGAGACGCATGAGGAACTCCAACGGGGCGAGGGACGCTCGCCATCATATCGCCTCGGCTCGGCCGCGCCGCCGGGGAATGCGGTTGACGCATCAGACACTTTGTCTTAATCTCGAAGGAAGTGGGACCATCTCGGGGGAGCGAGGGACGACTCATGACGCGGACGCGAATCGGGGCGGCGCTGCTGGCGCTGCTGACGGCGGTCGGGACGGCGACGGCGACGGACCCGCGCCAGGCGCTGCAACCGTTCAACGACCTCATCGGCACCTGGCGCGTGACCGGCACGCCCGAGGGCAAGCCGCGCACTTTCTGGACCGAAGAGATGACCTGGGCCTGGCAGTTCAAGGGCAGCGACGCCTGGCTGTCGCTCGCCGCCGACAAGGGCAAATATTTTACCAGGGGCGAGCTGCGCACTCTCGGCGACAAGGAGGTCTACCAACTGACGCTGACGACGCCGGCGAAGGAGAGCCGGACGTTCACCGGCAAACTCGACGACCGCCGGCTGACGCTGACGCGCGAGGACGACAAGACGAAGGAGACGCAGCAGATCGTCGTTACCCTGCTGCACGCGAACCGCTTCCTGTTCGACTACGCGGTGAAGCCGCAAGGCAAGACGCTGTTCGCCAAGCAGTACCGCGTCGGCGCCACCAAGGAGGGCGTGTCGTTCGCGGAGGGCGACGGCAAGCCGGAGTGTATCATCAGCGGCGGCCTGGGGACGATCCGCGTGACCTACAAGGGGCAGACGTACTACGTCTGCTGCTCCGGCTGCCGCGACGAGTTCAACGCGGAGCCGGAAAAGTACATCAAGGAGTACGAGGAGGCGAAGAAGAAAAAGAAGAAGTGAGGCGGGCGCCGAATTCCCCTCTACAATAAGAGGAGCGTTCAATCGCCCTGTCCTCCCTGGGAGCCCGCCCCATGAGCCGATTCGTGACCGCCCTCGTCCTCTTCGCGGCCGCGGCGCCCGCCGCGGCGCAGGTCAAGCCGACGCCCCTTTCGGTCAACACGCCGGCCGACGAGGACGAGCCGCACGTCAGCAGCTCCGGCCTGGCGCTATACTACGCCTCGAACGCCGCCGGTAAGTTCGACCTCATGCTGGCGCAGCGCAAGAAGGCCGGCCAACCGTGGGCGCCGGGCAAGCCGCTCGACGACTACGTCCGCAGCGAGGTCGACGACCGAAGCACCTTCGTCACCGACGACCGCCGCTTCCCGCAGTACCTCTTCTTCGCGACGAAGAAGGATAAGACGAGCGACAACTTCGACCTCTTCGTCGCCCAGCGGATCGACGCCAACAAGGTCTTCAACTCGCCGACGCCGCTCAACACCGTCTGCACCGCCGCGGACGAGTTACACCCCTGGCTGAGCGCCGACGGCCGCGCCCTTTACTTCAGCCGCAAGACGAAGGACGGCTGGCGCGTTCTCGTCACGAAGCGCAAGGAGGCGAGCGGCGCCGCGGGCTTCGGCGAGCCGGCCCTCGTCGAGGAGTTGCCGGCCGACTTCCACCACGCGACGCTGACGCCGGACGGCAAGAAGATGTACGGGCAAGGCCCCGTCGGCGAGGGGCGATGGGGTTTGTTCGTCAGCGTGCGCGGCGCCAAGGGGTGGGGCAAGCCGGAGCCGCTCGACGAGCTGAACCATCCCGAGGGGAAAAAGGGAGACGTGTCGCCGTGCCTCAGCCGCGACGGGGCGTACCTGTACTTCGCCTCCGACCGGCCCGGCGGTAAAGGCGGGCTCGACCTCTACGCCGTGCCGACGGCGCAACTCAAGAAATAAGGCCGCTTGCGGCTCACTTCTTCTCGAACGTCAGCGACTCCTCGACGTCCTTGACGAGGTCCGACTCCTTGCGGCGTAGCGCGTCCGTGAAGCGCTTCGCCTCCGGCTTCGGGCACGACAGGGCGTAGCGCACCAGGGCGCGCTGCATGAGCGGCGCGTCGTACCCCTTGGTCCCGTAGAGCTTCAGCACGTCGCCGGTCAGGTCCCACGCCTGCCAGCGGCGCAGGTCCTCGACGGCGAGGTCGGCGGCGTCGCCCTGCTTCAGCACGGCGGCCATCCCCTCCAGCACCTTCGCCCGCGTCTCCTCCGGCTTCCACGAGTGGTAGAAGCGCAGCATCCGCACCACGGCGAAGCGCGTCGCGAACGGCCGACGCTCGTCCTTCAGGATCGACAGCGCCAACTCCCACCCCTCGCGCGGCCGCAGCTGGGCGTAGCCGCCGAGGAGGCCGTCGAACGCCGCCTCCGTCCGCTCCGTCGGCGCCGCGATCAGCGCCCGCAGGAGGGCGGCGTCCTGCTCGCCGCCGCAGGCGCCCAGGAGGAACGCATAAATGCCGAGGCGGCTTTCCGGCGTCCGCGCGTCCTTCAGCCAGCCGCGCAGCTTGTCGGCCGCCAGCTTCGGCGCCGCCTTGCCGAGGTCCTGGTCGCCCGCCTTGGCGAACTCCAAAAAGGCGTCCTGGGCGATCTCTTTATCGGCATGTTCCAGATAGTCGAAGCAGTAGCGCAGCAGGTCGGCCGTCGGCTTGCCCTGGAGCGCGAGCAGGCCCTTGACGTAGGCCGCCGCCGCGTCCGACGTGACGGGGATGCCGCGGAAGACGTCGAGCTTGTCCTGGTAGACGTCGCAGAAGAGGAGGTAGCGCGGCGGGTCTTTCGCGTCGAGGACGGGGACATAGCGCGGCACCTCGACGGCGGTCTTCGTGCCGAGCCAGGCGTCCGGCTTGACGACGGTCTTGACGCGGAAGTCGCTGACGCCGGTGCCAGCGGCGCCGCCGGTGAGCCGCGACGCGGCGACGGTGCCGTAGACGATCAGACGCGCCTGGGCGACGTCCTGGCGGAAGGTGGCCGTGCGCAGAGCGTCGGGGCTGCACAGGCTGCACGCCGAGGATGGGGCGGGAACGACCGTGATAAGGGCGAGAACGATCCAGGATCGGCGCTGCACGGGAAACTCCTTTTCCTGACACGCCCCGCCGCTTGCGGCTTCGCACTTGCGAAGCCGCAAGCGGCGGGTTCACTTCTTGTTCGCCGGCGCCGCCGCCGGCGGCGGCGTCTCCAGCTTCAGCAGTTCCTCGGCGTCGCTGACCATCTGCGCGTCCTTCGCGCGGATCTTCTCGACGAACGCCTTGGCCTTCGGGTTCGGCCGCTCGACGTTCTCCACGTCGCGGCACGACAGGGCGTAACGGAGAATGGAGCGGCGAATGATCGGTATATCGTGCGATTTCTTCTCGTACAGCTCGAGGATCGTGTCGTTCATCTCCCAGCGGCCCCACTTGCGCAAGTCCTCGATGGCGAGGTCGGCGATGTCGCCCTGGTCGAGCAGCAGCGCCGCGCCGGCGACCAGTTCCTTCTTGTCGAAGACGTCCGGCCGCGACTCCCAGAAGAAGCGCACGGCGCGCAGGGCGGCGTAGCGCTGTGTGAAGTCCTTCGCCGGATCCTGGAGGATCTCGCGCAGGTACGCCCAGCCTTCCTTCGGCTTCAGCAGCGTGTAGCCGGCGAAGATGCCGTCGGTCCCGCTTAGCAGCTTCTTCTGCGGGTCGTCGAGCATGTCGCGCAGCACCTTGGCGTGCTCCTCCTTGCCGCAGTGGCCGAGCATCGAGGCGTACAGGCCGTAGCGGAAGGCCGGCGTGTTGGGGTCTTGCAGCCACTTGGCGATCTTGTCCGCCGGCAAGTCCTTCGCCATGTCGCGGTAGTCCTTGTAATCGGCGTTGCCGAACTCCTTGTAGGCGTCGTTGGACACCTCGACCTCGGCGTTGTCCAGGTACTTGAAGAAGTACGGCAGGCGCTCGCCCGGCTTCTTGTCCTTGACCTTCATCGCCCCCTCGACGTAGCCGACGATGTCGCAGTCGGCCTTGACGCTGATACCGCGGTACGGGTCGATGGCGTCCTTGAAGACGTCGCACAGCACGAGGTACTTGTACTTCTTGTCCTCCTGCGGGACGTAGCGCTTGAGCGTCACGACCTTCTTGCCGCCGACGTCTTTCGCCTGCTTGTCGAGGATGTCGTGCTTCTTGAGGACCGACTCGATGACGAGGTCGGTCGTCCCCTCGCCGAAGTTTTCGCCCATTTTGGGGTTGGTGAAGGTGCCGACGAGGACCATGCTCGCCTGGCTGACGTCCTGGGTGAGCGTCTGCCCTTGCATGGTGCAGAAGGGGCAGGCGCCGGCGTCGCCGCGCGGGAGGCAGACCAGCGCCAGGGCGGCGAGGAACGGCAAGAGCAGGCGTCGCGTCAACGGGCCGGCCATCGGCGGAACTCCTTGGGGTGAGGCGGGTGAAGGCGTGTTGCTATTATGCCCGTAACGAGGGGTCGAAGGCAAGTCGGGACCGCGCCCCGTTGCCGCGCGAGGGCCGACCCGCCAGAATGACGCCATGCAACCGCCGATCCCGTTCAACAAGCCGTTCGTCGTCGGCAAGGAACTGTTCTACATCGCGCAGGCGGTGACGTTCGGCAACATCGCCGGCGACGGCCACTTCACGCAGGCGTGTTCCAAGCTGCTCGAAGAGCGCTTCGGCGTCCCGAAGGTGCTGCTCACGCCGTCCTGCACGGCGGCGCTGGAGATGGCCGCCCTGCTCTGCGGCCTCGGCCCCGGCGACGAGGTGATCGTGCCGTCGTTCACCTTCGTCTCGACCGTCAGCGCCTTCGTCCGCCTCGGCGCCCGGCCGGTCTTCGTCGACGTCCGCCCCGACACGCTCAACCTCGACGAGGCCGCCGTCGAGAAAGCGGTCACGAAGCACACGAAAGCGATCTTCCCCGTCCACTATGCCGGCGTCGGCTGCGACATGGACCGCATCGCGGACGTGGCGCGGCAGTTCGGCCTGCGCGTCGTCGAGGACGCGGCGCAGGGCGTCAACGCCACCTACCGGGGAAGGGCGCTCGGGGCGATCGGCGACCTCGGGGCGTACAGCTTCCACGAGACGAAGAACTACATCTGCGGCGAGGGCGGCGCGCTCTGCATCAACGACCCGGCGCTCGTCGAGCGGGCCGAGATCCTGCGCGACAAGGGCACCAACCGCAAGCAGTTTTTCCGCGGCGCCGTCGACAAGTACACCTGGGTCGACGTCGGCTCGTCCTACGTCCCCAGCGAGATCTGCTCGGCGTTCCTGTACGCCCAGCTGGAAATGATGGACGCGATCAGCGCCCGGCGGCGCGACATCTTCGAGACTTACCGCCGCCGCCTCGCGCCGCTGGAGGCGGACGAGTTGCTGCGCCTGCCGCGCGTCCCGGAGGAGTGCGGCGGCAATTATCACCTCTTCTACGTCCTGCTTCGGGATCGCGCGACGCGCGACGCCCTGATGGCGCACCTTCGGGCGAGCGGCATCCTCGCCGTCTTCCATTATATCCCCCTGCATTCGTCCCCGATGGGGCAGAAATTCGGCGGCGCCGACGGGCAGCTTCCCGTGACGGAGGACCTGAGCGGCCGCCTGCTGCGCCTGCCGTTTTACTACGAACTGACCGAGGGCGAACAGGAGCGCGTCGTCCAGGGCGTCACGGAATTCGTCCGGCGGGGGGCAACGCCGTGAGCGCCGGACCGCTGGAGCCGTTGGCCTGGGACACGAATCACTTCGGGATCGCCGTGGCGCGGTTGACGCTGCCGGGCGACGACTCCGCCGGCGCACGCGCCGCGCTGGATCGGGCGCGGCGCGACGGGATCGGCCTCGTTTACTGGCAGACCGAGCCGCGCCACGACGTCCCCGCCGACCTCCTCGCGGAGTTCGCCGGGAGACTCGTCGATCGGAAAGCGACGTTCCGGCGCGACCTCGACCCGGCGACGGCGCCGGTCTTCGGAGCGCCGCCCGTCGTCGAGTTTGCCAGGGGTCCGGCGTCGCCCGCCCTGCTGAGCCTCGCCGTCGCGGCGGGAGGCCACTCGCGCTTCCGCGTCGACCCGCTCATCCCCGAGGACCGATTCGTCGCGCTGTACACGACCTGGATGGACCGCTCGACCCGCGGTGAGTTGGCCGACGCCGTCCTCGTCGCGGCGGACGGCTTCGACGCCGACCCGCTCGGCGTTGTCACGCTGGCGCGGGAGGGCGAGGACGCCTCGATCGGCCTGATCGCCGTCGCGGAGG
>JBBROG010000249.1:0-12547 GCA_038229635.1 Gemmatales bacterium
CGCCCCGGTACGCCGGGCCTGCGGGGCGGTCGGTTGCGTGAACGTCGTGGTGAGCGCGGCGAGCAGCGGCCCGGCTTGGGGCGGTAGAATCATCGGAGGCCGTCCTGGGGCGTGTAGGGTGGGAAGCGTCGGATACTCCCCAGACTACCGCCCAGGCGGCCCCTCGAAATCGGCATCAGTCGAACTTAGAGGTGTAACCCCAGCGGCGCAGGTACTGCCCCACCGTTCGTTCCGCCAGCTCGATGTCAAACTCCTTGCGGATCAGGTCTCGAACAGCCCGACGGGTCCCCAGGGCGTGCGCGATGCCCAACGTCTCCGGGGAGTTGTTGTCGATCCGTCCCTTGAGGCGCTCGGCCTGCTCGTCGGACAAGAAGCGTCCCGAGCCAAGAGGCCGGCCCGTGCGACCGCCGGGGAGAGACGTGAGGCCGTCCGCGGAGTAGGCGGTCCACCAGCGACTGATGGTCTCGTGGCAGACACCCAGGAGGTCCGAGAGATCGACCTGGGAGAAGCCCAGTTCGATGCCGCGCAAGGCGCGCAGCCGAAGGGCCTGAAGGGCTTCATCGGACAACTGGCGGGCGTCTGGTAACTCGATCGGCACGACCGGGACTGGGATAAAGGGCGATAAAGGCAGACCCCTCACCCAGTTCGCTCCGATTCTGAGCATCGCGGGGCAGGCAGCACCATCAACAGATGCAATCTCCACGCCGCCCGCACATGCCGCCTCTGCTCACCGCTCTGGGGGCCGGGCCGCAATTATAGCGGCATCCATGCCGCTGCGGCCTTTTCGACCCCCAGACCGGCGAGCGACGGCGACGAGCAGATGGCAGGGGAGTCATCGGCGGAGAAGATTTCCACGGAAAACGGCAACCGACGCGATGGCTACGCAAGACAGCGGCTGTAAAGGCCAAGGCCCGATGGCAGGGCCGGCAGCTAGCAACCCCTTCCCGAACGCCCCAATCAGATGACCAGCCAGCGCCGCCCGTGGTGATAACGCGGATTGGGATGCTCGTCCAGCACGAAATCGTAATGCGTATATTCGGCGTCGCCCGGTCCCCAAATCCAGTAGGTGTAGCTGAGCGTCCCCGTCCGCCGGAAACGGATAATTGCGGGGCGAGGCTGCTCCGATCCCGGAATCTCAACGGTCCAATTGTGGTCGTGTCGCACGACCGGAAAAGCGACCGCCGCGCTGCCGGGTGCCTTCCCGTTCGTGAGCGTCAGGGTCGGCAAAGGCAGGTCCAGATCGACGAAAAAGTAGCCCGTCCACGCGAAGACTGACAGCTGCACTTGAGTGTCCCGACTCTCTCCAGTCATTTCCATGATCAAATCGCTGCCGGTCATGTTACCCCTCGCTTCTGTGATCGCTCCCCAACGCCGCCTATCTATCTTATCCGGATGCGCGCAGCGTACCGTCCGATCAACCGCACCGGCCGGCCTTTCCGTGCCAAACCACGTCAGACGACCTGGCCGTCAGTCCGATGATAAAGGATGGGTACGCGCCCGTTGAGGGCATCATTCCTAAGTCTTGACAATACCGGTAGTTGCGGCCTGACAGGCCCCTGCAATCGGTGCGCGCGGGTCACCCGGCAAGGGGTCGGCGCGCGTGACTTTCCGTATTCTACAGGATACGGCAAGGCTGGCTACCAGCCTTGAAAGGCCCCTTCCCCCGCCGTACTCTCTACTGGTTGTTTGTACAGGCAAGACGGCATCGCTCGCTGATGGGGTGGGACCGAAATGGCTCGTCTGGATGATCTCGTCGGCCAGATAAAGGACTCCCATCTCAAGCAGAGGTTTGAGGCGGCCCTGACCGACCTGCGCCGCCGCCACCGCTTCGGGCTGGTGTTCGAGGAACACATTCCTGAATCGACCTGCTTGCTGGGCTTCCCTCTGGTGGTCGGGGCCACGGTCCAGCGCCGCGCTGACCCCGAGGGCAAGAAACTCTACAAGGTGAAGTCGCTGGACTGCCGGGGGAAGGCGACGGTTGAGCCGGAAGACGGCGGCGACACTGAATGCCTGCCGGTGAATGACCTGATGACGGTCAAGCGGTTCGGCGACCCGATTTACCCGGCCTTGACGTCGCTGGGTGAAGTCCGCCACGGCCCTGACGACAAGCCGCACCACGCCATCATCAACGGCGAGAACTTCCACGCGCTACAGCTACTGGTTTACCTCTACGAGGGGCAGGTCGATTGCATCTACCTCGATCCGCCCTACAACACCGGCGCCCGGGACTGGAAGTACAACAATCGGTACGTCGATCTGAAGGATGCGTGGCGGCACAGCAAATGGCTGAGCTTCATGGAGAAGCGGCTGGTGCTGGCCAAGCGCCTGCTCAAGCCCGACGGGGTGCTGATCGTCACCATCGACGAGCACGAGGTGCATCACCTCGGCATGCTTCTGGAGAAGCTGTTCCCGGATTACCTACGGCACATGGTCTCGATCGTCATCAACCCCAAGGGAACGGGGAAGCTGAACTTCGCCCGGGTGGATGAATACGCCATATTCTGCGTGCCCAACGCCGGGAAAAGCATTATCGCCGGCGCCCCCACCGTCGCCGCCTCAGCCAAGGCGGCAGCGGCAGCCGCGCCCGGACTGTTCACCACGGACGAAGCGGAAGAGGAGGAGGATGACGAAGAGGACGACGAGGACGGCGACACCGAAGAGCCGGAGGTAGCGAATTACCCTTTTCCGGAAGAGGAGCTTCCCGAATGGGAACTCCGGCACGCCCGCCGCCGTGGTGGCGAATCGAGCTACCGAGAGCAGCGGAAGAACCAGTTCTACCCCATCTGCGTCGATCCCAAGAAGAACAAGGTCGTCCGTGTGGGTGAGGCCCCGCCGCTAGGGGTGGCTCCCGACTTCTCTGTCGTGGACGGCCTCAAGCCGGTCTGGCCCATCGACAAGGAAGGCCACCACCGTTGCTGGCGGTACATCCCCTCGAAGATGCAGGAGCGCATCGACAAGGGACTCGTCATCATGGGAAGGTACAACAAAGCCCAGGACCTGTGGACCATTAATTACTGGGTCCGCCGAACCGCGTCGAAGAAGCTGAAGACCGTCTGGTGGGAGAAGCCTCACGACGCCGGCACGCACGGCACCACGCTGCTGCACAAGCTGCTGGGACGCCGGAACGCCTTCCCCTTCCCGAAGTCGGTGTACGCGGTCAAGGACTGCCTCGCCGCCGTGGTGCGTAACCGGCCCGAGGCACTGATCCTCGATTTCTTCGCGGGTTCGGGGACGACATTTCACGCCACCTGCATGCTCAACGACGAGGACGGGGGACGACGACGCAGCGTGCTCGTCACCAACAACGAGGTCGCTGAGAAGACCGCCAAGCGGCTGAACAAGCAGGGCATCTACCGGGGCGACAAGGAGTTCGAGAAGCACGGCATTTTCGAGCAGGCCACCCGGCCGCGCTGCGAGGCGGCGGTCACCGGCAAGAGGCCGGACGGGGAGCCGATCCCCGGCAACTACGCCGACGGAAAGCCGATGTCCAAGGGCTACAAGGAGAACGTGGAGTTCTTCCGCATCGACTACCTCGACCCCGACGACGTGGATCTCGGCAACCAGTTCGACGCGATCGTCCCGTCCCTGTGGCTTGCGGCGGGCGGGGTGGGAACGCGGGAGGCATGCCCTTGCAAAGGCTTCTCGCTCCCGGCGGGTGCGCGTTACGCGGTCCTGTTCAACGAGTCCGCTTTCCGACGGCTGCGTAAGGCACTGGATGGCCACCCGGACGTGACCCACGTCTGGATCGTCACCGACTCGGAGGACGCCTACGCCGAAATGCGGTCGGCCCTGCCGCCCCGGCTCTCGACGTCTATGCTCTACCGGGACTACCTAGCGAACTTCCGGATTAACACGAGACAGAGCATATGAAGCTGATCCTGAAGGAGTTCCAGTACGACGCGGTGGTGAAGCTCGTCCGCAACCTGCGCGCGGCAGCGAGGGAGGCGAAGTCGGGCGACCGACAGGCCGTCAGCCTTTCCTCCCCGACCGGGTCGGGCAAGACCGTGATGCTTACGCGCGCGATCGAGTTGGTCCTAACGGGAGACGACGAACACGCCCCGATCGCCGACGCCACCTTCCTGTGGATCACCGACCAGCCGGAGCTGAACACCCAGACCCGCAAGAAAATGCTGGCTACCAGCACGGTGCTGAACGCCGACACCCTTATCGTGATCGACGCCTCCTTCGACCGCGAGAGCCTCAAGCCGGGCAACGTCCACTTCCTCAACACCCAGAAGATCGGCAAGGACAAGGGCCTGGTCTCCCACCACGAAAAGCGCACCTACAGCATCTGGGAGATCATCCGCAACACCATCGACACCCGGCCCGGAAAGTTCTTCGTCATCATCGACGAGGCGCACCGCGGCATGACGGAGGGCAGGGATCAGGCCGACGCCAACTCCATCATCCAGAAGTTCATCAAGGGATCGCCGGGGGGGATCCCGCCGGTCCCCGTCGTCGTCGGCATCTCGGCCACGCCGGGCCGCTTCAACTCGCTGATCGTGGGAACGGGTCGCCACACCCGGCCGATCGACATCGACACCGCAGACGTCCGGTCCTCGGGGCTACTGAAGGAGACGATCATCCTTCATCACCCGAAGAAGGAGCAGCCCACCGACATGACGCTCCTGCGCGAGAGCGCGTTGTCGCTCCAGAATTTCACCTCGCACTGGGGCGCTTATTGTGACGCCCAGCACGAGACACCGGTCAGGCCGCTGTTACTGGTGCAGGTGGAGGATGGCGGGAGGGGGCAGATTTCCAAGACCGATATCACGCAGGCCATCCGCATCCTCCGCGACACGCTCGGCAACCTGCCCAACGACGCCTTCGCGCACTCTTTTCAGGAAGGCACCGTCGTGAAGCTCGTCGGGGGCGAGGACCTGCGATACCTCCCTCCCTCCGACATCGAGAGCGACCCCGACATCCGCGCCGTGTTCTTCAAGACCAGCCTGAACACCGGCTGGGACTGCCCGCGCGCCGAGGTGATGATGTCGTTCCGCACCGCAGCGGACGCCACCTACATTGCCCAGCTCGTCGGGCGGATGGTCCGGACTCCGCTGGCCCGCCGCGTGGTGGACGACGAAGTCCTGAACACCGTCTCGCTCTTTCTGCCGCACTACAACACCAAGGGGCTTGAGGCGATCGTCGCCAAGCTGTCGAAGCCGGACTCCGACATCATGCCGCCGGTCGATATCCAGCTGGCCGAAACGGCGCTGGATTTCCGCAAGGCCGACGGGAGCGAAAAGGCGTTCGAGGCGCTGTCCGCCTGCCCGTCCTACATCGTGCCCCGGAAGCGGAAGGCCAGTCAGGTACGCCGCCTGATGAAGCTCGCCCGCCTGCTGGCGAACGACGAAATCCACTAGGAAGCCATCGACGACGCTCGCGCGGCGCTGTTGGCAATCCTCAAGGCGGAATACAGCCGCGTCAAGGACAGCGAACGGTTCAAGGACGTGGTTGAGGAACGCGCGAAGGTCGAGATCGAGGCGGTCAACTGGGACGTGGGCAGCGAGTCCACCTGTGAGGGAGACACGGTGCAGGTGGACATCGCAGCGGAGAACGTCGATGACCTCTTCGAGGCGGTCGGCAGAAAACTCAACGAAGGGCTGCACAAAATCTGGTGGCGCGAGCGCGTCAGGGAAGACCCGACGGCGCGAGAACGGGCGAAGCTGGAGCTTTTCGCGCTCTGCATGGACCCGGACGTTGTCCGCAAGATCGAGCGGGCCGCGCAGGAACTGGTTCAGAAGTGGCTAAAGGCTCACAACGCCGCCATCGCCGTGCTGGAGGAGGGCAGCCGCAACGCTTACGACGAGGTGAGGAACCTCGCCGCCGTGCCCGAGTTGGCGCCACTGACCTACCCGGCGACCATTCAGGTGAAGGCCGCCGAGACGAAATGGGAGAAGCATCTGTACGTGGACGACGACGGCAAGTTCCCGCAGGAGCTGAACGCCCCGGAGACGGACCTGCTCGGCCAGGAGTTGGGGCGTAAGGACGTGCTCTGGTGGCTGCGGAACACTGATCGGAAGGCGTGGGCGCTGTGCGTCCCCTATGAAGAAGGCGGCGAGGACCGGCCGATGTATCCGGACTTCCTTCTGGCCCGCAAGCAGGGTAAGGGGCTGGTCGTCGATATCATCGACCCGCACTCGATCGGGCTGGCTGACTCGCCAGCGAAAGCGTCGGGGCTCGCCAAGTTTGCCGCCAAGCATGCGGACAGATTTGGCCGAATCGACCTCATCCTTCTCGACGGGAAGTCATGGAAGCGGCTTGACCTGACCGACGAGATCGTGCGCCAGAAGGTGTTGAGGGTGAAGCTACCGGCCGAGATGAAGAAGCTGTTCGAGGAGGGATGAGCGGGTTCAACCTGTGGTCGTCAGCGTTCCCATGATAGGATTGGTGATAGGAAACCCAGCCAAAATTAGCCCAAAACAGCCGAATCCTATCAAAATGCCCTCTGCGAGACCATGACGCAAGATGAAGTTATTAAACGGTTTACGACTGGTGATCGAATAGACGTTGCGGCCGAATGGCTGCCTGAAAATCCTTAGGTCGCCGGTTCAATCCCGGCTCTGTCCACTCGACATGACTGCCGCAAGGATAAGACCTTGCGGCAGTTTTCGTTTGTGACCGGGGGCGGCTTCAGCGAGGCATTTGTAGCGGTGGCGCGCCGGAGCCGGGTTCGGCCTCGTCCCGCAACAATTCCGGCGCTCGGTCATGTTCGGGGCGGCACGCCGGCCAACAGCTTCTCCAGTTCGGCGGCGTCTACCGGCTTGACCATGTGGAAGTCGAACCCCGCTTCCTTCGACCGGCGGCGGTCCTCGTCCTGGCCCCAGCCGGTGCAAGCCACGATCACGAACCGCTTGCCGCCCGGCCCCTCCCGGATGCGGCGGCACGCCTCGTACCCGTTCAACTTGGGCATGCCGATGTCCAGCAGGATCACGTCGGGCTGGAACGCCGCCGCCTCCGCCACCGCCGCCAGCCCGTCGTGGGCCGTGCGGACCTCGCTGCCCATCAGCCGCAGCAGCAGGCTCAGGCTGTTGGCCGAGTCCTCGTTGTCGTCCACCACCAGGATACGCCGCTTGACCGACTCGCCACCCGCCCCGGCGTCCTCCCGCCGCACCGTCTCTTCGGCGGGGACCGCCGCCGCCACCGGCAGGCGCACGACGAACTCGCTGCCCTTGCCGTAGCCCTCGCTCCTGGCCTCGACGGTGCCGCCGTGCATCCCCACCAGCCGCTTCACCAACGTCAGGCCGATACCCAGCCCGCCCTGCGCCTTCTCCAGCGACCGATCGACCTGGGTGAACATCTCGAACACCTTGGGCAACATGTCGGCGGGGATGCCGACCCCCGTGTCCTCGACCGTTACCACGGCCTCGTCCCCCTGCCGCTCGGCGGTCAGCCGGATGCGCCCGCCCCGCTCCGTGTACTTGGCGCTGTTCGTCAACAGGTTCGACACCACCTGAGCGAGCCGAGTCAAGTCGGCGTCGAGGTAGACCGGGGCGGGCGGCAGCGTGACCGTGAATCGGTGGCCCGCCGCCTCGATCAGCGGGCGGCTCGTCTCGACGGCACTGCCGAGGACCGCCGCCAACTCGACCTGCTCCTTGCGCAGCTCCAGCTTGCCGCGGGTGATGCGGCTCACGTCGAGCAGGTCGTCCACCAGCCGCACCATTTGACCCAACTGCCGCTCCATCATGTCCCGCACTCGGGCGACGGCCTGGCTGTCGCCCCCCGCCCTTCGCATCACTTGCAGGCCGTTGCGGATCGGGGCCAGCGGGTTGCGCAACTCGTGCGCCAGCGTGGCGAGAAACTCGTCCTTGCGCCGGTCGGCCTCGGACAGGTCGGCGGCCAGCCGCCGCAACTCGTTCGCCGTCTGCCGCTGTTCGTGAATGTCGGTGTTCGAGCCGACCCACATCAGGACGCGGCCTCCGTCGTCCGTCAGCGCCACCGCCCGGCTGAGGTGCCAGCGGTACTCGCCGTCCGCACTTCGGAAGCGATGCTCGAACTGGAACGGCTCGCCGGTCGCGACGGCGTGCTTCCAGACCCGGACGTTCTCCGCCACGTCGTCGGGGTGGATGAACTGCGTCCAGCCCCAATCCCGGATCTGCTCGAACGACAGGCCGGTGAACCGGGACCACTGCGGGTTGAAATAGTCCACGTCGCCGTCCGGCGTGGCGGTGAAGATTTTCTGCGGCATCGAGTCCATGACGAAGCGCAGGCGTCGTTCGTTCTCGCGCAACTGCTCCTCGGCCCGCTTCCGCTCGGTGATGTCACGGGTGACGGTGGCGAGGTTGATCGGCTTGCCCGTCGCCGGGTCGTCCACCCGGAAGACAGCGCTGAGGACGGGAATGGCTGCCCCCGTTTTGAAGTGCTGGAAGGTCAGTTCGCCGGACCAGCGCCCGTCCCTTTGGGTGGTGGGCAAGACGACCTCGGCGAGGAAAGCCCACTGCTCCGGGAAGAAGTAATCCGGGAGCGCGGACCGGCGAACCTGAGCGAGATCATCGAGGCCGACGAGTGCCATGCCCGCTCGATTGACGTAGACCGGCTTGCCTTCGGCGTCGGCGACGCCGATGTAATCGGGCGAGTTCTCGACAATAGAGGCGAGGAGCTGTCGCTCCTCCTCGGCCCGCCGCCGCTCGGATACGTCCCAGAAGACGAGGACGACCCCGACCATCTCGTCCCCGGCCCGGATGGGAGCGCCGCTGTCGTCGATGGGGCGGCGGGTGCCGTCCCTGGCGATCAGGAGCGTGTGGTTGGCCAGCCCGACGACCACGCCGTCCCGCAGCACCTTGGCGACCGGGCTTTCGACGGCCTCGCCGGTCTGCTCGTTGACGATGTTGAAGACCGCCTCGACGGACTGCCCCTCCGCCGCCTCGTGGCTCCAGCCGGTTAAGTCTTGCGCCACGCCGTTGAGGAAGTTGACCCGCCCACTGGCGTCCGTCGTCAGCACGGCGTCCCCGATGCTCGACAGCGTGACCCGGAGCAACTCGGCCTGTCTCCGCACCCGCTCCTCCGCGCGCCTGCGGTCGAGGTACTGCCCCATTCCCTCGGCTAGGGACGACAGGTCCGTCAACGCCGCCTCGGAGAGCGGGCGGCGGGCGAACATGGCCGCCACGCCGACGACCCGGCCCTCGACCGCCAGCGGGTAGCCGGCGAAGGCGACCATCTCCTCGCGCCTGGCCCACGCGGGGTCGCTGACGTTCGGGTCGTCTTGCACGGAGTTGGTCAGGTGGGGCTGGCCGGTGCGGGCGATGCGGCCGATCTTGAACTGGCCGACCGGCACCCGACCGTGCGGCCCGTCCAGGTGGGTGTACAGCCCGGCGCTGGCCCGCAATTCCAGGATCTGTTCGGCCTCGTCGAGCGTCCAGATGCGGGCGAAGGCCACATCGAGGTGGCTGACGAGCGCCTCGCAGCAGCGCCGCAAGGCGGTCGCCGTGGCGTCGGTCGAGGCCAGGGCGGTGGACACGTCGGCCCGCAGGGCGACCAGGCGGGTCCGCTCGGCCAGGGCGGCTTCCGCCCGCCGCCGGGCGGTGATGTCCCGGGCGAAGCCGGTGAACAGCGGGCGGTCGCCGCCCGCCAGCCGGGTGATCGCCAGCTCGACGACGATCTCGGAGCCGTCCTTGCGGCGGGCGGGCATCTCCAGCCGCCGGTCCAGCACCCGGCCGACGCCGGTGGCGAGGTAGCGGGCCATGCCCTGCCGATGGCTCTCCCGCATCGAGTCGGGGACGATGAGTTCGCCCATGTCCCTGCCGACCGCCTCGGCCTGCGCGTACCCGAACAGTTCCTCGGCGGCGGGGTTGAACTCCACCACCTTGCCCTTACTGTCGATGGTGATGATGGCGTCCAGCGAGGCGTGCAGGACCGCCGCCTTGCGGGCCTCGGACGCCCGGAGCCGGTCCTCGGCCAGCCGCCGCTCGGCTACGTCCCGAAACACCAGGACGGCCCCCGTCACTTCGGCTCCCCGGCCGCGGATCGGGGCGGCGCTGTCGTCGATGGGCCGCTCGGCCCCGTCTTTGGCGACCAGGACGGTGTGGTTGGCCAGGCCGACGATCACGCCTTCCTTCAGTGCCCGCAGGGCCGGGTTCTCGACCGCCTCGCGGGTCGTCTCGTTGACGATGCGGAAGACCTCCTCCAGCGGCTTGCCCCTGGCGTCCTCGGCGCTCCAGCCGGTCAGCCCGTTGGCGACGGGGTTCAGGAACGTCACCCTGCCCTCGGTGTCGGTGGCGATCACGGCGTCGCCGATGCTTCCCAGCGTCGTGCGCAGCACTTCCCGCTCCCGGTGGACCGTTTCCGCGGCCCTGTCCCTGGACCTCAGGTGCCGTTCGAGCAGCCGGACGAAGGCCCCGACCGCCAGCAGTCCGAACACGGCGGCAAGGAGAGCGCCGACGACCGAGAGGGTATAAGTCCGCTCATTCGCCTGCAACCGCTCCTCCAACCGCGTCCGCTCTTCGCCCGCCATTTCGTCCACCGTCGCCGCCACGTCGTCCAGCGCCTTGCGGGTCGCGCCGGTCAGCACGACCTCGCGGGCGGCGTCGAACCCCTGCGCCTGGCGCACGTCGGCGGTGCGGGTCAGCCCCGCCTTGGCGGCCTGGAAGCGGTCCTGGAGCGTTCGCACTCGGGCCTGCTGGCCGGGGTTGTCAGCGGTGAGCCTGCGCACCCGAGCGACCGTTTCATCCGTGGCCCTCAAGGCTTCGTCCAGCCGTCTGCGGGCGTCGGCGTCCCCCACGACGAGGTAGGTGCGCTGCCTCGCCTCCAGCCCCTCCCCGTCGGCCCTCACCCCGGAGAGGGCGTCCAGAACCTCATGCGTGTGGGCGACCTGGCGGGCGTCCACGTTCAGTTGGCGGACGTTGCGGTAGGACAATACGCCGTTGACGAGAACCAGGGCGGTAAGCAGCCCGATCCCCGCGATCAAACCTCGGTCGAACTTCCGGCGCATCCCGACCTCTCTGTGCAATGAGCCCCGGCCCGCCCTCGGGAGGGGCTTTGCAACGCCTTGACGAATCGTCCTCGATTCGTCCGGGTGGTCGTCCTTGTGTCCGTCCGGTTCGCCCCCGAGAAACGGCAATGCGGGGCAAAGCCGTGCTTACTGATTCGCCTTGAGCTTCTTCTCGACGTCGGCCTTGCGCTGCTGCTCGCGCTTGGTCTTGCCGGCGACTTCCACGCCCTTCTTCCAGGCCGCCACCGCGCCGGCCTTGTCGCCCAGCGCCAGATTCACCTCGGCGAGGTGGTCGTAGATCTCGACGTGCCGCCCTTCCTCGTCCTTGACCGCCTCCTCCAGGTACGGCTTGGCCTCCTTGTACTGCTTCTTCTTGAACAGCACCCAGCCGAGGCTGTCGAGGTAGGCGGCGTTGTCCTTCAGCTCGTCCTTCGTCGCGTCGGGGTTGGCGGCCTTGCGCTGCTTGCGGTCGTCCTCGATCGCCTTGCGAATGATCTTCTCGGCCTCGTCCAGATTGGTGCCGTGGTCGGCCCAGATGTAGCCGAGGTCGTTATTGTAGGTGGGGCTGTCCGGCTCCTGCTTGAGCAGCGCCTTCAGGTGCTCGGCCGCCTTGTCGACCTTGTTGGCATCGACGTAGACGCCGCTGAGGAGGTAGCGCACCCGCTTGGCGAACTTCTCCTGCTCCTCCTTGTCCAACTCCTTGTCCTTCAAAATGCTCTGGAGGGCCTTCTCGTAGGTGGCGGCCGAGTCGTCGTATTTGCCGGACTCGCGCTGGACCAGGCCGCGCAACTCGAGGAGCAGCCAGTTGTCGGGCTGTTTCTCCAGGCGCGGGTCGAGTTCCTTGTTGGCGAGGTCGATCTTGCCCTGGCGGGCGAGGGTCTGGACCATCGTCTCCCAGGCGAAGTACATCAGGCCGCTTGTGGCCTCGTCGCCGCGCATCTCGAGGATTTCCTGGCAGAGCTTGACGACGTCGTCGTACTTGCCGCCGTCGAAGTAGACGGCGATGAGGCCGGTGTAAGCCTGGTTGAGCTTGGAGGCGCTTTTGAGGGTGTTGGCCTCGGCGACGCACACCTTGAGGAAGGCGGTGGCGGCGTCGAGGTTCTTCTGCTTCAGAGCGACCTCGGCGAGGATGGCCGCGCCGGTGTAGTTGAACGGCTGCTTCTTCTCCTTGACCATTGTGACGCCGGCGGCGAGCAGCTTTTTGGCGCGGGCCGGGTCGGCGAGCAGGGCCTTGACCTCGGCCTTGATGGGCTCGTCGCCCGTGACGTCGTTGAGGGCGAGTACCTCTTTGCGCAGGGCCTTGTCGTCGTCGGCGGCCTGAGTCGCCGCGCTGGTCAGCCACGCCGCCGCGAGCAAGGCGCAGGCCGCCGTGAGTCGCCGTCCGAACCTCGTGTGAAACATGACTCTCTCTCCGCAGGAAAGCCCCGGGACGATTACGGGTCAACCCTTCAATCCTAGCCAAGTCCGCCTTGCCGTGCTACGGCGATTGCCGAGGGGCAAGCTCCTCCCCTCTCCCCTTTGGGGAGAGGGGCCGGGGGTGAGGGGCGAACCCGCAAGAGGCTCGGCGGCCCCGCCCCCCCACCCCCCCCCCCACACCCCGGGGGGCGCGGGGGGGGCCGA
>JBBROG010000250.1:0-12530 GCA_038229635.1 Gemmatales bacterium
AACCGGTTGGCCTTGTCCTTGTTGCGGGGCGATCCAAGCAAAGGGTCGTTGAAAGTCAAACGGAAGCGGGCGGGGAGGAACATTCGGTACTTGGCACAACTCCTTGGGTTTTCAAGCAATTGAAGTGCGTTTGCCGTGTCGTCGGACCCCACCGCCAGCACCTCGAGGCCTTCCGGCGTCTCGCGGTAGATGACCTGGTGGCAGAGGCTGTCGAAGTACCAGCCGATCGTCTCCAGGTTCAGCATCCCGAGTTCGGCCCTGGCAAACACCTCGGGCGGATGGTTATTTCGCTGCATCTCGACGAGTTCTCTCACCTCCGCCGGCGGCGTGATGAGGCCGTGCGGCAATTCCTCGGGGGGCTTCCCGCGGAGCGACGGCGCGGCGTTCTGGGTGGGAAAGCTCAGCATGACGGCGACCCTCCCGGCGACCCTTGTCCCCCCGGCGGGGGAAGAACGAGCGACGTTTTCCGCGCGGCCTTAACTACTTCTCCGACGGATCCCACTTGACGCGCACCGTCACCTCGGCGTCGCTGCCGGCCGCCTTGAGGACGACGCGGCCGTCCAGGAACTGATCGGGCTGGAACTTCGCCGCCGCGGGGTTGTTCGGCGGGATGCGCACCGTGACGAACCAGACGCCGGGGCGCGACGCCTCCGCCTTCGCCTCGAGGAACGCCGGCACCGTCCGCACCACTTCCAACTTGGCGTTCGGGCCGGGGACGTAGAATTCCACCTTCATCTTCAGAGAATCCTCCTCCACGAGGCGCGGCTTCTTGAAGACGAGCTTCTCGGGCGTCACCTTGAAGGTGCCGTTGGCGACCAAGGCGTAGACCGGCATGGTCAGCGTGCGCGGCGGCTGGTTCTTCGCCGTGACGTCGAGCTTGAGGACCTCTTGCACGTAGCCGCGCGGCAGCTTGTCGTTGGCCTGGATCACGACGTTGTAGCCGGACTTGACCTCGTGCTCGCCGAGCATGGTGCCGGGAGCCAGCGGCGTCAGCGGCAGGACCTCCAGGCCGGGGTGAGAGCAGGTCGCGTTCAGGTCGAAGCCGGCCAGTTCGGTCGAGAACACCTTGATCTCGCGCTGCCGGCCCTCGTCCGGCGTGAGCGGGCGGTCGCCGAAGTCGACGTAGTAGTCGCCCTCGGGGTAGACGCGGACCAGCGGCGTGATGACGGCCTTGACGGTGAACTGCATCACCGGCGTCTGCGGGTCGTTCGTGCCGACCTCCGCGGTGAGGACGTACATCGACTGCGAGCCGACGAGCGGCTTCCAGCGGATCGTCAGCTTCGCCTCCTGGCCGGGGGCCAATTCCGCCGGCACGTCGACTTCGGCGCAGTCGCAACTCTTCTTCGCCAGCGCCAGCCGCAGCGGCGCGGTGCCCTGGTTGGCCACCAGGAAGGGCGCGTCGTAGCTCCGGCCATAGTCGACCTCGCCGAGGTCGATCTCGGCCACGTTCTGGACGGCCTTCGGCGTGCCCGGCGCGGCCGCTGCCGAGGTCGTCGCCGGGGAGCCGCCGCAGCCGAGGCCGGACAGGGACAGCAGCACGAACGTGAAAAGAACAAGAGAGGTCCGCATAGTCGTCTCCGTCTCAGGGCCGGGGCGCCGGCCTGGTCTGTTGTACGAACGAGCGGGCCATGTCCGCCACGGCGCGGCACTCGTCGGGGGTCGGGGCGGCGCGGGCGAACTTCGCCATGTCGCAGCGCTGGAGGAAGTCGCGCAACAGCGCCTGCTGCTCCTTCGTCAGCTGCGGCGCGCGCCGCATCGTCTCCAGGAACTCGGTCGTCGTCTGGTGCGACGCCGGCAGCTGGTAGCGCTGCTCCAGGTAGACTCGGACCACGTCGCCCACGAGCGTGTGGTAGCGCTCCACCTCGCCGGCAGCGGGCAGGTTCAAGCCTTCGAGCCGCGTCAATTCGGCGGCGGCCCAGTCGTGCGGCTCCGGGGGCGGCTCCGGCCGGAGGAAACGGCGGCGCAGCCCCCAGCCGCCGGCGACGAGCCCCGCCGCCGCCGCCGCCAGGCCGACCCACGGCAAATGCCGCAGCCACGACGGCGGCGCCGGGATGTCCTCCGGCGGCGTGATGTCGCGCAGCTCCTTGCGCACGTCCGTCGACGCGACCGTGGTCGTCACGCGCACCGGGATCGGCTGCCACGCCGCCTGGCGCTTCTCCGCCGACGGCCCTTCGGCGTAGTCCAGCGCCGCCGGCTTCAACTCCAGCTTGCCGTCCTTCGCCGGGTCGAGGCGCACGTCGAGGCGCCAGCGCTCGCGCCCGCCGGGCAGGGCCGTCCGCTCCGGCTTGCCGAGCGCCTCGCACTTGCACCACGGCCCCGACGCCTTGAGCGCCTGCACCTGCTCCTTGACGGCCGCGTCGTCGTCGGTGCCGACCATGAGCGGCGCCGCCCCTTCGACGGTGAGGGTCAGGCGCATTTCGGAGGAGAGGCGCGTCTCGGCGACGCCGTCCTCGACCTTGTCGGCCTCCAGGCGCAAGACGGCGCCGCCCTGGCGCTGCTCGTACTCGGCGGCGCGGCTCGCCGCTTGGCGAAACGCGAACAGAACTATCAGGACAACGGCGGTCCGCAACGGGGTCATCACGTCCTCCTCAGCCGGCGCTCGCGCAGCCGGAAAAAGCGGATCAGCGCGTCGAGGTGGCTGCCGTCGGTCGACACCTCGACCAGGTCGATGCCGGCGGCGCGCGTCAGTTGCCGCAGCGCCTCGCGCCGCGCCCGGGCCGCCTCGGCGTAGGCGTCGCGGACGCGGCGGCTGTTGGTGTCGAGCAGCAGGCGCTCGCCCGTCTCGGCGTCCTCCAACTCCAGCAGGCCGACCGGCGGCAATTCGTCCTCGCGCGGGTCGCCGATGTGGACGGCGATCAGGTCGTGCCGCCGCCCGGTGCGCTTGAGCGAGTTCTCGTAGCCCTTGTCGAGGAAGTCGCTCAGCAGGAAGACGATGACGCGGCGGTGGACGATCTTGTTGAGGTGGTCGAGGGCCGCGCGCAGCGACGTGCCGCGGTGCTTCGGCTGGAAGAAGAGGACGTCGCGGATGAGGCGGAGGACGTGGCGCGTCCCCTTGCGCGGCGGCACGAAGCGCTCGACCTGGTCGGTGAAGGCGAGCAGGCCGACCTTGTCGTTGTTGCTGATGGCGCTGAAGGCGAGGACGGCGGCCAGCTCGGCGGCGACCTCGCGCTTCTGCTGCAGGCGGGTGCCGAACTGGTGGCTGCCGCTGCTGTCGACGAGGAGCATGACGGTCAACTCGCGCTCCTCGATGAAGCGCTTGACGAACGGGTTTCCCGTGCGGGCGGTGACGTTCCAGTCGATGGCGCGGATGTCGTCGCCGGGCTGGTACTCGCGCACTTCCTCGAAGGCGATGCCGGTGCCCTTGAAGACGCTGTGGTACTCGCCGCCGAGGAGGTCTTCGACGGCGCGGCGGGCCTTGAGCTGGAGCCGCCGGATTTGGCGGATGACTTCGCGGGGGAGCATGGTGTTTCGCCACGGGGGACCGAGACCGCCGTCGCCGCCTCACCAGAATACCAGGCCGGCGCGACTCAGGGGAAGTGTAGGGCGCAACGGCGCGGGAGGGGGAGGACGCCGCGGCCCGAATTTGCCATCATAACCGCAGGCGCCCGCCCCTGTCCTCGGGACCACGATCATGGCCGTCAACCTCACCCCCCAGTACCTCGAAGCCGAAGCCGAGTACAAGAAGGCCCAGGCGCCGGAGGATCGACTCGCCTGCCTCAAGAAGATGTGGACCCTCCTCCCCAAGCACAAGGCCAGCGAGAAAGTGCAGGCCGAGCTGAAGACGAGGATGAAAGAGATCCGCGAAGAGGTTGAGGACAAGCAACAGAAAGCCGCCAAGAAGGGCGGCGTCAGCTCCAAGGTGCCGCGGCAGGGCGCCGGCCAGGTGATCGTCGTCGGCGGCCCCAACGCCGGCAAGAGCCGCCTGCTGACGCGCCTCACCCGCGCCACGCCGGAGGTCGCCCCGTACCCGTTCACGACGCGCGAGCCGCACGTCGGCATGATGGACTGGGAGGACGTCAAGGTCCAGCTCATCGACACGCCGCCGGTCACGCCCGACTTCATGGAGGGCTATTTGTCGAGCATGGTCCGCACCGCCGACGCCGCGCTGCTCCTGGTCGACCTCGGCGACGACGACGGCCCGTTCCAGGCCGAGGCCGTCGTCGACCAGCTCGCCCAGCGCAAGACCGTCCTCGTCGGGAAGGAGCCGGCCGAGATCGAGGATTTCACTCTGGAATACGTGCGGACGATGCTCGTCGGCAACAAGGTCGATTTGCCCGGCGCCGACGACCGCCTGGAGATCGTCCGCGAGATGTTCGGCGACCGCTTTCCGACGCGCCTCGTCTCCGCCGAGCATGGCACGGGGCTGGAGGAGCTGCGCACGGCGATCTACCAGTTCCTCGACGTGATCCGGGTCTATACGAAGAAGCCGGGCAAGCCGGCGGACAAGACGTCGCCGTTCACCTGCCCCGTCGGCAGCAGCGTCCTCGAGATGGCGACGCTGGTCCACCGCGACTTCGCCGACCAGCTCAAGTCGGCTCGCGTCTGGGGCACCGGCGTCATGGACGGCCAGGCCGTCGCCCGCGACCACGTCCTGCACGACGGCGACGTGGTCGAGCTGCACGTCTGACCGCGCCTCGGGGCGCCCGACAGAACGAGCCGCAAAGGCCCAGGAGTCCTTAGAGCGGGCGTGCGGCCTAGCTGGCAGGCGACGCCGTCCGCCTGCTATACTCCCGCTGTGATGCGTCCGACCTTTCCGCGTCGAGGGGACCGACAATGTCTGTCGTCGCAGAGCCGCCCGTGATAGCGACCGAGGAACTGCTCGGTGATCCACGGCCCGAGGGCCGTGGCCCCATTGAAGCAGCGCCAGCCGTGATGGCGACCGAGGAACTGCTCGCCTTGCCGGAGGACGGCATGGAGCGCTGGCTGATCCGGGGGCAATTGCGGGAGAAGCCAATGACGGTGCGCAATCGCTGGCACAGCCACATCATGGCGCGCGTGGCGAAGTTTCTCGACAACTGGCGCGATCAGCAGCCGGAGCCGCGCGGCCTGGTCCTGTGCGGCGAGGCCGGCGTGAGGCTGCGCCGCGACCCCGATACGACCGTCGGCGTCGACGTCGCCTACGTCTCGGCCGAGGTCGCGGCGCGGCAGACGGACGCCACCACGCTCCTCGACGGCGTCCCGGTCCTCGCCGTCGAGATCCTGTCGCCCAGCGACAAGCAGGAAGAGATCAACGAGAAGATCGACGACTACCTCCGCGCCGGCGTCGCCCTCGTGTGGGTCATCGACCCGCACTACCGCACTGTCAAGATCTTTCGGCCGGACGCCGAGCCGGAACTGGTCAACGTCCGCCAAGAACTGTCCGCCGAACCTCACCTGCCCGGCTTCCGCGTCCCGGCCGCCCAACTCTTCGTTTGACCCCTCGCTGCCCCGAAGACAACGCCAACTCGTCCGTTTCAGGAGCGCGTCGACCCGCGGCGCCGACCCCGCGGGGGCTTGACAGCCGCGCGCCCCGTGCGAGAGAATCGCTTGTCCGGCGAGGAACGACCGCGCGGCGCCGGACGGAGCTAGAGTTGCGAGCAACCGGGGAGCCGCGGCGGACTCCCCTTCGGACCGGACGGAACGGATCGGCGAACGACATGGCGCTCACCCCCTCCCAGAGACCGACGCGCGAATGGCCCCTCCTCGTGCTGGCTCTCGCCCTCGTCGGCACGGTCTGCTTCCCGCTGTGGCAGTGGTCCGCCGGCGGCGACGCGGCCGGCGACTTCTGGCAGCGCTGGACGCCGGAGCGCCTCGGCCGCCTCCTCCTCGGCCCGGAGCAGATCGCCTGCTACTGCTGCTTCACCTGGGGCGCCTTCATCCTCGGCAACCGCTACTGGGAGCTGCGCCGGCAGCGCGGCGCCCTGCACCTCGGCTTGCTGCCCGTTGAGGAAGGCGCCCGCATCCTCCCCGAAGACGCCCGCCCGTTGCAGCGCCGCCTCGACGCCCTCACGCGCGGCCGGCCGTTCATCCTCGCCAACATGGTTCGCCTCGCCCTGAACAAGTTTGCCATCAGCCGCTCCAGCGCCGACGCCTCCGAGGCCGTCCGCGCCCAGGCCGAGATCGACCTCGGGCGCCTGGTCACGAGCATGGCGACGGTCCACTACCTCGCCTGGGCGATCCCGGCGCTCGGCTTCCTCGGCACCGTGCGCGGCCTGTCCGGCGCCCTGACGATGGCCGGCCAGATCGACGACGACTCGCTGCAAGCCTTCATCGGCCAGGCGACGCGCCACCTCAACGTCGCCTTCGACTGCACGCTCGTCGCCCTCGCCCTCAGCCTGGCCATCATGTTCCTGCTCCACTCCGTGCAGCGCGACGAGGAGGCCGTCGTCATCGACTGCCAGCAGTACTGCCAGGAACACCTCATCAATCGCCTGTACGAACTCGAGCCGGCGACGGAGGAATTCGTGTAGGTCCGGCCGTTCCAGGCAATCCTCGTCAGGGGTCCACGCAATGGCGCGCGGCGCGAAACAAACGCTGGTGGGGCTCGACCTCAACGCCACGCGCGCCCGCGCCGCGGAGGGGACGCCGGGAATGGCCGCGCGGCCGCTGGCGCTCGACGGCGCGCACGCCGACCTGCCCCTCGCCCTGTCGCTGGAGGGCCGCGCCGCCGTCGTCGGCCGCGCCGGGCTGGCCCTGTGCCGCCGTCTGCCGCACCTCGCCTGTCTCAATTTCCTGCCCTGCCTCGGCGAGCCGCGGACCTGGGCCGCCGGGCGCCACCGCCTCGACGCGGCCAGGGCTCTCGCCCTGGTCCTCGAACGGCTGCAAGCGGCCTGCGCGGGCGCCCAGGCGTCCGTCGTCGTCGTGCCGTCCTACCTGGGCGCGGCCCAAGTCGAAACGCTCGTTTGCCTGGCGGAAAAGGCGCGGCTGCCGGTCCACGGCTGGCTGTCGGCGCCCCTGGCGGCGGCGCTCGCGGCCGCCGCCGAGGAGCGCTGGAGCGGCCCCGCGCTGGTGGCCGACGTCGATGACCACGCCCTGACGTGGTCGGCGGTCAGCGCCACCGCCGCCGAGGTGCGGCTGCTCGACACGCAGTCGCTGCCGCGCCTGGGGACGCGCGTCTGGCGCGAGCGCCTCCTGGACGCCGTCGCCGACCGCTGCGTCCGCCAGAGCCGCCGCGACCCGCGCGCCTCCGCCGACGCCGAGCAGGGCCTGTACGACCAGCTCGACGGCGTCCTCGACGCCTGCCGCCGCGGCCAGGCCGCCGAGGTACTTGTGCAAATGGCCCACTGGGGACAGAATTTGTTCCTGCGCCCCGATGAGGCCGCCGCCTGCTGCGCCCCGCTCGTCCGCCAGGCGCTGGCCGCGCTGCACGCCCTGTGCGGCTCGCTGCCGCCGGGGGGCACGCCGCCGGTCATCCTCGTAACCGACGCCGCCGGGCGCCTGCCGGGTCTCGTCGCGGCGTTGGAGGAGACGGTCGGCGAGGTCATCCCCGCGGCCCCCGTCGTGGCGGACGGCGAGGACTTCGGCGCCGCGCTGCTCGACGACGAGCCGGAGGAGCGTCGCGGCGTGGCCGTGCTGGCGGCGGACGCGCCGGCGCGCGCCGCCTGCGACCTGGCGGGGCGCTTGCTGCGCGGCGAATTGCCGCGCGGCGCCGTGACGTCGGCGCCGCTGCCGCCGCCGGTCTTCGCCGAGGCCGGCCCGGCCCGGTTGCAGTTCCGCGGCCAGGATTTCGTCCTCGGCGGCAAGGCGTTCGTCCTCGGCCGCACCCCCGACTGCCACCTCGTCCTCGACAGCGACCAGTACCCGACCGTGTCGAGCCGCCACTGCGAAATCGTCTACGAGCGCCGCACCTACGTCCTGCGCGACCGCAGCCGCAACGGCACGCTGGTCAACGAGCGCCCCGTCATCCACGAGATCGTCCTCCAGGCGGGCGACTGGATCCGCCTCGGCCCCGGCGGCCCGATGGTCCGCTTCCTCGGCCAGGCGGCGGACCAGCTGCGGCTGATTACGACCGCGTGACGCAACGGTCGCTCGCGGCTTCGCAGTAGGTTGCGAAGCCGCAAGCGGCCCAAACGGTTCCCCGACTCATGAAAACCCGCCACCGCACGCCGTCCATTTTCAACCTCTCGATGGTGGACGTCCTCTGCTGCGCGCTGGGCTGCGTCATCTTGTTGTGGCTGCTCAACCTCCGCGAGGCGAAGCAGAAGGCGGCGCAGGCAGGGCGCGCCGACGAGGAAGTCACGACGCTGCGCTCGCGCCTCGGCGCCCTCGACGGGGAACTCGCCGACCTCCGCGCGCAGTTCGCCTCCGCCCAGGCGCGGGTGAGTGCGTCGGAGCGCGACCTGGCCGCCACGCGCCGGCGCCTCGCCGGCGCCGAGGCCGAGGCGCGCGACACGGCGGACTCGCTGAAAGAAACCCGCGGTGACCGCGAAACCCTGTCGGCGCGGTCGGCTCAACTCGCCAAGGATCTCGCCGGGCTGCGCGCCCGTTACGCCGCGGTCGTGGAGGCGCTGTCCCAGCGGACCCGTGCCGCCGGCGACCTGGCGGACAAGCTGAAGGACGCCGAGGCGCGCGCCCGCGAGGCCACAGACGAAGCCACTGACTACCGCGCCCGCGCCGCCGCCGAAGCGGCCCTGGCGAAGGGACTCGAGAAGGAGGTCGCCCGCCGCGGCGAGGCGCTGCTGGCGCGCGACCGCGAGTTGGAGCAAAAGCGGGCCGAGCTCGCCCTCGTCCGCCAGGGAATGGAGGCCCTGCGCGGCGAAAAGAAGGCGTTGGCCGGCGAGGCGGAGCGCGCCCGCGCCGCCGCCGACAACCGCTTCGCCGGCATCGCCCTCACCGGCAAGCGCGTCGTCTTCCTCGTCGACATGTCCGGCAGCATGGAGCGCGTCGACCTCAAGACCCTCTCGCCCGACAAGTGGCCCGGCGTCCGCGACGCGGTCGTCAAGATCATGCGCAGCCTGCCCGAGCTCGAGAAGTTTCAGGTCATTCTCTTCTCCAACGAGTTCGTCTTCCCCCTCGGCCGCAAAGGGGAGTGGCTCGACTACGACCGCGCCAGCCCCGCCGCCGTCGCCGAGGCGCTGACGCAGACGAAGCCGCACGGCGACACGAACATGTACGGCGCCCTCGACGCGGCGTTCCGCTACCGGGCGCAGGGGCTGGACACGGTCTACCTCTTCTCCGACGGCCTGCCGACGGAAGGGCCGGGCCTGACGAAGGAGCAGGAAGCGAAGCTCAGCGAGGCGCAGCAGGGCGACATTCTCGGCCGCTACGTCCGCCGCAAGCTGCAAACGGAGTGGAACCGCGAGGCCCCAGGGCGCGTCCGCATCAACGCCATCGGCTTCTTCTTCGAGAGCCCCGACGTCGGCGCGTTCCTGTGGGCGCTGGCCCGCGAGAACGACGGGAGTTTCGTGGGGATGTCACGTCCGTGAGAGAAACTTTGCCAACATGGCTCGCAAGAAGCAGAACAACAACGGCGCTAACCTCGGCTTCGAGGAAAAACTGTGGCAGGCCGCCGACAAGATGCGGGGCCACATGGACGCCGCCGAGTACAAGCACGTCGCCCTCGGCCTCGTCTTCCTCAAGTACATCTCCGACGCCTTCGAGGAGTTCCGCGCCAAGCTCGCCGCCGTCGAGGGAGCCGACGGCGAGGACCGGGACGAGTACTTGGCCGAGAACGTCTTCTG
Source organism: Gemmatales bacterium (assembly GCA_038229635.1). GTDB lineage: Bacteria > Planctomycetota > Planctomycetia > Gemmatales > Gemmataceae > DATFNV01. The sequence goes on from JBBROG010000250.1 coordinate 9,660, forward strand.
GGTTCCCGCAAAGGCCCGCTGGCCTTACCTCCAGAGCAAGGCCCGGTCGGGAGACCGGGACGAGTCGGGTCGGGAACTCGACATCGGCCAGCTTCTCGACCGGGCGATGGACCAGATCGAGAAGGAGAACCCGTCGCTCAAGGGCGTGCTGCCGAAGGACTACGCCCGGCCCACCCTCGACAAGACCCGGCTGGGCGAACTGCTCGACCTGATCGGCACCATCCAGTTCCACTCCCGGGCGGAAGACGCGCCGCCCGACAAACAGCCAAAGCAATCGTCCAAAGACATGCTCGGCCAAGTCTACCAGTATTTCCTCAAGAAGTTCGCCGCGGCGGAGGGGAAGCTGGGCGGCGAGTTCTTCACGCCGGAAGTGGTCGTGAAGGTGCTGGTCGAGATGATCGAGCCGTACAAGGGCCGGGTCTACGACCCCTGCTGCGGTTCCGGCGGCATGTTCGTGCAGTCTGAGAAATTCGTCCAGGCTCACGGCGGCAAGCCGACCGACATCTCGATCTTCGGCCAGGAGTCGAACCCGACGACCTGGCGGCTGTGCATGATGAACCTGGCCATCCGGGGCATCGAGTGCAACCTCGGCGGGCACAACGCCGACACCTTCCACAACGACCGGCACAAAGACCTGAAGGCCGACTTCATCCTCGCCAACCCGCCCTTCAACGTCTCGGATTGGGGAGGCGACCGGCTGCGGGAGGACGTGCGCTGGAAGTACGGCACGCCGCCGGTCGGCAACGCCAACTACGCCTGGGTGCAGCACATCATCCACCACCTGTCGCCGCAGGGCGTGGCCGGGTTCGTGCTGGCCAACGGCACGTTGTCGTCGAATCAAGCGACGGATATGAAGACACGGACTTCCTTGATTGAAGCGGATTTGATCGATTGCGTCGTCTACCTTCCACCACAACTGTTCTACTCCACACCCATCGCAGTGAGCTTGTGGTTCTTGGCTCGAAGCAAGGCCGTTCGCGGTCAGCGTGATAGGAGGGGTGAAACACTGTTTGTTTATGCTTACGACACCGGGGTGCTGACGGATCGCACTCACCGCGACCTTACCCCGAACGAAGTATCTCGTATCACCTCGGCCTACCACCGATGGCGTGGTACCGACCAATCGTCACCGTATCGGGACGAGCCGGGTTTCTGCCGGTCAGCGAAACTGGTTGACATTCGGGGCCACAACTACTGCTTGGTGCCGGGACGATATGTGGGGTTCGATCGCCGCGCGGTGGAGGAGTTTGATCCGACGGTACTTCGCCGGGAGTGGGCCGCGCTAACCGAGCGGGTGGCGGCCGCCGCCACTGCCTCAGCCCACGCCCGGACATTGCTCGGGAGGCTTCTCGATGGCTGAATCACTACTAGAGCTTCCGGACCGATGGCCTCACACCACGTTGGAGCCACGCCCGGCCGACGGGTACATCCTGAAGGTCGAGAGTGGAGGAACACCGAGTACCAGTGTAGACGAATACTGGGACGGGTCGATCCCGTGGTTGACCCCGAAGGAAGTGACTGGCAACCGCGAAAGCTTGTTCGTCACACGCACCGAGCGGAACATCACTGAGGCCGGCCTAGCCGGGTCGGCGGCCAAGTTGCTGCCGCCCGAAACTGTGTTGCTGACCAAGCGGGCGCCGGTCGGGGCGGTCGCCATCAACTCGGTCCCAATGGGGACTAACCAGGGGTTCATGAACTTCGCCTGCGGGCCGAAGTTGCGACCGCTCTACCTGGCCTACTGGTTGGTGGTGAACGAGAAATACCTCAACCAAGTGGCGAACGGCTCGACTTACCGGGAGTTGTATCAGTACGACTTATTTGAGTTCGAGGTCGCGATCCCCCCGCTAGCCGAGCAGGATTCGATCCTCAAGGTGGTCAACGCCGTTCAGTATGTGGCCCTACTCGGGTTCCCATTGGCGCAATCGGTTACGACCGCGGAGGAGATGCTGCGAGTCCAGAACCAGACCAGACGACTCGTCGCCTTTCGGGACGCCCTTCTGGTTCAACTGTTGAGCGGGCAGATCGAAGCGGACGAGTTGAATACCTCAATAGAGGAGATGGAGCATGGCCGACAATCCGTCACCCGCTCTGTGTAGCATCAACGCCTGCCGACTCTTGACCGGTCACCACGGGAAGCACGACGCGATGCCGAAGGCAGCGTGGGCGTTCTTCGCGGACAAAGACCAAGACAAGATCGATAAGGCCGGCTACGCCACGCCACGAGGCGGGAGCAAGGGCGCGTACCAAAACCACGTCGTTCGCAGCAATCGGGTCATTATCCCTTACGAGCGGCTAAAAGACATCGACTTGGCATGCTACCATTCGTACATCGTCCGGCTGTTCGCGGACCAGTTTTTCGCGGCCCCTGCGACGCCGAAGCCCGAGTTCCAAGGGGATGCCCCGCAGCTCGTTATCGGCCGAAATGCCTTCGTCTTGTACCGGACCCACGAGTCGTTCAAGCAGTACCCTCCGCTTCCCGGTTGGGAATTTCGTGGATTGGTGAAGAACGGTAAGCCCAAAAAGAAACGTGGGCCGGGGGTGGAGGATTCGGGCCACTACGTACTCCGCCTCCCCCGCCTCGGGGCGCTCGCGTCGGTCGATGAGGGTGTCGCCCAGGGTCTGTTCGCCCCCGAGTACGCCGACCCGAACACCAACTTCCTGTGTCGATGCGTCCTCGCCTGGCTCATCATCCACACGGTCGGAAGCCCCTACACGACTCAACAAGCCGCTAATCTGAGACTTTAGCAAAGTTAGTGCAGTGACTCAGGCTTGGAGCGCGCCTGATGCAGCGTCGTCAAGGTATGCCGGCGTCTGGGGGCCTGCTGTTCGCGGTGCATGTCCAGCGCCAGACGCTGCTCCAGATGCTCCTTG
>JBBROG010000251.1:0-12513 GCA_038229635.1 Gemmatales bacterium
CACGCGCCTCGGGAGGCGCCCGCCGGGTTCCCTTGGCGCGACGCGCCTTCTTCGGACCTGTCAGACCGAGTTTGAGCCCGTCCCGATAGTGCCGGATCTCCTCCGGCGGCACACCCGTCAGTCGTTCCTCCACCGACAGGCCCGCCAGCCGCTCCGCCAGAGGCATCTCATGAACGTGGGTCTTCAGGTAGTCTCTTCGGAAGTCATCCAACGCCGACACGTTCCTCCCCTCCTTTCGATGGAGCAACAGGATCGAGTCGACCAGCATGTTCGTCTGATCGCGCCGGAAGCGCCAGTACTCCACCCAGTCGGTCCACATGGCCTTCTCCACCACGGACTCCCCTTTCCCTCCCGCATTATAGCCGCCCCGCCGACGCGCGGAACAGGGGGAGCATCGCGTTGTGTTCCTCCTCATCGACAATCGGGTTCCGCCACCCGTCTCGCGAGCGCCGCCCCGCGCGCGGGTCAATCCCTCTTTACAAGCTTGACAGACCCCGCCAAGATGATGCATGTTCCATGAAGGGCGGCCGCCCTCCCCGTGTCGGACATGCGGGAGCCGCGCGCGGCCGCGGGAGGTGCGCCCCGTTCCGGGAAGACGGCGGCTCGCGATCGGCAAGCTCAACAGGATTGAAGCGTTATGTCAAACGACCGCATCCCGTCCTCGCGGGAAGGCTACGACAAGAAGAAAGCCCAACTCGACCACATGAAGAACGTCCAGATGGTCGAGATCACCAAGCGCGTCGCCACCGCGCGCGAGATGGGCGACCTGAGCGAGAACGCCGAGTACCACGCCGCCCGCGAAGACCAGGGGATGCTCCAGGCCCGCATTCGCCTGCTCGAAGATGAGTTGGCGCGTGCCTATATCGTCGATCGGTCCAATCTCCCCACCGACAGTGTCGTCTTCGGCGTCCAGGTCCGCGTGAAGGATCTCGACTTCGAGGAGGAAGAGGTGTATATCCTCGTCGGCCCCGGCGAGGAGGATTACGACAACAACAAGATCCTCACGAGCAGCCCCATCGGTCAGGGATTGCTCGGCAAGAAGATCGGCGACACCGCCGACATCCAGGTGCCGCGCGGCGTGCTGCGCTACAAGATTCTCGAGATTTCGCCCCCCGACTGACCGCGTCCCGGCCGGCGGGCGCGGCACGACTCGCCTCCGTGAAAGCACGGATTCTTCATTTTCTTGTTGACCTGGCACGGAAGAAGGCTAGGATTTTAGACGATACAAGGAGTCGCAGCTCCTTGGCGCCGCCCTGGGGTCTCCCCATGTCCGATCCGCGCCTGAACAGCGTCCACCTCGAAGCCCCTCGCCGGGCCGACTATCGCCGCGCCCGCGACGAGCTTCTTCAGGCCCGCGGGTCGTACACGGTCGCCCTGGAGAACGCCGACCAGCTCATCCCCGCCATCGACTCGCCGAACACCGTCATCCAGAACATCGGCAATCGCGCGCCGCCGGGGCTCAACTGCTGGCTGGTCGATAAGGACTACATCTACCCCCTCAAAGTCGGCATCAACACCGTCGGCCGCTCCCCGGACAACGACGTCGTCGTGCAGGACGCTTTCGTCTCCCGCCGCCACTGCGCCATTCTCGTCCACGCCGGCGGCCTCTGCGAAGTCCACGACACCGCCTCCAAGAACGGCACCTACGTCAACGGCAGTAAGCTGAGCGGCCCCCACTCGCTCGCCTCCGGCGACGAGATCCGCATGTGCGACCAGCGGCTCTCCTTCGTCGTCAAGGGCAGCCCGCCGGAGAAGGACAAGAACGCCACGCACACCCTCGCCGAGGGAGACGTCCCGCCGCCGCGCGCGTGACTTCCTCGTCCCGTCGCATTTCCCGTTGGACAAACGCGCTCCGACTCGCTTATCTTACTCAGCGTCACCAACCGCTCTCGTGGAAAGGGGTGCGCTGATGAAACTCGTGCGAATGCTGCTGTCGCTGCTCGCGCTGGGGCTGCTTGTGGGCGTCGCCTACGTCGGCCAGGCGACGGAATCGGCGGGCGCCAAGATGGCCGTCGCCGCGGACAAGCTCGTCGGCGCCCTCGGCGCCGGGCAGAAGGCGAAGGCCGTCTTCGCCTTCGACGACAAGGAACGCTTCAACTGGCACTTCACGCCCTACCAGGACAAGGGCAAGCCGAAGCACAAGGGCGTCTTCGTCGGCGAGATGACGAAGGAGCAGAAGGAGGCCGCGATGGCCCTCCTCCGCGCCGGCACCAGCGACGGCGGCTACCAGAAGGCCACGACCATCATGAGCCTGGAAGCGATCCTCGCCGAGTTGGAGATGGGCAAGGGGCCGGCGCGCGACCCGGGCTTCTACTTCTTCACCGTCTACGGCACGCCGTCGAAGACCGGCCCGTGGGGCTGGCGCGTCGAGGGACACCACTTGTCGCTGAACTTCACCCTCGACGGCGACACCGTCGTCTCCGCCACGCCCGCCTTCTTCGGCGCCAACCCGGCGGTCTATCTCGGCGGCGCCAAGAAGGGCCAAATGGTCCTGCCCGAGGCGGAGGATCTCGCCAAGGAGGTTTTCGCCTCGCTCGACGACGACCAGAAGAAGGCCGCCCGCCTGGAGAAGCCCTTCGACGAGGTCGAGGAGGGGAGTAAGACGCCGTCGAAGGTCGGCGAGGCGAAGGGATTAGCCGCGGAGAAGATGACGGAGAAGCAGCGCGCGCTGCTCATGAAGTTGGTCGAGAGTTACGCCCGCCGTATGCCCGCCGACGTCGCCGAGCGCGAGTTGAGCGCGGCCAAGAAGGCCGGCGCCGGCGCGATCCACTTCGCCTACACGGGCGGCGTCGAGGCGGGGCAGCCGCACAGCTACCGCGTGCAAGGGCCGACGTTCGTCATCGAGTTCCTGAACGTCCAGGCCGACAGCGCCGGCAACAAGGCCAACCACATCCACAGCGCCTGGCGCAGCCTGACGGGGAACGACTTCGGGCTGGCGGGGCGGTAGGGCCGGTTCGGAAAGCCCCTCTCCCCTTTGGGGAGAGGGGTTGGGGTGAGGGGATAACTCAGCAGCCTTCGGAGGCGGAGGAGGTGCGATGTCCGGCACGGTCGCGAAGCTGGCCCTGGAAGACGGCACGGTCTACGCCGGCCGCGCCTTCGGCGCCCCCGGCGAGCGCTTCGGCGAAGTCGTCTTCAACACGAGCATGACCGGCTACCAGGAGGTGCTGACCGACCCCTCCTACAAGGGTCAGATCGTGACGATGACCTACCCACTCATCGGCAACTGCGGGATCAACGAGGAAGACGTCGAATCGGCGCGGCCGCAGGTCGAGGGCTTTCTCGTCCGCGAGCTGGCGCGCCACCCCAGCAACTTTCGCTCCACCACCAGCCTCGACGCCTACCTCGCCGCCAACGACGTCCTCGGCCTCGAAGGGATCGACACGCGCGCTCTGGTGCGCCGCCTGCGGGTGCGCGGGGCCATGACCGGCGTGCTGTCGACGGCCGACCTGGACGACGCCTCGCTGGTGCGCAAGGCGCGGGCGGCGCCGTCGATCGTCGGCCGCGACCTGGTGCGCGAGGTGATGCCGAAGGGCTCCTCCGAATGGCACGAGGGCTTCACCGGCCCGTTCGTGACGTACCTGCCGGCGAGCGCCCCGCGGCACCACGTCGTCGCCCTCGACTACGGCATGAAGTGGAACATCCTTCGCTGCCTGACCCAGGTCGGCTGCCGCGTCACGGTCATGCCGGGCACGGCGACCGCCGAGCAAGTCCTGGCCCACAAGCCCGACGGCGTGTTTCTGTCGAACGGCCCCGGCGACCCCGAGCCGCTCACCTACGCCCAGGAGACGATCCGCGGCCTCGTCGGCAAGAAGCCGGTCTTCGGCATCTGCCTGGGGCACCAGCTCCTGGGGCTGGCGCTCGGCGCGAAGACGTTCAAACTGAAGTTCGGCCACCGCGGCGCCAACCAGCCGGTGCTCAATCAACTCACCAACCGCGTCGAGATCACGACGCAGAATCACGGCTTCGCGGTGGGCGCCGACGACCTGCCGCGCGAGCTGGAGCCGACGCACGTCAACCTGAACGACCAGACGCTCGAAGGGATGCGGCACCGCACTCATCCGGTCTTCAGTGTGCAGTATCACCCCGAGGCGTCGGCCGGGCCGCACGACAGCTGCTACCTGTTCGAGGACTTCGTCAAGCTGATGGAGAAGTGACCCTCCTCCGCTTGCGGTTTCGGACTACCGGCTCCCGAGAGTGACGGCCGCACCCGCGCTCGCGTCGAGGCGCAGCAGATACGCCGTGCCGTTGGCGTTCGCCGTGAGAACTTGACGCCCGCCGGCGCTGAAGGCGACGCCGTGGACCGGCCCCTGAAACTTCCAGGTGACGAGCTTGCGGCCCGTCGCCGTGTCCCACACCGTCACGACGTCACGCTTCTCTCGGACGGCGATACGCTGCCCGTCGGGGGAAACTTCGGCCGCGCCGGCGTCGAAGCCGTCGTCGAGGTCTTGCAGCCGGCAGGTCGGGCCAGGGCCGAAAGTCTTGCGCGGGGAATCCCCCTTCCAGGAGGCGAGAGAGGCCCCGGTACGCTTCACCACGGTCACGACGTCGCCGCCGTCGCTCACGCCGAGCCGGAAAGGACTGCCGGGGACTCGCGACGTGTCGTGCTTCGTCCTCAGTTCGCCGTTGGCCACGTTCCAAACACAAACCAGGCCGGCTTCGTCGCAGGAAACCAGGGTTTTCCCGTCTTCGGAGAAGCCAAGGCGAGCCACGGCCGCGCCGTGCTGTTTCAAGGTGGCGCGCCGCTTCGGCTCGGCCCAGCCCGCGGCCCAGAGGTGGATCGTGCCGTCGGCGTTGCCGACCGCGATGAGGTCGCCGAGGTCGGTGACGGCGACGCCCCCCTTTTCGCCCCCGCGAGGGACCGTGACCCCGTCGCGCCGGGGCGCCGCGCGATCGCGGACGAGGAGAGATGTGTCATCGACAAAGGCGACGATACTGCTGTCCCGGGCGAAGAGAGGGCGTCCGCGCGCCCGGTCTGGCCAGGCGTCGCCGTCCGCCGTCAAGCGCTTCCCCTTCAGGTCCCACACCACGCCCCCTCCGCCCTCGCCGACCGTGAGAATTTCATCGCCGTCGGGCAGGAAGGCGGCGAAGCGGACGCCCTGCGCGTGCCCGACGAGAGGAATTTCCTCGCGCGTGAGACGGTCCGAGGGGACGACGCGGATGCGCTTCTCCTCGGCGCAAACGGAGGCGACAAACCGCCCGTCCGGCCGGACCGTGGACGGGCCGCGTGTCGGAAACTTCTTCGCGGCCGCGCGGCCGTCGTCGGCGCGGACCGTCTTGCCGTCCGGCGCGTAGGCGACGCCGCCGTCGGCGCCCGGCAACCCCTTGTGGACGTCGCCGACGTTCGGAAGGCGGCCGCTCAGGTCCCACAACTGCACGCGGTCCTTGCCCCGGCCGACCGCCAACGTCTTGCCATCGCCGCTAAACGCTGTCGCGCCACGCGCGTCGCCGGGGAGTTTCGCCCACAGTTTCCCTTCGTCGTCGTTGAGGTTCCACAGGCAGACCGTGCCGTTGTCGCAGCGCGCCGCCAGGCGGTTGCCGTCGGGCGCGAAGGTCAGGGACACGACGACGCCCTGGAACTGTCCCTCCTCCGCGTCCGCGTCGGTCCGCAGCACAGCTCGTTGGCGGTAGGTTTCGGCGTCCCACAAGCGGATCACCGCCTCGCCGCGCGAGCCGCCGCCGCCCGCGAGGACCTTGCCGTCGGGGCGGTAGGCGACGCAGTGCAATTCCTCCCAGTGGCGCAGGCGCTCGTCGCCGAGGACGAGGACCGGCGCGGCCGGGACCGGCGGCAGCGGCTCGGACTTCGGCGGCGGGAGCGCTTCGGCCGCCGGGAGGCTCGGCGGCGGTTCGGCTTTCCCAACGAGCAGGGGCGGCGGCATCAGGAGCAACGGTTCCGCGCTAATCGCGGAGGGCACGGGCGGAAGTGGCTTGTCGAAGCTCCGGCCCGACACCTCCGCGGCCGGCGGCAGCGCGGCAGCGACAGGAAGAGGGGGCGCCGAGACGTCGGACACCTGAGATGCCGTCAAAGGTGGAGATTCCGTCGGTGGAGTCGGCGACACACCGCCCGCGAGCTTGACGCCTGTTTCCTCCTTCTCGGGCAGGAGAAGAGTCGCGACGGGCAAGATAGGCGGCGGAGGCACCGTCGCCCCCGTGACGAGGCCCGCCGGGGAACCGGCGGGGATCATCACGTCTGTCTTCGGCGGGTCAGCGGGGCGGGGTTCGTCGGACTTCATCTCCAGGACTGGCCGCGATTTTCCTTGCTTCTCTTTCCCCTTGGCCTCGGAGGGAGGAGGGTCGCGAAAGGCGAACGACAGGTACGCCGTCGCGACGACGCCGACGAACAGACCGAGGCTCCCGAGCGTGACCGACAGCCGCGCCCGGCGCGGCGGCGTCGCGGGGGGCGCGCTCTCCGCCGGCGCCTCGTCGGGCGTCATCAGCGTTTGCAGGACGGGCGCGCAGCGGGAACAGGCGGCGGCGTGCTCGACCAACTCCGGGTAAGTGCCTTGCAGGTAGCGCCGCCAATCGGCCGCCTTGGGACAGGGGCTGTCGTGCGTCATCGGCTCCCTCCGGAGGTGATGAGGGCCCCGCGGTTTCGCGAAGCCGCGGGCGGCCGGAAGTCGTTAGTTGAACCCGAGCCAGTCGCCGTTGCCCCACGGATAAGGGACGACTTCGCCGGTCTCCGCCGTCAGCCGGTGCGGCTCGCGCGAAAACTCGGCGGCGTCGAGCCGCACCACGACCTCCTCCGCACGCGGCTCCGACGTCGCGCGGGTCGTCTCGACGCCGTCGCGGCGCGCGGCGCGTCCCTCCCACTTCGCCACCTGGCGGCGCAGCTTGTGGAAGTCGTGGGGCGACAGCAGGAAGTTGACGACCTCGTCCTTGGAGACGCAGCTGACCTTGTAACCGCGGTCGTCGTGGCTGAGGGTGACGTCACGCGCCTTGCCGTCCCGCATGTTGACGGTCGTGACGTGCCTCTGTTCGATCTGCACGGGTCTACCCCTCCGTGGGTCGGAATTGCGCCGTCGCCGCGGCGGCCCGAGGAGGAAGCCGCCCCCGGCGGGAGAGTTTAAGAGGGGAGGGAAGGCCGTGTCAATTCCAAGTGGGCGCGACGCCGGTTCGTAACGAGATCCCCGCCGCCTCATTGACGTCACCGCCCTCCCGCCGGCCAGGCGCTCCGGCTCAGTCGATCGACTGCGACGCGGGTGGGAAGGTCACCGCGCCCCCACAGTGCGAGCACCGCCCCTTGTTCCCCGACTGCTTGGACCGGAAGCGCAGTCTTCTCCCGCAACCCGGACAGCGGAAGTGGTGGAATTCGTCCGCCGCGTCGCGGCGCCGGTTCCGCCGCCGGGAGAGCAGGTAGGCGCCGGCCGCGAGGGCGGCGACGGCCGCCGCCGCGACAACGAGGAGAGTCGTCGTGTCCATCGACATGCGCTCCGAGGTGGTGCCGCCGCCGTGCCGCGGAGGCGTTGCCTTGCCGCAAGGGCAATACCATCCTGATTCTATGACGTCTTCGCCGGCCGCGCCTCAGCCGAGGGACGCGGCCTCGCGCCGCAGGTTCGACCGCGCCCGCGCCTCGCGCTCCCGGAACGTCCGCTCCGTCCGATAAATTCGCTCGCGCCGGAGGAAGCCGAGCAGCACGCGGCGCCGCCCCTCGCGATACGCTTCCTCCGGCACCCAGGCGTATTCGTCGCGGATGGCGCGGGCGTACTCGTCGTAGCGCGGCTCCGGCGCCCCGAGGATGGCCAGGTCCGCGTCGAGCAACACGCTCGCGTCGGCGTCCGCGTCGGGCGCCGCGTGCGTCTTCGTCAGCACGATCAGGCGGACCACATTCGCCACGATTTCCCGGGGAACGCCGAGCCCGGACGTCGTCGCGCGGGCCAGGTCGGCGCTGCGCTCCTCGTTGTCCTTCGCCCGGCTGTCGTAGACGGCGTCGTGGAACCAGGCGGCGAGGCGGACCGCGTTGAGGTCCGCCGCCACGACGGCCAACTCCTCGACGACGGCCAGCACTTCACGCAGGTGCGTCAGGTCGTGGTAGAAGCGTCCCGGCTCGGCGTGGCGACGCGCCAGGTCGGCGAAGGCCGCGTCGGCGGCCTCGCCCGCGACTCCGTAGGAGCGCATCAAGTCGCGCCAGGGGCGCAGCAACTCGTCCGAAGAGTGCGTCACGATCGTTCCTCCGCCGGTCGCGGGACGCCGCCGCGGCAAGCGACTCACGCCGACTCACACCGGACTCACACCCCGCCGTGCCCCCTTTTCGCTGCTTTTTCCAGGCTTTTCGTGGGGGTGTGAGTCGTGAGCGCCTGTGAGTCGTTCCCGGCGCTCGCTTCCCTTTCCCGCCCCCGAACCTGTCCGCGCGCGGCACGCGAGCCTCTCACGACGTCGCCGCCCGATCTCCCTTGCACCTTCTCAATCCTCAATTCCTCATTCTCAATTTGCGACAGGCCTTCCGCCGCGTCGCCGCCCGATCTCCATTCTACCTGCGGGCGGCGGAGCCGGGAAAGGTCCCGGATGGTGTCAGAAAGCGACAGGCGGGGCGTGATCGGGTCTCTCGGCTCCACGCGACAGTACCATCTCCGTTCGGACGAACACCCCGCCGGCGACAGCACCACCGGCGCCAGGGCAGGGTAGCACCGTTCGCGGCAAGACTTCCCCCGGCCGCTGCGGTATATTAGGACCAGGAGGACACCGCCATGCTGAGCTACCTCATCCACAACGCCGCCCTCGACTTGAAGGGCAAGCCGCCCGAAGAATTGCCGCACGGCCTCCTCGTCGTCCCGCCCGAGGTGCGGGAAATCGTCGCGGAAGAGCGCGGCAAACACTCGCCCGAGGCGTTCGCGCCTTACCAGGCCCTGCGACTCTGTGCCGAGACCGTCGGGTGGTACTTTGACGGCCTCGGGCACGAGGTGATGTACCGCCCGACGCCCGAAGGCCCGGAGGTGCTGGCGGTGGGAGCAGACGAGACGATCACACTCCGAAAGTCCGTGCCGCTCGAAAGCCGGCGGGACGTCAAGACGTACCTGGGGTATTGATGTCGAGACTCGCGATCCCGGCCTACAACGCCAGGTTCTGGCGCTCCTCGACGTGCTCAAGGTCTCGACGGAAAAAGACCCGGCGTCGATCGCGGCGGCGCACGGGGAGCTGGTGATCGAGAAGAGGTGAGGTCGATGGCTCAGCCCTATAAAGCTACCCCGCCACGCCGGAGCCGCCTCCCGGCCGCTTGGGGAGCTTTTTGAGATTCGGCTCGTTCGGCACATACTGACAGCCGTAGGAATCGTCGGTCTTGTGCCAGCGGAAAATGCCGAGTTCCAGGCCGCTCTCCTTGTCATCAATGCGATAGACGGCGAGATAGCATGACCGGTGCGGATACTCACCGTCCGTCACAAAGGCTTCGTACAAAAGTGTTGTCCTCTTGTCCTTGCCGCCGTAGGGCTTCAGATCCTTCCGCGCCATCTTCCGAGCCGAATGCCTTTTCGCCCACCGCTTCCCCACATCCACAAGATCGTCGAGTGACTCGCCCTCGGGATCAACCACTTTCCCGGCGCCCGCCCCACGCCCGGCGGTTTCCTCGCGGCTATCGAACGGTTCAAAATTGCGTTCGGGAAACGGCTCAACCAGCTCGCCCGAGCCGCACATCCACTCGACAGCCGCCAAGAGGTCCGTACCCGCGACAAAGACCTTCTCCCTGTCGCGAGGCAGCACGAACAGGCGGTTTGGCCGTGTCGGGTGGAAGACCAGCTCGTCCCCATTTACGGTGTCGCCGACAGGAATGCACTCGAGGGCACGTTCCTTCGGCAAGAGCGAGCGGCCCTTGTCCCAGAACCAATATTTGTTGACGCGCCGGCGCCACTCGACCAGTTCTTTGTCAATTCGCCACGGCGGATAGACGCGCACGAACGTCCCGCCCAGGACGCCTTCACCCAGCGTCGTGACGTATTCTCGATAGCCGTCGGGGAATGTGACCCACAGCTTCGCTTCGAGGGCATCCACGTCCGCCGGCTTGACCAGAACGAGTGGCTTGCCCGACGCGCGAATTTCGGTGATGTTCAAGGCTTTTCTCCGCCGGGCGCGTGTCGCGTCGAGGGTGGTTCCGGTTATAACGCCTTGGAGGAGAAAAGGGGACATCGTAGATTATTGAATAGATGATCCGTAATATACGATGCCCCCTTTCCCTTCACTCATTCCGGCCCGATCGACTGCCACGTCGTTTGGCGTGGAGACGAGTCAGAGCATCCACCAAGTAGGACTGCACCTCCGGGGACGGATCCGCGGCCATCTTCTCGAGGGCGGGCACGGCTCGCGCGTCGCCAATCCGGCCGAGGGCGGAGACGACGCTTCCACGAACCAAGTCTTTTGGGTCGTCGAGCTTCTTCACAAGCACTTCGACATCCGCGGGGTCGGCGAACCGGCCCAACATCTCCGCGGCCCAGAGCCGTTCCCCCGCGGCGCCGGTAGCGAGCGAGGTGCGGAGAGCCTTGTGAAGTTGATCCCGCGGTTGCGCTTCGAGTAAATGCACCATCGACCAGTACATCTCATTCGCTTGTCCGTACCCGAACGTCTTCAAGGCCGCGGCGATGAGCGAAGGAGTCATCTCCTCCTTGAGGGCCTTCAGCATCTCCTCATAACGGTCGTAAAGTTCCGGGTGCTCGTCCAACGTCCTGTCGTCGGGCATGGGAGAGAGGGCCTGGAGTTGTTCGGCGGTCGTTATACCGTGCCGCTTCCGCATGGCTTCACCTCGCGATACCGTGAGGGCGTGCCTCACGAAAGGATCGCCTGAATCGGCGTCCCCTCGCACAGCGCCATCGGCCGGTCGAGGGCGTCGCGCAGCGTCAGACGCGGGTCGACGCCGAGGCAGTGGTAGACCGTCGCCGCCAGGTCGGCCGGGCTCGTCGGGTTGAGCGCCGGGTAGGCGGCGTAGCGGTCGCTCGCCCCGTGGACCACCCCGCCGCGCACGCCGCCGCCGGCCAAGACCGACGTGAAGCACTTCGCCCAGTGGTCGCGGCCGTCACGCCCGGCGCCGGCGCCGCCCACCACCGACTGGCCGACGCGCGGCGTCCGGCCCATCTCGCCCGTCCAGATCACCAGCGTCTCGTCGAGCATCCCGCGCGCCTGCAAGTCCTCCAGGAGGGCGGAGAACGCCTGGTCGGCGACGGGGCACAGGCGCGTTTTCAGGTCCAGGAAGTTGCGGTTGTGCGTGTCCCAGTAGACGCTGACGTTGGTGAGGCCGTCGTTCGGCCAGAAGACCGTCACCAGCGGCACGCCCGCCTCGACGAGACGCCGCGCCTGCAACACGCCCTGGCCGTGGGTCGTCATGCCGTAGCGCTCGCGCACGCGCAGCGGCTCCTTCGACAGGTCGAAGGCGGACGTCACCGCCGGCGAGGCCAACAGGGCGAAAGCGCGCCGGTAGTGGGCGTCGGCGGCGGCGAGTTGCGCTTGCCCCTCCAGCGGACGCATCCGGCGGTCGAGGTCGGCGCGCAGCGCCTGGCGGGCGCCGGCGCGCGGCGCGGGCACCTCGGGTCGGAGGTCGAAGTCGCCGACGCGGTAGTCCGGGCGGCTGGCGTCGGCGTCGATGCGCATCGGGTCGTAGGCCGGGCCGAGCCAGCCGGCGCCGCGGCCGTGCGACTGCTCGACGAAGCGCGGGGCGCCGTTCGGCACGACCGGCATCATGGAGACGAATGGCGGCAACGGGCCGCGCCCCCGGCCGAGCTTCGCCAGCACCGCCCCGTAGCCGGGCCAGTCTTCCGCCGCCGGGGCATCGCGGCGCGGCACCGCGCGCCCGGTCAAGAGCCAGTGCGTCCCCGTCGTGTGGTCCACGTCGTCGTGCGTCATCGAGCGGATCAGCGCCAGCTTGTCCAGGTGCCGCGCCAGCCGCGGCAGGTGCTCGCAGACGCGCACGCCGGGGACGTTCGTGGCGATCGGCCGGAATTCGCCGCGATACTCGACGGGGGCGTCGGGTTTCGGGTCCCAGGTGTCCTGGTGCGCCGGGCCGCCCCACATGAAGAGGAGGATGCACGCCTTCGCGCGGCCAGGCGGCGGCGCGGCCGCCGGCGTCGGCACGTCGCGGGCGCGCAAGAGTTGGGGCAGGGCCAAGTCGAGCAGGCCCAAGGAGCCGACCCGAAGGACGTCGCGACGGTTCGGCGTGAGGAAGCCGGTTCCGCCGGCGAAGGCAGCGTTCTCGTTCATGGTTTCAGTTTACCGGAGTCCGCCAGGCTCCGCCAACGACAGGATTCCGGGGGTGCGCTGCGCGACCCCCATACGGATCAAGCTAAGACTTCGGATCTCCGTACCGCCAGCACGCTCACCAGCAGCGACAGGCTCCCCAGCGCCGCCACCAGCGGCAACCCCTGCGGGCGCACCACCGCCGACGCCTGGGGCAAACTCCGTCGGCTCGCCGGCCAGCAGCCCGCCACCCGCGCCGTCAGTTTGGCAGAGACCTCGCACGGCACCCGCCGCGGCTGCTCACGGTGCGACTGACCCAGGCCCCCGCACGACTTCCACAGCGTGAACAACAACTCGATCTGCCAG
>JBBROG010000252.1:0-12435 GCA_038229635.1 Gemmatales bacterium
AGGACGTCTCGGCGTGACCCCCCGCGGCTCGCGGCTTCGCACGGGTGCTAAGCCGCGAGCGGCTCGGCTTACATCAACCCCAGGTCGAACAGGTCGTTCGCCTTGCGCCACACCCACCACGCGGCGGGGCGCCACTTGCACTGCATTTTGACCTTCCCCAACGTACCAGGGCAGATCGCCCCGTCGGGGTCGATCAGGTCGACCGACGCCAGGTAGTACTGGTCTTGCGGCACCAGCGCGTTGGGGTCGCTGACGCTCGGCTTGATGGTGATCGGCCCGCCGGAGCGCTGCGACAGCGCGGGCGGAATCTGCCGCGCCTCCGCCTCGGGCAGGCGCGTCAGTTTGCCCTCCCAGACGTGCCGGTCGCGGCCCACGACGCGGACCGCCACGCGCACGTCGCTCCCCTCGCGTTGCAACTCCGCCTGGTCGTGGCGCAGCAGTCGGTAGTCGGCCGGGCGCAGCGGCACGGTCACGCACAGTTGGGTACTGTCGCCGACCATGCAGAACGGCGCCGGCTGGTTGTAGTCGAACTGCCGGCCGACCTCCTCGAGCCGCGGCGGGCTGAGGACCCGGCCGGCGCGCGGCGCCCGCAGGATCAGCCTGCCGAGGCGCTCGGTGAGGATCCCGACCTCCTTTTCGAGGCTCGCCTGCTCCGCCTGCTTCGACTCGAGCCGGAAGCCGAGGCGGTTCTTCTCGGCCGGGTCGCCGGAGAGGGCGAACTGGTCGTTGAGCGTCCGCGCCTCCTGCACGCGAATGCTGACCTCGGTCTTCTTGCCCTGGAGCTGGAACTCCAGGTCGCGGTTGCTGAAGACGGCCAACTCCTGCCCCTCCTCGACGAGCTGGCTGTCGCGCACGAGCAGCTTCTCCAGCCGGCCCGACTCCTGGAGCAGCACCGGCAAGGCGGCCTCGTCCTGCAACTGCACCAGCGCGTCCGTCCGCACCCAACTCACCGGCAGCGGCACCAGGAAGAAGGCGAGCACCACCGCCGCCACGACCAGCCCGCTGAGGACCGCACGCCCCGTTTTCATGTCCGGAAGTCTCCCGCGACGGTGAATGTTCTTGCCCAGGCGGTACAACGGCCAGCCGACCATCGACCCGGCCGCCGCCACCGCCAGCATCTGGCTCACGACCTCCAGCTTGTACGGCTTGAGGAACGACGACATGAACACCAGGATCGAGAAGGTCACGATCCAGCGGTACACGTAGCTGACGATCGCGTAGCCGATGAACAGCGCCTTGCGGCTGAACATCATGTACGGCTCGGGCTGCACCTCCACGCCGAGGCAGAACTCCAGCACCACGTTCTTGAGGAAGCGGTTGGAGCGGTCGCGGAGGTTCGGGATCTCCATCCAGTCGGCGAGGATGTAGTAGCCGTCGTAGCGCATCAGGGGGTTGGCGTTGAACACCACCGTGCTGACGCTGCACACCACCATCAGGCACAGCGCCAGGTTGTTCAGGAACGGGTCCGACGGCGTATTCCACCAGACGAACGTCGCGATCGACGCGATAATCAGCTCGACCCAGATGCCGGCGAAGCTGATGATGATGCGCTTCCATTTGCTCGGCAGCGTCCAGGCGTCGGACACGTTGCAGTAGAGGCACGGCGAGAAGACGTGGAACAGCAACCCCATCTCGTGGACCTCGCCGCCGAACGCCTTACAACTCAGCCCGTGGCCGAACTCGTGGATGACCTTCACCACGCCGAGCGCGACCCACATGATGGCGAGGTTCTTCCAGCGGAAGAATTCCTGGTAGTGCGGCAGGCGGTCCCAGAACGTGTCGAAGTGCAACAGGACGTGGGCGGCCGCCGCGAGCATGAAGGCGAGGCTGAGCAGGCCGAACAGCGGCGTGAAGATCCACCCGAGGTACTTCATCATCCCCGTCAACAGCTTTTCGGGGTCGAAGATGGGGATCTTGATGTACAGGATGTTCGTGACCGCCTGCATGAGTTCGCTGCGCTTGCGCTTCTTGCGCCGGTCGAAGAGCTGCTTGCCGGCGCGCGGCGACTCGTTCTGGGCGAGGCCGGCGCTGAGGAGCTGCTGCCCGAAGTGCTCGAGGTCTTCGAGCTTGAGGCGCTCGGGGCGGAAGCGCGTCTCGTACTTCTTCTGGGCCTCGTCGAGCGTGTGCTGGCCGTCCATGAACGTGAGCAGGTAGTGCTCCTGTTCCTTGAAGCGGTAGTAGCGCATGCTGACGGGGTCCTTGACGACGTAATACGTCCGGCCCTCGTACTTCTGCGGCGTGATCCCCAGGTCAGGGCGCAGCCGCAGCTTGATCTGTTTGCGCCGCTCGAGGTCGGCGGGGTTGGCGTGTTGGTCCATCGGAATAGCTGTTAGCTCTTAGCTATTAGCTGTTAGCCATCGCCGTTAGCTCTCGCGGCGCGGCGGGCCGAAGGCCCCCGCTGCCTGGCCAAGAGCTAACAGCTAACAGCTAACAGCTACTTCTTCGGGTAAACGACGAGCGTCGCGGTGTTGCCCGGCAGCAGCGCCCCGGCCTTCTCGGCGTGGCGCGTCACGACCTCCTTGACGCGGGTGACGTAGTCCGGCGGCAGGGCGGTCAGCAGCGCCTTGTCGAAGTCCTTCTCCGTCGCCGCCTCCTGGCCGAGGAGCGGCTTGAGGCGGTCGGCGACGGCGGCCATGTCGACGCCGTCCAGCTTCTCCGCCCGCAGCGCCAGCAACGCGCGCTCGGTCAGTTCGAACCAGCGGTTGTCGATCTCCGCGTAGACGCGCACCTGGCGCGAGTTCAGGTCGAGTTCGTTCTCGACGAGGGTGACCTCGGCGGTGAACTGCGTCTCGACCTCAGTCTTGCTCGGCACCGGCCAGACGAGGACGGTGCGGTCCTTGGTGCCGGTGACGAGGAACTTGCCGTCCGGCGCGAAGGCGCCGCAGGTGACGCCCTCGCCGCCCCAGGCGAGCTGGCGCAACTCGGAGGCGCGGGTGGCGGCGCTCGGCGCCCGCCAGAGCTGGACGCGGCCGTCGGAGCCGCCGGCGGTCAGGATCAGCTTACCGTCCGGCGAGAACTGCGCCATCGTCGTGAAGTTCGAGGCGCCGCCGGAGGTCAGCACGCCCGCCAGGCCGCCGTCGGGGATCGAGCGCAGCCGCAGCTCCTTGTCCTGGTCGAACAGCACCAAGCCGGCGGCGCCGTTGGCGCCGAGCGCGGTGACGTTGCCGCCGCGCCGGCCGAGGTCGCCGGCCCTGGTCGCGGTGCCGTCGGCGCTCAGCTCCCAGACGAGCATCGTGTAGTCGCGGCCGGCCGACACGAGATAGAGTTTGTCGGCCTTGGAGAGGAATTGCACCGAGGTGACGCCGCCGCGGTGGCCCTGCTGGCCGTTGATCTGGCTCAGACGCTTGCCGCCGTCCACTTGCCAGATACTGATGCCGCGGTCCTCGCCGCCGGTGGCGATCAGGCGGCCGTCCGGCGAAAAGGCGACGCAACTGACGGCGCCGCGGTGGCCGTCGCGCAGCTCGGCGGCGGGGGCGCGGCCGTCGCCGTCCAGGTCCCAGACGCGGGCCACGCCGTCGGCCGCCGCCGTCACGCACAGGTTCGCCGACGGCGCGCAGGCCGCCGCCCGCACGCCGACCGGGTGGACGAGGACCAGCCGCTCCTGACTCGCCTTGCGGTCCCAGACGCGCGCCGTGCGGTCCTCGCTGACCGAGACGACTTCGCCCTTGGCGGTGACGGCGACGCCGGTCACTTCCTGGATGTGGCCGACGAGCACCTGGTCGGGGCTGATCGACTGCGTCGGCTCGACGAAGACGCGGTCGCCGGGCCGCAAGTGTCGCCGGTGGTGGTAGTCGACGCGGCCCTCGATGCGGAGGCGCTTGTTGTCCTGCAGCTCCAGCAGCGATTCGAGCTGCTTGACCGCCTCGCCGGGTTTCTTGAGCAGGCGCTTGACGGCGCCGCCGATCTCGCTGCGGATGGCGTGCTGCTCCAGGACCGTGTTCGACTGGCGCAGCTCGTTGGCCTGGACGCGCACCAGCTGCGCCTTGCTGATCGCCTCGTAAATGTAGCGGTCCCAGGTGAGCTGCGCCCCCCGCAATTCCTCGAGCGAGATGGCCCGCTTGGCGTACAGATCCTGGCTGGTGATGAGGCGCTGTTTCGTCTCGTCGCGCGTCTTCTCGGAGGAAACCTTTTCGGCCTCCGCCGAGTCGAGCTTGGCGACCTTGGTCCACATCTCGTCGACGGCCAGCGCCGGGTCGATGAGGGCGAGCAGATCGCCCTTGCGCACCTCGTCGCCCTCGCGCAGGCGGCGGAACATCTGCTTGCGCGGGTAGGGCTTCATCTTGTTCGGCTCCGGCGTGTCGCTCCTGGTCCGGAAGGGGCTGTAGGCGCGCGTGTCCTTGTTGTCCTCGGTCGGCAGCGCGACGAGGTCCGCGGGGGAGATCGCGTCCTTGTTCGCCCGCTGCATGAGGAGCTGGACGACTTCTTCCTCGAAGTAGTCGGCCGGGCGGCCGGCGGGGAGCGGCTCGCCCGGTTTGATCTCCTTGGCCTCGGTGGCGAGGAAGAGGATCTTGCCGTCGCGCATGCTCGGCACCTGTTGCGTATAGATGGCCGTCAGGCGCCCTTCGGGGATGACGACGAGCGGCGTGGCGACCGGCTGGCGCGTCAGCATACCGGCGGACGGCGTCGGCGCCGCGGCGGGCGCCGGCTGGGCGTGGGCCTGCGCGGCGGGTAGCGGGGCCGGCGCGTTGGCGTCGTCCGCCGGGCCGAGGGCGGTCGGCAGGCCGCCCTGGAGGAAGAAGTACGCCCCGGCGCCGAGCGCCCCGAGGACAAGGAGAGAGGCAAGCCATCGCATGGTATAAGCTCCCGAAGGGAACGTCCCCCTGGCCGCTCGCGGCTTCGCAAGGGTGCGAAACCGCGAGCGGCCGGGGGGCGGGTGGACGGGGACGATTAGAGGTAGGTGAACGCCTTCTCGTACAGGAACTCCCAGACGCCGTAGAAGAGCGAATAGCCCATCGCGTGCTTGCCGCAGCGGACCTTCGCCTTCACTTCGATGCCGGTCGTCTCGCGCAGGTACTCCGGGATCTTCATGTCGGCGGGGATGTCGTCCCCCTCGACGCGGACCCAGGCGAGGACGACCGGCTCCGGTTCGTTGTTGTCGTCGCGGTGCGACATCGCCTCACTGGCGACCTTCGCCCGCTCCAGCCGGCCGCGGTAGCGCTTCGTCGGCTCGCTCTTGACGACGAGGTCGACGTCGAGGACGTCGGTGTCGAGGTGGTTGAAGGCGTGCAGTACCTGGCCGATGTGTTTCTGCGGGATTTTCAGCTCGATCTCCCAGCGGCCCTGCTTGTTGCCGAGGCTCAGCAGCGGGTCTTTCGGCTCGACCGGCTTCTTCGGCAGGTTCTCCTTGAAGTCGGGCGTCAGGACGGTCCACACCGGGTTGGGGTCGTCGCCGCGGCGGTCGGCGGCGAAATTCGGCGCCTTGAGCCAGAAATAGCCCGGCCGCTTCGGGTCGGCGTTGGCGTGTTCGAGGAGCTTCTCGCGCTGGATTTTCTTGAAGATGCGCGTCGCGTCGCGCTGGACCTGATCGAAACTGAGTTGGCGGACCTGGTCGTCGGGCAGGTTGTTGTTCCGCGCGGCGCCGATCCGGGCCAGGAGCGCCTGGTGTTCCGTCTCGGCCTGGAAGATCTCCGAGTTGAGCTGCACGAGCTTGTCGGCCAACTCCTGGTCGTAGAGTTGGATAATATTTTGCTCCGGCTTGACCTCGTCGCCCTGCTCGATCGCGAGGCGTTCGACGTGTCCTTTGACCGGCGAGTAGATGAGGACGCGCTCCTCGGGCTTCAGGGCGCCCATCGCCTCGATGCGCAGCATCCAGGGGACGAGGACCATCACCGCGACGAGGGCGGCGAGGCCGACGGCGACCAGCGCGGTGATGGCGCGGGCCTTGCCGCCGAGCCCTTCCTGTACCTTGGCGAGCGGCATCCACAGGAAGCGGAACGGGATGCGCTTGTGCTCGATGCAGTTGTACAGGGCGCTGGCGGCGTGCTTGCCGACGATGTCCATGCGGGCGACGAGTTGGTCGGGCGTGCTGGTCGGCTCGAAGCACTCCATGATGAGGGCGGAGCGGGCCGGCTTCTTGATCTCCTTGCCGTCCTTGTCCTTCTCGCGCTCGTCGCGCAGCGGCTGGACGACGAGGAGTTTACTATTACTCTCGGCGAGGTAGAGGTCGAGCGCCTTCATGACGTCGGGCGGCAACCCCTCGTCCTTGGTGCCGGTGTAGACCAGCTTCTCGTTCCAGGCGATGACGCGGTCGAACAGCTTCTTCATGAGCTGGACGAGGTTGGAGCGCTTCTCGACGACGTCGGCGCCGCTGACGGCCTCGACGGTGCATTTCTTGCTGAAGCGCAGCCCGACGCTGACGCGGTCGCAGTCGATGAGGCGGCGCCCCTCGTTGGCGACGAGGTAAGAAACCTCCGTCGGATTGAGACTGGCGTGGATGCGACGGGCGAAGTCTTCGAGCTGCGTCCAGAGCGCCTGTTGCCCGGCCATCTCGCGCATCTTGCGGTTGCGCAGGTAGCGCGAGGCGAGGCCGGCCATCTCCATCATGAACTGGATGAAGCCATTGACGGCGGCGGGATTGCGGTCGGCCGACTGCCACACTTCGATCAAGCCGTCGGCCTGGTTCTCGACCTGGATGGGGACGAGCAGCAGGATGTAGTCGGTCGGGTTGCCCGGCGCCGTTTGGCCACCCTCGGCGGGTCCGGCGAAGCTCTGCGGCGGCAGGTTGATGGGGCGCGGCTGCTGGAAGGCGAGGCGGAGCAGTTCGTCGTGCGACTGACGGGCTTCCTCGGAGCGGTTGAGTCCGAGTTGTTGAAGATTGACCTGGTACTGAAGTTGCAGATTGCCCTGCGGCGTGCGCATCCAGATGGCGCCGGCGGGGGCGGCGAGGGCGGTGAGGACGCGCTTGAGGAACTCGCCGAAGTAATCGGCCGGAACGAGGTCCAATTCCGACAGGCGGGACACTTCCTCGAACAGGCGCTGGATCTGCCGCCGCGTCTGCTCGATCGTGTTGACGTCGACGTTCGTCGGTTGATTCACAGCCATTCCTCACTTCGCGGCAAGAGGGTACGTCCTCGCCTTGGCGAGGGTCAAAATCGTCGACGCGGCGGGACAACGAGCCGCCGCTTCCGGTGTCGTGGCAAGGTGCGGGGTTCGGTGAGTCCCACCGGAGAGCCGTCCGGGAAATAGTATATCGTAGTCCGGCAACCCCTACGACGCAACACCGACCCGCGAGGAGGATTGGGGCGCGACCTCCCTTCTTACCAAGGCGTGCGTCGCGGCCCGACCGTGCCAAGATTCTTGGGAAATCTTGCGCCCGCGCGTCGCCTTCAGAGAGTACATCGCGTTTTCCGGGCGGGGCGGACAGACCCGACCGGACACCTTCAAGGGGACCGTGTACAAGGAGATGGATTCGGCTACCGAAGCGGCAAGTAACGGACCTGTCCTTCCCACTCCCCTGGCAAGCTGCATTCCGCCAGCAGGAGGATCTCTTCGATTGCCACTCGAATCGGCACTTCACGGCTGACTTCAAAGACTCCGGGCATCGCCTTGCCTTCGCGCACCCGCTCGTAGGCGAAATGGGTCATCGTACTCACGTCGTGGGTCAGCACCGCTCGCCCTGCCTGCGCCGCCCATTCCAGGACAGCCGGGTCGTCCGCCCCCGAAAGCCCCTCGTCCTGAGCGCGGACGAGGTCGACGCCGGGGTTCCGCCGACGGACTCCCCGGACAATGTCGTTGTTGAAGTTTTCATCCGCCAGGAATCGCACCATGCCCGTTCATCCTCGCGCGCCGCGGCGGGCGAGGAGCCGATCCCGCACGCCTTCGGGAGGAAACCGCGTCTCATTCTCCTGACGCGCTTGGGCGGCCAGACGGCGACGCCCCTGAAGATACGCCTCGACCTCGGCCTGGTGGCGGAGATAGTACCCTAGTGCCGTGTACACGTCGGCCAGGCGAAGGGAAGGGTACTGTTCGGCGAAGGTTTCCGCCGTTACGCCTTCTCGGAAAGCGGCGACGAGGGTATCGAGGGTCACGCGCGTTCCCGCGATGCGCACGACGCCGTCCGCGTCTGTGTCGAGCGGGACGGGGTCCGCCGCAACAAGCAGTGACATGGATTCACTCCTTGACAAGTTCGTCCTTGCGCCGCAGGCGGGCTTTGACCTCTTCCCAAGTCGATCCCGCACCCGGGTTGGCCTCGGGAGCCGCCAGACGGCTCTCCAACATCCGTTGTTGGGAGTCCGACAGGGGTAGGCTTTCCAGGTCGTCCGACAGACTGTCCCAGATGGCGGCGATCAGGTCGAGGCGCTCTTGCGCGCTCAGGCGGTCGATACCCAACTCTTGCAGGGAGGCACTCATGACAACACCTCGACAGGCGGTTTTCATCCTTCCCCAAGTTACTCCCGGGCCGCGGAGAGCGGAAGATGAGTTTGGGCACCCCGACGGCGTCGACGAGCCCCACCGGGTCAAGATCGGTCCCCGCTGCCGGCGATGTGGACGAGCACGCCCAAAATCGCCGCCGCGTCGTGGAGGTAATACTCCTGGCGGTCGATGGCCAGCACCGACTGCGTGAGGCGCAAAAATCGCCACACGGTTCCGCTCGTGACCGCCCCGAACACGGCCGGCACCGGCGTCCCGTCGCGGTCGTTGAACTCGCGCAGGGCGACCATCGCCGCGGCGCACTGCCCCAGGCCGCCGACCAGATCCTCTCGCTTGGCCTCGACAACCGCGGCGAGCGGGCCGCGGAGGAAGAAATACTCCGGCGAGCGGGTAATCACGAAGTCACAGAACCCGCTCAGTCCGCGGGCGCGATCGACGTCGAGTGTCACGCCCGGCAAGACGTTGACCGGCGCGGCCGAGCGCCGGCGGGTCTCCGCCAGGAAGGGGGCGATGATGAACTCGCTGCGGGCCTTCTCGCTATTCACCCCGACCGCGACCGGGGCGAACTCGTCGAGCCAAACCTGGAGGAACGGGCTCGGCACCAGCGGGGCGACGTCCGCGAACAGAGCCGCGTCTCGCTCTTCGGTGAGGCCGAATGCCTGAAGGGCGCCGCGAAGGTCGAAGTCGCTGAACGCCATAGGGGGTTACGCTCTTTCTTGTCAAGTCCGCGCCTGCCAACCCCTGGGGTCCCTGCGTGTGTGATAGATCGCGATGACCGCAATTTGATCTGCTTCCACCTTGTAAATGACGGCGTAGGGGAAGCGGCGGACCAGCACGCGGCGGGCGCCGTTAAAGGTGACTCTGGGCGTGAGCGGCATGCGGCGAATCCGGTCGAACGCCTCTTCGACGCACAGCAAGAGTTGATCGCCCAGCCCGGCGCGCTGGCGATCATACCAGGCTCTGGCGTCGGCCAGATCCTCTTCCGCCTCGGGATTGACGACGAGGGGCAGGCTCATGACCGACTCAGCAAGCGGGCCTTGACCTCTTCCCAACTCGAGCCGGCCTTCGGGTTGGCTTCGTGGGCCGCCAGGCGGCGTTCCAGGTCCTGCTGCTGCGCGTTCGTCAACGGAACCTCCTCAGCCTCCTCGGCGATGCTGTCCCAGATCTCCTCCACGAGCAGGATGCGCTCGGCCACGCTAAACTGGTCGAGGCCGAGGGATTTCACGGTCGGGGACATTGAATCCTCCCGTCTTTGTAACGTAGGTCTTCGTTAGCATACCGTGCCGCCCCGCCGGGCGAAAGGACAATTCGCTCGGCGGGCGGCGGAGTAAAAGGAGTGCCCCGTGGGACAAATGTCGCGAGATGCCGTCGAGATCCGTGAGGCGACCACCGCCGACGTGCCGCTCGTCCTGGCGCTCATCCGCGAGCTGGCGGACTTCGAGCGGCTCGCGGACAAAGTCGTCGCCACCGAGGAGGGGCTCCGCGCGGCGCTCTTCGGACCCCGCCCGCACGCCGAGGTGCTGCTGGCCTCAAGCGGCGGCGAGCCGGTCGGCTTCGCCCTGTTCTTCTCCACCTTTTCCACCTTCGTGGGCAAGCCGGGTCTCTATTTGGAAGACCTCTTCGTGCGCGAGCCGGCGCGCGGCAAGGGCGCCGGCCGGGCTCTGCTGTCGCGCCTGGCGGCGCTGGCTCGGGAGCGCGGCTGCGGACGGCTCGAGTGGGCGGTGCTGAACTGGAACGAGCCGGCCATCGGCTTCTATGAGCGCCTCGGGGCGCGGCCGATGGACGAGTGGACGGTCTACCGTCTGACCGGCGACGCCCTCGCGAGCCTCGCGCGGCCAACGGCCGACGGCTGAGCTTGGGCGAAGGCGCCCGCGTTGCCGCTTCGCCGCCGGCCCCGTAAATTACCTCTTTACGCGGCGCGGCGTACCATAACGACGACATGGCGGGCATCTGATGTGTGGAATTGCCGGCGCGGCTGACCTCCGCGGGCGACGCCCCTTCCCCCGCGAACGCCTCCTGGCCATGACGCGCGCCCTCGCGCACCGCGGACCCGACGACGAGCAGCTTCACCTCGAGCCCGGCCTCGCCCTCAGCTCGCGCCGCCTGGCCATCATCGACGTCGCCGGCGGGCGACAGCCCCTCTCCAACGAGAACGGCGACGTCTGGGTCTCCTACGAAGGCGAACTCTACGACTACCCGGAGGTGCGCCGTCTCCTCCTGGAGCGCGGGCACACCCTCGCCACTCGCTGCGACACCGAGGCGTGGGTCCACCTCTACGAGGACCACGGCGAGGGCGTTTTCGAGCGCGCCCGCGGGCAGTTCGCCGTCGCCCTGTGGGACCGCCGCCGCCGCACGCTGCTCCTGGGCCGCGACCGCGCCGGCATCGCCCCGCTCTTCTTCGCCGAGGCCGACGGCTGGCTGCTTTGGGCGTCCGAGATCAAGGGACTACTGGCCTCCGGATTGATCGACGCCCGGCCGGACCGGCGCGCCCTCGACTACTTCTTCAACTTTTACGCCCTGCCCAATACGCGGACCTGCTTCGAGGGCGTCGACGCGCTCGCCCCCGGCGGCTTCCTGCGCGTGCGCGACGGCCACGTCGAGCGCCGCACTTACGCCGACCTCGACTTCCCCGACGCCGGACAGGAGCGGCGCTTCGCCCGGACGGACGACGCCGTCGACGAGCTGGAAAGTCTTCTCCGACGCGCGGTGCGCCGGCGCCTCGTCAGCGAGAGGCCGGTCTGTTCCTACCTGAGCGGCGGGCTCGACTCGACGATGCTTCTCGGCCTGGCGACGCAGGAACACGGCGGGCCGGTCGCTTCGTTCACCATCGGCCTCGACGGCTCCGGGCCGCGCGACGAGCGCTCGCAGGCCGCCGAGTCGGCCGGGCTGCTCGGCTCGCCGCTGACGACCGTGGCCATGACGTCGCGGGACATCGCCGCCGCCTACCCGGAGTTGATCCGCGCCGCCGAAGGCCCCGTCCTCGACACCTCGGCGGCGTGCATGATCCGCCTCGCCCGCGCGGTGCGCGAGCGCGGCTTCGTCGTGTCGCTGTCCGGCGAGGGCGCCGACGAGGCGCTCGCCGGCTACACCTGGTTCAAGTGGGACCGCGTCGTGCGCCTCCTCGGCCGCCACGGCTACGGAGCCGTGCGCCGGCTGCTGCTCTCCGGCCTCGCCGGCGGCGGCGCCCGGCACCGGCCGCCGTTCGCGGCCACCGCCGGCGTGCGGACGACGCAGCAGTTCCCCTACGAGATGATGGCGCAGGCGCGCGAAAGCCTCTACGCGCCGGAGATGTGGAAGTCGCTCGACGGCTATTCGTCGTATGACGAGCTGAATTTGCCGGCGGCGCGGCTGCGGCGCTGGCACCCGCTGAATCAGGCGCTGTACCTGGCGAACAAGGTCATGCTCCCCGGCATGTTGCTCGCGGCCAAGGGCGACCGGGCGATGCACAACGCCTCGACGGAGGGGCGCTTCCCGTTCCTCGACGAGGAGGTGGCCGCCTTCTGTGCCGGCCTCGACCCGCGCCTGAAGTTGCGCGGGCTGACCGACAAGTGGCTGCTGCGCCGCGTCGCCGCCCGGGTGCTGCCGCCGGCCATCGCGCGCCGGCCCAAGACGATGTTCCGGGCACACATGTCCGGGACCTTCCTCGGCCCGGACCGGCCGGCGTGGGTCGACCAGCTGCTCAGCCCGGAGTCGCTGCGGGCGACGGGCTTCTTCGACGCCGAGGGCGTGCGGCGGGCGCGGGAGGTACAGCTTCACAAGCCGCGCGTGTCGTTCCAGCGCTTCGTGCTCGACATGGGATTGATCGGCGTCATCGCGACGCAGCTGTGGCACCACGTCTACTGCGGCGGGAGGCTGGCCGACCTGCCGGCGTGGGCGCCGGAGAATGCATTCCCCGGACCGTACGGGGATCTCGCCCATTTCGAGGACCGCGCCGATGAGGGCCGCGGGCGCGCGGGTATGCGGCCCACGGCGTTGGGTTCCGGGGGTGCGCTGCGCGACCCCCGGCTGTGGGATGTAACCCCTTCGGGGTAGGGCCGCTGGCATTTTACCCCGAAGGGGTTGTAT
>JBBROG010000253.1:0-12295 GCA_038229635.1 Gemmatales bacterium
CGCCCGACGAAGCGCACGTCGTCGGCGTAGGCGGCGACGGTGAAGTCGGCGCGCTGCGCGCGGCGCACGCGGCCGATGTCGCCCTCGGCGACCTGGGCCTGCACCTGCATTTGCGCCAAATCGCCCGCGAGGAGAAACGCCTGCGCCGACGCCGGCGGGCCGGTCTGCTGGTTCAGCTCGACGCGCCGCTCCAGGACGGTGAACTTGCGCCGCCGCGCGGGCGCCGGCCCGTCCGGGGCCAGCGTGCCGACCCCGGCCGTCGTCTCGCGCGCCGCCGACGTCCGCGCCAGCACCGGCACATGCACCTTCGTCATCCGCACCCCGAGGTCGGCGAGCGCCCGCGCCTCCTCCGCCTCGCGGACGCGCACCTCGGCGACGGTGATCGCCGCCTCCGCCGCCAGCAGCTGCGCCTCGGCGGCGTCGATGTCCTTGCGCAGGCTGACGTTCTCGGGGAGGTTCCGCAGTCGCTCGAAGGTCGTCCGGGCCGCGTCCCTGCCCGCCTTGGCGCGCTCGACTTCGGCCTGGGCCAGCTTCACGCCGACGTCGGCCTGGCGCAGCTTCTGCTCGGCGGCGCGGTCGTCGAGGCGGAAGAGCAGGTCGCCCTCGTGGACGACCTGGTTGAAGTCGGCCGCCACCTCGACGACCTTGCCGGCCAGCTCCGTGCCGACCGGGATGACTTCCTGCGGCTGGAGGACGCCGTTGGCGCTGACCGTCTCGACGAGCGTCCCATACTCGACCGGCGCGAGCGTGAAGACGTTCTCGGCGGAGTCGCTGGCGGGGGCGCCGAGCCGCCACGCGAGGCCGACGAGAACGAGCATCAGCGCGACGAGGAGGAACAGGAGCTTCTTCATGGAGGACCCGTCTTTCGAGGGCGTGCGCCGCGGTACACGGGGGAAGGTGTGCAAAACATATACCTGGCGTCATGTAAGCGCCAGGCGACGGCGGGTCCATCCGGCGGGCGCGAAGGCGTACTCCCCCACCTGCCAAGCTCATCTTAGTGATTCGGGCCTCCGGAAATCATCTCTTTTCTCGTATAATCCCGGCGGGGAGAGGATACTATCGGACCATCGACTCTCATGCGACGCGACCTCGACGCGCTGACCGCCGGCACCTTCGACCTGCTCGTCCTCGGCGGCGGCATCACCGGCGCCGGCGTGGCTCTCGACGCCACCCTGCGCGGCTATCGCGTCGCCCTGATCGACAAGGGCGATTTCGCGTCCGGCACTAGCAGCGTCTCGTCGAAGCTCGTCCACGGCGGCCTGCGCTACCTCGAACACGGCGACGTCCGCCTCGTTTACGAAGCGCTGCGCGAGCGCCGCCGGCTGCTGCGTAACGCCCCGCATCTCGTCCGACCGCTCCGCTTCGTCCTGCCCTTCTATTCCGGGGGGCGTATGCCGCCGTGGAAGGGACGCGCCGGCCTGCTCCTCTACGACCTCCTCGCCGGGCGCGACAACCTGCGCCGCAGCCGGGCCGTCGCCCGCGCCGGCCTGCGCCGCGAGTTTCCCGGCCTTCGCGCGGAACGACTCGTCGGCGCCGCGGAGTATCACGACGCCCAGATGGACGACACGCGCCTCTGCCTCGAAGTGCTGAAGAGCGCGGCGGCACACGGAGCCTGCCTCGCGAACTACGTCGAGGCGGTCGGCTTCGAGAAGGGCGGCGGCGTCCTCACGGGCGTTCAGGCCCGCGACCGCGCCGGCGGCGCGGAGTTGGTCATTCGCGCACGTCAGCTACTCAACGCGACGGGGCCGTGGGTCGACGTCCTTTGTCGTCTGGCCGGCGACGACGGGGAGCCTCATCTCCGGCCGACCAAGGGCGTCCACCTCGTCGCGCCGGGCCGCGGCCTGTCGGCGGCGTTCCTGCTGCTGCACCCCGACGACGGCCGCGTGCTGTTCGTGATCCCGTGGATGGGCAAGACGCTGGTCGGCACCACCGACACGCTCACCGCCGAAGGCCCCGACGCCCTGTCCGTGAGCGACGCCGACACGGCTTACCTGCTGCGCGCCTTCAATCACCACTTTTCCCCTCCGCTGCAGGGGGAAGACCTTCTGAGCCGTTTCGTCGGGCTGCGGCCGCTGGTGAGGACGCGGCCGGGCGAGCCGTCGTCGCTGCCGCGCGAGTTCCGTCTGTTCCGCTCGCCGTCGGGCTTGCTGACGGCGGCCGGCGGCAAGTACACGACGTATCGGCACATGGCGGAGGTCATCACCGACGCCGTCGCGGAAGTCCTCGGCCGTCGCCGCCGCTGCCGGACCGCCGACTTCGCGCTCGACGGCACGCCGCGCGAGCCGTGGCCGCGGTTCGAGCCGGGCGCGGTCGCGCTTCTGGTAAGGCAGTACGGCCTGCCGGAGTCGGCGGCGCGTCATCTGGCGGGCCGCTACGGACGCCGGGCGGTGGAAGTGGCGGCGTACCTGGGATTAGACCCGTCGCTCGCGCGGCCCGTCGCGGAGGGCGAGCCGGACTTGCTCGCCGAATTCATCTACCAGCGCGAGCAGGAGATGGCGCTGACGCCGGCCGATCACCTGCTGCGACGCACCCGGTTGGGGCTGTTCCGTCCGGCGCTGCTGAAGGCACCGCTTCCTCGGGCTGCCCCATCAATCCGGCCCACGCGACGGAACTGACTCTCCCAAGAACTTCGCGCCCCGTCTCCCCGGTAGGCTGGTACGGTGCGTATAATAAGTTCTCAGCCCGGTCAGCGGACAGGAGACGAGGAGCTTATGGAGTGCCCGGACTGCGGCGTATCACGGGGGCGATGGCACAAGGCGGGGTGTGCGTGGGAGCAGTGCCCTCATTGCGGCAACGACCTGGCCGAGTGCGGCCACAAGCCGCCCCTCGATGACCGCCTCGTGTGGGACGGCACCTGCTTCTGGCTGGACGCCTGCCTGAGCCTGGGCTTCTTCAAGAAGCGAGTCAGCGGCGTGTGGGTCGCGTGCCCGGCCCTCGACCCCGACTCCTTGCCCGATCTGGGCGGGCTGCTGCAGCTTTGCCGCTGGAGTCGGGCCGAGAAGAGGTTCGAGCGGCGGCGGATGCCTCTCCGGCCGGCGGTCGACCGGGAGGCGTGAGGGGGACGCTCATCGTCCCTCGCGGTCGAGCAGCGCCGGCTTGAGCGTCCACGCCTGGCGCTTCGCCAGGCCCATCATCGCCGGCGCCCGCATCCCCTTGGGGAAGATGACCCAGCCCCACAGGTTCGGCGCGTCGTCAGCGACGTGGGACATTACCGCCAGACGCGCCGGTTTCACCTCGACCGTCTTCGACAGCGGTTGGCCGTCCAACAACGTCAGCGCGGTCCCGGCGAGCGCGCGCAAGTACGCCTCCGGAGGTACGGCGGTGCTGCCCAGCCACACGTGCGACGGCACGCGGCCGGACCCGTGCAGCGACGCGGCGACGTCGGCCACGGCGGCGCGGAACAGGCTGGCGTCGACCGTCAGCGGCTCCGTCAGCGCGGGCGGCGCCGACGACGGGCCGAACGGCACGTCCTCCAGCGCGACACCCTCAGCCTCCTGGCGGTCCAGTTTGCGGCGGACGAACTCGTTGAGCAGCACCAGCACCTCGCCTGCCGCCAGGGTGGTGCCGTCGCGCTGCTGGTAGGTGACGTCCTCCTTGACGGCTTCGGCGATCGTGCGCAGCTCTGTTGGCGTGAAGGCGCGGCCGCGCGCCCGGTCGCGGTACAGCTTCGCCGCCTCCGTCGCCGTCACGAAGCGGACGTCGTCGAAGCGCTTGATAAAGCGAATGTATTTCTCGAAGATGTCGTAACTCGTCTTCGACTCCTCCGCCGTCTTTTGCGGGGGGAGTTGCCACTGCTCGCGCGGCGGGCTGGCGCCGTTCTTGAAGTTGACGCCGTCCCAGAACTCCTTGTGGACGAACTCGCACGGGTGGTAATAAATGCTGACGACGCCGCCGCCCTCGTCCTGGAGTTTCTTGCGGGCGCTCAGGAAGCGCTCCTCGGCGGCGGGCAGGTCGGCGGGCTTGTTGAGGTCGGCGCGGAGCGTGTGGGCGAGTTTGTAAAGATTCAGGATACCGCCGTAGTAGCAGGGCTTGTCGGCGAGGTTGACGTGGCTGCCGGCGTCGAGGTAGACGCCCATGCCCCAGCGGCGCATGGCCCCGTAGGACTGCGGCGACCACGACGAGCCGGGCTGGCCGTAGCAACTCGGCGCCTGGCCGAAGATCCGCCTGAGGTCGTCGAAGCCGGGGCGCTCGCGGCGGTCGAACTCGGCGACGCCGTCGTCCCAGCCGAGGTCGGCGCAGTACTGCGCCGGCGACGGCGGGATGCTGTGGGTATTGGAGTGATAGCCGATCTCGTGCTTCTTCAGGGCGGCGACGACGTCCTTGCGGTCGCGCCGCTCCAGCGTCCGCGCCTTCTCGCCGACGACCTTGAACGTCGCCCGCACGCCCTCGCGCGTCAGGAAGTCGGCGAGGCGCAGCGCGGCGTCGTCGCTCGCTGGGAGGATATAGTCCTCGGTGTCGAACCAGAGGACGACGTAGACCTTCTTTGTCGCGTCGCCGGCGCGGGCGGGTGCGGCGAGGACAAGAAAGAGGACGAGCAGCGGCAGGAGCTTGCGCGGCACGGCGGACCTCCGGGGGCGGGCGACGCGGTGATTGTGTCACACGCGGGCCGCCCCGGCAACGTCCCGGTTGACTTCCGTGACGGCCGTCCGCTCAGTGATCCCCGCGAACCCGTTCGAGGGCGGCGCGAGCCTCGGCGGCGAGCCGGGGGAAGTCGAATCGAAGCCGCCCTGGAAGACGAAGCTCCCGGCCGTTCCGGAGGCGTCGTCTGTCAGGCGCAGCGTCAGTTGGTAAGTGCTGTGTTGCCCGTAGAAGCCGTTGTGGAAAGCGTTGGTAGGGTCGGCAAAGGTGCGCAGGGTGGCGGCGATCAGCGATGTGTTGCCGGCGCCGTGGTAAGGAAGAATCGTCGGATCGCTGAAGGTGATGCTCGCCATCGAATCGGGGTGGCCGCCGCCAACGACCCGGTTCAGGTCATACCCTGCGGTGACCGGACTATAGCCGGCGGCGCTGAAGCCGTCGTAGGTCCAGGGGATGTAGTCGGCCCTGGCGGTGCTCGGGGCACGAAGCCAGCAGCCTACGAGAATCAAGACGGTTGCCCAACGGACCATGAATCGGACTCCTTCCCACGGCGCGGGGCGTGGCGGGCGCCCCCCCCCCCCCACGGCCGCCCCCCGCGCGGCGCCCCCCACGTCCCGCGCGTCATGCCGAGGGGCGCACGTTCCGTCGTCGCCGCCACGCGGCCGCGACCAGGCTTGACGCGCCGAGGCCGGCCAGGATCAGGGTCGAGGGCTCGGGAGCGGTCGCCCCACTCACCGGCTGCACGTCCACATGGACCCCGATTGTCCCGGTCGGGCCGATGTCGCCCTCTTGCGTGAAGGAGTTCGGGGAGACCGTGTAACGATTCGCCCCGAGGACGAGGGATCCGGTCGCCGGGGGCAGGAAGGTATTGGTGAGGTTCTCGCCTCCGAGATGGTCAACTACCCCGTTCAGGAGCCCTTGGAAGAGGAGGACGCCGGACTGGTGGGAGGCGTCGTCGGTGATGTGGAACTGAAGCGTGTAGCCTGCGTCGTGCAGGTGGCCGTTGAGATAAGGGGGAGTATCGAAAGGCGAGTGAAAGCTCATAAACGTCGCGGCAATGACGTCCCGGCTCCCCGCGTAGGACGTCGGGTTGGTCGGGTTAGACCCGACGCCGAGGGCGGGTACTTCCGTATCGAACGACGTGTACCCCGTCGGTGCATACCGGGGGTCGATGAAGTCGCCGTGGGCGGTCCAGGTGATGTAGTCGGCGCGGGCGCCTTGCGCCGCCGCGAGCAGGGCGAAGACTACCCAGGCCCGGCCAATCCTTGTGTATCCCATCGTGAGGAATCCTTCCCAGGGCGCGGGCGCGTCGGGCGCCGCGCCTAAGCATCGTCTGACCTCGGCGCCGCGCCCGACACTCCCTGCGCTTCACGCCGAGGGGCACGCGTTCCGCCGCCGGCGCCGCCACGCCGCCACGACCAGGCTCGACGCGCCGAGGCCAGCCAGCACCAGGGTTGACGGCTCGGGCGCGGTAGCCGCCTGCACGTCCACGGAGGCACTGATACTCCCGACCCTAGTCTCGGTCACCGAAGGAATGTCGAAAGCGCCGAGGGTCACCGTGTAGAGGCTGTTTCCCAGGCGCAGACTCTGGGAAGGCGCGTCCAGGAAATTCCGAATGGACCGGCCGTCAGAGGGCGAATCGAAGCCGCCCTGGAAGAAGAAGGTTCCCGCCGTTCCGGAGGTGTCATCGGTCAGGTGGAGCGACAGGTGGTAAGTGCCATGCCGACCGTAGAAGCCGTTGTGGAATTCATTGGAGCGGTCTGGGAAGCTCCGAAGGGTGGCGACGGTCAGCGATGCGTTGCCGGAGCCGTGGTTGGGAAGTACCGTCGGATCGCCGAAGGCGATACTCGCCATAGAATCGGGGTGACCGCCGATAACGGCCCGATTCAGGGTATACCCGCCGGTATTCGGATCGTAGCCGGCGGCGTCGAAGCCGTTGAAGGTCCAGGGGATGTAGTCGGCCTTTGCCGCGCCCGTGGCGTGAAGCCAGCAGCCGACGAGGATCAAGACGGTTGCCCAACGGACCATGAAATGGACTCCTTTCCACGGCGCGGGGCGCGTCGGGCGCCGCGCCGAAGCACCGTCTGCCCTCAGCGCTGCGCCCGACAGGCCGCGCGCGTCACGCCGAGGGGCGCGCGTTCCGCCGGCGTCGCCACGCGGCCCCCACCAAGGCGGAGGCGCCGAGTCCCGCCAGGATCAGGGTCGAGGGCTCGGGAGCGGCGACCGGTTGCACGTCCACGGAGGCGCTGAGGCTCCCGGCCCGCGTCTCCCCGAAGGAGGGGATGTCGGCGGACCCGAAAGTCACTGTGTAGAGATTGTTCCCCAGTTGAAGGCTCTGAGCGGGAGGCGACGTCAGGCTGTTGAAGATCTGAGGACCGATGTTGCTGATCGTGCTGAAGAACACGAACTCCCCGTGCGTGCCGGAGGTGTCGTCGGTCAGGTGAAGCGCGAGCCGGTAGCGGCTGGTACCTTCGAAATGGTTCTTGTCTGGTCTTGGGTCCGTGCTGGTATGCAGTGCGGCAACGGTCAGCGCCGCGGCGCCGGTGCCGTGGTAGGGCAGCACCGACGGATCGCTGAAGCCGACGCCGGCAGTCGTGTTGCGGTTGTTGCCGTAAACCGCCCGGTCCAAGTAATACCCGTCGGGGGGAGCGCCGGGCGGGACAGAAGACGCCGGCCCCCAGCCAGCGGCGCTGAAGCCGTCATAGGTCCAGGGGATGTAGTCGGCCTTGGCCGCAGCCGTGGCATGAAGCCAGCAGCCGATGAGGATCAGGGCGGTCGTCCAACGAACCATAAAATGGACTCCTTTCCTGGGTTTATCGAGTTGTCCGGGGGCGCGTACGCGAGCGTTCCCCCCGGAACACCGGACACCATCACTGGGTGCGTGTCTCAGGTCAACTCGCCGGTTAAGAAAAGTCCGAGCGCCGGACCGTTCGTGGCGTCATTATTCCCCAATTCCGGCACGGAACGGGCGGGATGGGGCACACTCACGGCTGCGAATCGCTTGAGAGTTGAACGGGAGAATCCACGCCTCGTTCCCACGGGAGAATCAGGCTTGGGCGAACCGCGGGCGCTCTTCGTGACGTCGTCATGTATCAGGATCTTCAGGAGGGGAATAGTACTCTGAGGCGGAGAATTGTCGAGTCCGAAGGCCGCGGGTTTGAAGAGTTTCACCAGGGATAAGGTGCGATCACTCCCCGTCGCGGCCAGGGCGGCGAAGAAATCGTCGGGACGCACGGAGGGATCGCCCCCCTTGGGGGTGCCGGCTGTCGTCGGCGCAGGGTCTTTCGGCATGTCGGGAGAACCCGGCCCCGCGACCGAGCCGAGGGGGCCGCCCCGGCGTACAGCCGCGGACGAACTTCCCGAGACTTGTACCAAAATCACACCCTTGCCGTTCGGCAGCACGATTGTTCCCGAAACGGTTTGCGGGTCGAGGGTTCCGTCTGACTTCAGTTTCTGGTAGGTCTTGCTGGCAGGCAGCGTGACGGACGTGCCCGTATTATCGGCGAGGGACCCGTATCGCCCCGCGCTGTCAAGGTACGCGAGAGGCTTGAAGAGTACGAGGACGGGGAGATTCCCTTGGCCGCCGGAGAAGTTGCGCTGGTAAACTTTGTAGTTCAGGACAGGGTCGACAGGATCCTGGCCCGAAGCCGCGACCGAAAAGGGTCCGGTCGGCCTCCCCACGTCGTATGTCACCGCGTCCGACCAGTTTCGGAGAGTAGGATTAGTCCACACGTTCTCCGGATCCCAACCGCCGAAGAAGTCGAGGAACGTCCAATCATGGTCCACCGCCAGCGACCGGGGGTTCGCGATGAGATAGAAATAGGCGAGCGTCGATATCTCACGGCGGTCGCGATCACTTACGGCATTACCAAATCTGTCGCTCGGCATGCTGTCGATGACTGCGATCGGTTGAGGCGTGGCGAGGGCCGCACGGTGCGCCACCAGGCTCGCGTTGAATTCGAAGCGTACATAACTGTTCTGGAACGGCCTGATGCCGTTTTCTTCATAGTAACCCTGAATCTTTTGAACCGTCGGGTCCGAGGTCGTCGTGCCGTCGTTCGGGTCCGGCGTGAGCAGGCCGCTGCCGTTCGTGTTGGCCATAAGCCAGTGTGGACTGATGGCCTGGCCGACCTTGAAGAGCAGGTCGGCGTAGTCGTTGGCGTAGCTGCCCAGTTGGGCCGACTCGACAAGTACTTGACTGCCGTTGGCGGGCGGCAGGCTGACCGAATTGTCGACCCACAATCCATCCGCCAAGTTGTGGTTGAACGCGGTCGTGGTCAGGTCGTCGTGGCCATACTGAGCCGCCCAGTTCTTGACCGCAGAATTCGCCGGATTGACGGCGAAGCGCATCGGTCCGTAGGTCGAGTAGATGCCGGTGGGGGTATCGAAACCAAGTAAGTACTGGGCGCGGGACTCGTAGGCGAAGCGGGCGGTCTTGGCAGAGTCGTGGATGGCCCATTCGGTTTCGTCGAGGTAGCCGTCGTGGTTCGAGTCCTTGGCGGAGTCGAACGCCGGAATGCTCCCGGTGTAGTGATCGCCGTTTTTGGCCACGTTCCCGTAATTGCGCCCCAGGATCGTGTTGGAAATCGGAGCCGTCCCGCTGGCGGTCGTCCTCTCGCGCACATAATAGAGCCACTTGCTCCCCGCCCCGAGAGAAGAGGGCACCCACTTATTCGAGAGGCCGGCTTGCAAGACCGGGGTGAACGTGATTCGGCCCGCGCCGGAAGATGTGAACCCGTTCGTCGTGTCAGTCAACGGCGTAATGAGAGCCCATGTTGTCGGCACACCATTGCCGTCGACCGCCGTCGGATACTCAAGCTGAGAGGCCCAGTTGGCGCTCTTCGTTTGGCTCAAGTCGAAGTTGAGTTCTCGGAACGGGTCCGAGTATCCGATGTACAGCGATGAACCCGCAGTGCCGGGGAATGGCACACTGAGCGGGGGAATCGGGCCTTCGGCCGCGGAGGTGTAATCCTGTAGACCCGTGATCGGTAGCTGCGTGCTGCCGGTATAGACCCCGCGGAACCAGTTGACCGGCTGCGAGCTACCGCTTCCCCCGGAAAATGCGATTTCCTGTTTGACGTGGTAGAACGCGGCTTCGCGGTCTTGCCCGTGGGTGTCGGCGTAGTTGAGCCAGTTGAGGAAGAGATCTTGTTCCGAATTTGTGTAGATGTTCGAGTAGTTCGTGTAGACCAGCACGGCGGGCGGCTTTGTGCCCACCAAGGCAGGATCCTTGAGATGTTGGATGTAGGGACTATTGTTGTCCACGACGACCAGATCGACGCTGTGCTTGAGCAGGTTGTCGTCGTAGGGCACGGGCGCGGTCGAGCCGCCAAAATAAGCCAGTTCAGCGATGTGAATATGCTTGTAGTGTTCGGAGTTCGTGAAATCAGGCTTGGGCAACGTGTCCGGCGGAGGCGGCGGAGGGGCCGCGTTGGTCTGCTGCCAGACGGCGCTGAAATCGTCGAAGGTGACGGCCTTGGTGTCGCCCGCCGTCCGGCCGACTCCCGCCAGGCCGCTCCCCGTGATCGGCGCGGTGGTGTCTTGCACGTCCAGCGCCCACGCGGCCGCCGCCTGCCACGCGCCGGTAGCGGTCAGGTACTGGCCGTTATCCAGGCGCTGGAGTCGCGCCCGTACTTCCGTCCCGTTGACGTCGATGGTCTCACGGACCCACAGCCCTTCGATCCAGCTCGTCGAATTGATGCTGCCGCCCGGCAGGACGCTGCTGCTGCCGTTCACGACTTTCACGAGCTTCAATTGCCCGCCGTAGATGACCTGCACGGCGTAATACGTCGGCGCGGCGCCGCTCAGGTTCTGCCCGCGGGCGATCACTTGCGGCGGCGTCTGGAGGTTGGCGAGCAGATTCAGCGTCGCTCCGACCTGCACGTCGGCCGGCTGCGCGTCGGTCAACCAGGCCCGCGCCTCCGTGTTGCTCGGGCCGCTGGGGACGGTCAGGCTGTTCGAGGGGCTCCAGGCGGGGGTCGCGACCGTGGCCGCCGTGACGGCGAACGCGGTCCCGGACGTGTTGGTCCACTGCGACCACCCGGCCGGCAGGCTCGGCGCGCCGGCCGCGGTCAGGTCGAACGTCTCGGAGGGCACGGCCGCGACGGCGAAGTTGTCGAGGGTGATCGTCTCCGAAGCGCCGAGGCCGCCGCTGCCGAAACGGCCGACGCCCACCAGCCCGCCGCCGACAATCGGACTCGTGTTATCGTTGACGTCCAAGGCCCAGGCGGGCGCCAACTGCCACTGCCCCGCGCTGTTGAAGTACTGGCTGGTGTCGGCCCGGAAGAGCTGCGCCTGGACGCGCGTCCCGCTGACGCTCAACGTCGCCTGGATCCAGCCGCCTTCGTACCAGTTAGCCGCCGCCGGGCCGCGCAAACCGAGGTCCGTCGCCGTCCCGTTGACCATCTTGACCAAACTGGTTTGCGAGCCGCGCACGACCCGCAGCGCGTAATAGCTGGGGCCGGTGGTGCCGACGGTGGTGCTACCGAGGTTACTGCCCCGAGCGATGACCTCGACGGGAGTCGCCTGGGTGAGATAGATGCCGGTGCTGACCTGCGTATCGGCCGGCTGTGCGGCCGTGAGCCAGGCGCGGGCGGTGGCGTTGCTCGGCCCCTGGGCGATGGTCACGGTGTTGTTGGCGCTGAGGGCCGGACGGCCGGCGGTGCCGGCGCTGACCCCGAATGTGGTGTTCGCCTGGTCGCTCCACTGCGCCCAGCCGGATGGCAGGGTCTGCGCGCCAGGAGTCGTGCTGTCGTAGGTCTCCGTTGTCGTCGCGGCCGCGGCGCTGAAGTCGTCGTAGGACAAAACTTCCGAGTAGGTCTGTCCGCTGACGTACTGACGGCCCACGCCGACCAGCCCGGCGCCGCTGACCGTCGTGTCGGTGACGTCCAGCGCCCACGCCGGGGCCGACTGCCACACGCCGGCGGCGCTGAAGTACATGCCGGTATCGACGCGGAAGTGCTGCGCTTGCAGGTGCGAGCCGGTCAGCCGCAGCGTCTCGCGCACCCAGCCGTCCTGATACCACTGGCCCGAGCCGCCGCTGACCTGCCCCAGCGTCACCGGGGCGGCGCCGTTCGCCACGGCCACGAGGCTGAGAGTCGGACCGCGCGTGACCTGCACGGCGTAGTAGCTGGGGCCGGTCGTCCCGACGGCGGTGCTGGCGAGGTTGCTGCCGCGGGCGATGACCTGTGCGGGGGTGAGCTGACTGATGAAGGCGGCGGCGCTGACCTCGACGTCCGCCGGACGCGGGTCGTTCAGCCAGGCGCGGGCCGTCGCGTTGCTCGCCCCCTGGCTGACGGTCAATTCGTTCGCGCCGCTGAGGGCGCGGGTGCTGGCGACGCTAAAAGTGGTTCCGGTGTCCGTGGACATCGTCGTCCAGCGGTCGGCCGGCAAGGAACCCGTACTCAGGCCGTCAAACGGTACAGTTGTCCAGAGGGGGGGGGGTAACGGCGGGCGCATCCCGAGACTCCAATTCTTCGAGGTGCAGGAGGGCTTTCGTGGGAGACGTCTTATTTGCCACAGTTGTGATCCTTCAAGGTGGTGGCGGCGGGCGGGGTGCCGTGCCGTTGGTGAGGGGTAAGGTAAGGCGAGGGGCGAGTTGAGAATTACCCGTGGACGGGCTTTCCAGCGGCCCGCCGAATCGTAGTGTGTCCTCTCATCGCCCGCGAGGTCATGCACCATGGACACCAAGCCCTTCGACGACGTGATCCGCTCGGCCGCC
>JBBROG010000254.1:0-12243 GCA_038229635.1 Gemmatales bacterium
ACGCGCGTGGCGGCGGGGGAGTTGGGCCCGTGTGTCCTGCCGTGGGTGTCGCTGATGCGTGGCGGGGGCGAGTCCGCTCTCCTGGACGAGTGGAAGCGAATAGCTGATCTGGAGCCGAACCCGCAGGTTCGGTTACAGTACGCGACGGACGCCCTGGTGTTCGCGGAACTGCCGGGCGTAAAGAGCGAATGGAAGCGAGCTTTGGAGGGCTGGAACGTGCGCGTCTCTCAGCAAGTCCTGGAATGGCAGGCCGAGGCCCGAGCCGAAGCCGAACTCAAGAATCAACGGGCCAACATTTTGCGTGCTCTGGAACTCCTTTGCTTGGCCAAGGCTCCGACCGACGTGGCATCGGCCGTTCAGGCCAATACGGACCTGGAGCAGCTGTCGCGGTGGTTTGACGCCGCCTTCGCGGTCAAGTCATATGACGAGTTCCGCGCGGTGATGAAGGCGTAGAACGCGGAACCCGCAAGTTCGGTTACAGTACGCGACGGACGCCCTGGTGTTCGCGGAACTGCCGGGCGTGTGGTCGTTGTGGAAGCGAGCCCTGGAGGGGTGGAACGTGCGCGTCTCCCAGCAAGTCCTCGAGTGGCAGACCGAGGCCAAGGTGGACCTTCTACGGGCTAAATTGTTGCGTGTTCTGGAGGTGCATTGCGAGGCCAAGTCGCCTACCGACGTGGCCTCAGCCGTTCAGGCCAGCGCGGACCTGGAGCAGCTATCGCGGTGGTTTGACGCCGCCTTGATGGCCAAGTCGTATGACGAGTTCCGGGCGGCCATCAAGGCGTAGGCGCCGCGACGGCGTAGACGACGACGTCGACCGTCTCCTTGTCGCGCTTGCCGGTCCAGCGGAAGACGTGCTTGCCTCGGTGAGCCGCGTAGACCTCAGCCGCGCGGGGCCGGAACCAGGCGAGATTCCGGTCGAACTGCCCGTCTCTTTTTCGCGCACGGCGCAATTCGTCGGGGTCGGTGACTTCGGACACAGCGCTACTCGGCGGCCGGAGCGTCATGACTTTGTCTCCCCGGAAAAGTCCTTCCGACCATCCTACCACGACTCTCCCCCGACGCCATAAGGATGGCAGCGCGAGCGACAACGGCTTATCGCCTTGTGCGGTATGCCATTTGCTTTCCAAAACACGGTTGACGGGGAGGTTCGGGCGCCCTACTCTAGGCTCTACCGGAACCGTGAGCCCGCTCCGGAACTTGCCGCGGCAAGTAAGCTCACCAGGCTTCGTTTGCCCGCCGACCCTCCTTCGCACGCGGAACTGACGGCCTCTCCCGGCCGTCTAACGTGCGGAATTCGTCCCCGGCGCCTGCGGGGAACCTGCCAACTGAACAGGAGAGCCACAGACATGCCGTCGAACGTCACCGGAACCTGGAACGACGACCCCGCCCACTTCCGCCGACCGACCCGCCGCGGCTTCCTGCACGTCGGCGTCCTCGGCGCCCTCGGCCTGACCCTCGACGACTTCTTCCGCCTCAAGGCCGGCGCCGCCGAAACCAAGGCGCCCGCCGGCAAGGAGCCGCCCGCCCAGTCGGTCATCCACGTCTTCCTGCCCGGCGGCATGGCTCATCAGGACTCCTTCGACCCGAAGCCCTACGCCCCGATTGAATATCGCGGCGAGGTCGGCACCACGCCGACGAAGCTCGACGGCGTCTTCTTCAGCGAATACCTGAAGCAGACCGCTCAAGTCGCCGACAAGATCACCGTTTGCCGCTCCATGACGCACGGCGAGGCGGCGCACGAGCGCGGCACGCACAACATGTTCACCGGCTACCGCCCCAGCCCGGCCCTCGTCTACCCGAGCATGGGCAGCGTCGTCAGCCACGAACTCGGCGTCCGCAACAACCTGCCGCCCTACGTCTGCATCCCGAGCCAGCCGACCAACTTCGCCGGCAGCGGTTATCTCAGCTCCGCCTACGCGCCGTTCAGCCTCGGCGGTGATCCGGCCAACGCCGGCTTCAGCGTCCAGGACCTGAACCTGCCGGGCGGCGTCGACGACAAGCGCTTCACCACGCGCCGCACCATGCTCGACGCGGTCAACGACCACTTCTCCAAGCAGGAGAAGGCGGACGGCCTCGTCGCGATGGACACCTTCTACCAGCGGGCGTACAGCCTCCTCAGCTCGCAGAAGGCGCGCGAGGCGTTCAACATCAACGCCGAGCCGGCCAAGCTGCGCGACGAGTACGGCCGCAACGCCGCCGGCCAGCGGATGCTGCTGGCGCGGCGGCTCGTCGAGGCGGGCGTGCGCTTCGTGTCGCTGACCTACGGCGGCTGGGACATGCACGTCGGCATCAAGGGTGCGATGGCGGGCCAGCTGCCGGCGTTCGACCAGGCCTACGCCGCGCTGATCCGCGACCTCGACGGCCGCGGGCTGCTGAAGAACACGCTCGTCATGGTGTCGAGCGAATTCGGCCGCACGCCGAAGATCAACGGCACCGCCGGCCGCGACCACTGGCCGAAGGTGTTCAGCGTCGTCCTCGCCGGCGGCGGCGTCAAGCGCGGCTCGGTCTACGGCACCTCCGACGCC
Source organism: Gemmatales bacterium (assembly GCA_038229635.1). Classification (GTDB taxonomy): domain Bacteria; phylum Planctomycetota; class Planctomycetia; order Gemmatales; family Gemmataceae; genus DATFNV01. The sequence continues at coordinate 2,526 of JBBROG010000254.1, forward strand.
ACCGCCACCGAACCGGAGAACGACCCGCTCGGCGTCGAGGACCTGGCCGCGACGGTCTACCACCTGCTCGGCATCAACCACGAGAAGAAGCTCATCGCGCCGGGCAACCGGCCGATCGACCTCGTCCGCGAGGCGACGGTCCGCAAAGACTTGCTCGCGTAAAAAAGAATTTGAACCACAGAGACACAGAGAAGGCAGAGCGGAGGGAGAACCTCCGCTCGCCTCGTTTGGAGATTTATCGATGAATAAATGCCTTACTTCTTCTCTTCTTGTTTTCTCTGTGTCTCTGTGTCTCTGTGGTTCAAATTCTTTCGCCGCTTCGCCGGTGCTGGGCGGCGTTGCCCCGCGCGGCGCCCAGCGCGGCACCGACGCCGTTCTGTTCCTCAACGGCGCCCGCCTGTCCGACGCCAAGGAAGTGCTGCTCTACTCGCCCGGCGTCAGCGTCGCCAAGCTGGAGGTCGTCAACGACACCCAGGTCAAGGTGACGGCCAAGATCGCCGCCGACTGCCGCCTCGGCGAGCACGCCCTGCGCCTGCGCACCGCCACCGGTCTCAGCGAATTGCAGACCTTCTATGTCGGCGCCCTACCCGTCGTCGACGAAAAAGAGCCCAACAGCGAGTTCCAGACGCCGCAGAAGATCCCGCTCAACGTCACCGTCCACGGCGTCGTCACCGCCGAGGACGTCGATTACTTCGCCGTCGAGTGCAAGAAGGGACAACGGCTGTCCGTCGAGATCGAGGCGATGCGCCTCGGCTCGACGCTGTTCGACCCGTACATCGCCATTCTGGACAGCAAACGCTTTGAATTGGCCGCGTCCGACGACCACCCCCTCGCCGGCCAGGACGGCATCGTCTCGATCCTGGTGCCCGCCGACGGGACGTATGTGATCCAGGTGCGCGAGAGCGCTTACGGAGGAAATGGCGGCTGCCTGTACCGGCTGCACGTCGGCACCTTCCCGCGGCCGACCGCCGTCCTCCCCGCCGGCGGCAAGCCGGGCGAGGAACTGGACGTCACGTTCCTCGGCGATCCGGCCGGGCCGATCAAGCAGCGCGTGAAACTGCCGGCGACGGCGCCGGAAGGCAAGTTCGGCCTGTTCGCCCAGGACGCCGGAGGAATCAGCCCGTCGCCGGTGCCGTTCCGCCTCAGCGACCTGCCCAATATCCTCGACACCGAGGGGAATAACTCGCACCTCACGGCGACGAAGGCCGGCGACGTCCCGGCGGCGCTCAACGGCGTCATCGGCAAGGAAAAGGAGATCGACCACTACCGCTTCACGGCCAAGAAGGGGCAGGTGTTCGACGTCCACTGCTACGCCCGCCGCCTCGGCTCGCCGCTCGACCCGGTCATGACCATCTACCAGCTCAACGGCGGCGCCCTGATCGGCAACGACGACGCGATCGGCCCCGACAGCTACTTCCGCTGGGGCGCCCCGGCGGACGGCGACTACGTCCTGACCGTCGCCGACCACCTCGGCAAGGGCGGGCCGACCTACTTCTACCGCGTCGAATTCACTCCCGTCCAGCCGAAGGTTTCGCTGACGATCCCGAAAGTCGACATTTTCGGCTACTCGCAGGAGCGGCAGACGATCTCGGTGCCGCGCGGCAACCGCTTCGCGGCGCTCGTCAGCGCGAGCCGCCTGGACTGGGGCGGCGACCTGACGTTGGGCGGCGAGGGACTGCCGGCCGGGCTGAAGATGCAGGCCGACACAATGCCGGCCGGGCTAACGGCGATCCCGGTTGTGTTTGAAGCGGCGGCCGACGCCCCGGTGGCCGGGACGCTGGCGAAGATCACCGGAACGCCGGCCGACCCGAAGCTCAAGGTGACGGGCGGCTTCGACCAGAGCGTCATCCTCGTCGGCGTCGGCAACGTGGGCGTCTTCTGGAAGCTCGACGTCAGCCGCGCCGCCGTCGCCGTCACCGAGGAGGTGCCGTTCAAGGTGAGCATCGTCGAGCCGAAGGCGCCCTTGGTGCAGAACGGGTCGTGGCAATTGAAGATCGTCGCGGAGCGCAAAGCGGGCTTCAAGGCGCCGATCACGGTCTACCCGCTGTTCAACCCGCCGGGCGTCGGCTCGGCGTCGGCGGCGACCATCGCCGAGGGGCAGACGGAGACGCTGCTGCCGATGAACGCGGCGCCGAACGCCACGGTCGGCAAGTGGAGGACGGCGGTGATCGCGACGAGCGACTTCGGCAAGGGGCCGGTGTGGGTGTCGTCGCAGCTAGCGACCATCGAGATCGCGCCGCCGTTCGTCGCCTTCGCGATGGAGCGCGGCGCCGGCGAACAAGGCAAGCCGACCGATCTGTTCTGCAAGATTACGCAGACGACGCCGTTCCAGGGGTCGGCCCTCGTCAAGCTGGTCGGCCTGCCGCCGAAGGTGACGGCGCCCGACGTGCAGATCACGAAGGACACGAAAGAGATCGCGTTCAAGCTGACACTCGACAAGACGAGTCCGGCGGGCCAGCACAACAACGTCTTCTGCCAGGTGTTCGTCCCGCACAACGGCGAGACGGTGTTGCATAACGTCGGCGGGACGCAGTTGCGGATCGACGTGCCGCTGCCGCCGAAGGCGAACGAGCCGGCGAAGCCGGTCGTCGCGGCGGCACCGCCGACGCCGAGCGCCGCGCCGTCGAAGCGGCTGACTCGGCTGGAGCAATTGCGGCTGGAACAGGCGGAGCGCGAGAAGGCGCAGCAGAAGAAGTGAGGCGCCGGGCCGCCCGACAGGAGGACCGCGAGCATGTCCACCAAAGAAGCCGTGATCGAGATGATCCGCCACATGCCGGACGACGTTTCCGTGCCGGACATCATGGCCGAACTGTCCGTCCGCCATGAGATCGAGGAGGGGATTCGCGAGCTGGACGAGGGGAAGGGAATCCCGCATGAGGAGGTTATGACAAGGATGGAGAAATGGCTCAAATAACCTGTGAATAACTTCCGCATCATTTACCGACTGCGCGGCGGCGACGTGGAAATCGTGGCCGTCGTTCGCGGCTCGCGGCGCCTGCCGCGACGGCCGCCGGGTTGACCCGAGACGTTTCCGGAGGACCGCTATGAAACCCCTGACCCTCTCCCTGCTCGCGGCCGTCGCCCTCTGGGCGGCGCCCGCCCGCGCCGCCGACTTCTTCGTCAAGGACGGCGACACCGTCCTGATGATCGGCGACAGCATCACCGAACAACACCTCTACAGTAACTATGTGGAGATGTGGACGGTGACGCGCTTCCCGGCGTGGAAGCTGACCTTCCGCAATACCGGTATCGGCGGCGACACCTCCGGCGGCGGCAACGCCCGCTTCGCCCGCGACGTCCTCCGCTACAAGCCGACCGCGATGACCGTCGACTTCGGCATGAACGACGGCCGCTACACGGTCTTCAGCGATGCCACGTTCAACCCCTACATGAAGGGCCTGCAAGGCATGGCCGACCAGGCGAAGAAGGCGAACCTCCGCGTCGCCTGGGTCACGCCGCAGCCGCTCGACGCCGCCGACCAGGGGCCGCACGCCCTGAACGCGCCGGCCTACAACCAGACGCTGGAGAAGTTCTCCGCCGGCGTCAAGGAGATCGCCGAGAAGAACGACGGCCTGTTCGTCGACCAATTCCACCCCTACCTCGCCGTCCTCAACAAGGCCCGCGCCGCCGCGCCGAAGCATGTCTACGAGCGCATCACCGGCGGCGACGCCGTCCCCCCGGGTCCGGCCGGTCAGGCGCTGATGGCCGCCTCCATCCTCAAAGGGCTGCACTTCCCGACGCTGGTCTCGTCGGTCGAGATCGACGCCGCGGCGGGAAGCGTGACGGGGGCGAAGAACGCCAAGGCGACCGGCGTCACCGCGAAGGACGGCGGTGTCGCCTTCGAGCGCCTCGACGAGGCGCTGCCGTTCTTCCCGCCCGAGGCCGCCGGCATCCTCAAGTGGGCGCCGCTCCTGGAAGAGTTGAACGATTACCGTCTCAAGGTGATCGGCCTGAAGGAAGGGAAATACGAGATCCGCCTGGGCGGCAAGAAGGTCGCCGAATGCACCGCGGCCGAACTGGCGAAAGGCGTCAACCTGGCGAAGGGGGCGCTGACGAGCGGCCCGGTTGCCGACCAGGTCAAGGCGGTCAAGGCGGCGGTCGAGGCGAAGAATCGGTATCACCACGACCGCATCTTCTTCGGCGTCGTGCTGGCGGGAGTGCAGGATTGGCTAAAACTGTCGCCGAAGGAGATTGAGGCGAAGAAGGCGGCGGCGTTCGAGGAGCGCATCGCGAAGATGCCGGACCTCGACGCTGCGGTGCGCAAAACGCTGGAGATGAAGCCGCACTCGGTCGAGGTGCTGCCGACGGATAAGTGAGGCCCGCCCACGCCGCTCGCGGCTTCGCACCGTCCTTGCGAAGCCGCAAGCGGCCCACCGGAAAAGAGGAGTTTATCGAGATGCGAACCCTGACGCGCTTCGGCCAGTCCGCCGCGGGACCTTTTGTCCTCCTTCTCGCCGCTGGCCTCGCCCCGGCCCAGGCGCCGGTGACGCAACTCGCCGTCTTCCCGCCCGAGGTCAACATGGCCACGGCGCGCGGCCGACAGTCGTTCGCCGTCCAGGCGACCTACGCCGACGGCATCACCCGCGACGTCACCGAACAGGCGACGATCCGCCTCGCTAACCCGGCGGTCGTCCGCCTGGAGAAGAACGTCCTCTCCCCTCTCATCGACGGCGTCACCGACCTCGTCGTCGAGTTCGGCGGCCGCGCCGTCGCCGTGCCGATCAGCGTCAAGGACGCGAAGGCGGAGCGGCCGATCAGCTTCAAGCTCGACGTCATGCCGATCTTCATGCGCTCCGGCTGCAACCAGGGGAGCTGCCACGGCGCCGCCCGCGGCAAGGATGGCTTCCGCCTGTCGCTGTTCGGCTTCGACTCCGACGGCGACCACTACCGCCTGACGCGCGAGATCAACGGCCGCCGCCTCAACCTCGCCGTGCCCGCCGAGAGCCTGCTGCTCGAAAAGTCGACCGGCAAGGTCCCTCACACCGGCGGCAAGTGCTTCGAGGAGACGAGCGAACGGCACCAGACGGTCGTCCGCTGGCTCGAGGCCGGTGCCCCGCAGGACCCGCCGACCGTTGCCACCCCGGTCAGCGTCGATCTCTACCCGAAAAACGCCGTCCTCGACGGCAAGGGCGAGCGGCAGCGCCTCGTCGTCCGCGCCAAGTACAGCGACGGCAGCGAGCGCGACGTCACCAACCTGACGCTGTTCCTGTCGAACAACGACACGTCGGCGAAGGTGTCCGAGGACGGCGTCGTCACCGCCGGCGACCGCGGCGAAGCGTTCGTCATGGCCCGCTTCCACACCTTCACCGTCGGCTCGCCTTTTGTCGTCTTGCCCAAGGGCCTGAAGTTCGACTTCCCGAAGGTGCCCGAGAACAACACCATCGACGCCCTGGTATTTAACAAGCTCCGCAAACTCCGCATTACGCCGTCGGAACTCTGCACCGACGAGGCGTTCCTGCGCCGCGTCTACGTCGACGTGACCGGCGTGCTGCCGACGGTCGAGGAGTACGCCCGCTTCATGAACGACCCGGCGCCGAACAAGCGCGAGAAGCTCGTCGACGAGCTGCTCAACCGCAAGGAGTTCGCGGAGTTGTGGGTGCTGAAGTGGGCGGAACTGCTCCAGGTCCGCTCGACGAACATCGTCAGCTACAAATCGATGCTCCTGTATTACACCTGGCTCCAGGAGAAGATCGCCAACAACGTGCCGGTCGACCAGTGGGTGCAGGAGTTGCTCGCGGCCAAGGGCGGCACCTTCAAGAACCCAGCGACGAACTACTACCAGATCGAGCAAGATACGCTCAAGATCACGGAAAACGTCGCCCAGGTGTTCATGGGCATGCGCGTCCAGTGCGCCCAGTGCCACAACCACCCGTTCGACCGCTGGACGATGGACGACTATTACGGCTTCGCGGCGTTCTTCGCGCAGATCGGCCGCAAGGGGACGGACGACCCGCGCGAGTTGGTGATCTTCAACAGCGGCGGCGGCGAAGTGGCCCACCCCATCGGCGGCCGTGTGATGAAGCCGAAGCTCCTCGGCGGGCCGACGCCCGACGTCGCCGGCAAGGACCGCCGCGAGGTCCTCGCCAAGTGGCTCGCCTCGCCGGACAACCCGTACTTCGCGACCAACCTCGCCAACGTCGTTTGGGGCCACTTCTTCGGCATGGGCATCATTCAGGAGGTCGACGACGTCCGCATCAGCAACCCGTCGTCGAACCCCGAACTGCTCGCCGAACTGGGCAAGAAGTTCACCGACTACAAATACGATTTCAAGAAACTGGTGCGCGACATTTGCACGTCGCGGACCTATCAACTCGCCACCAAGCCGAACGCGACGAACGAGGGCGACACGCGCAACTTCGCGAAGCAGAGCCTGCGCCGCATCCGCGCCGAGACGTTCCTCGACTGCATCAGCCAGGTGACGGAGACGAAGAACAAATTCCCCGGCCTGCCGCAGGGCGCCCGCGCCGTGCAGATCGCCGACGGCAACGTGTCGACGTATTTCCTATCGACGTTCGGCCGGGCGACGCGCGAGACGGTCTGCTCATGCGAGGTGAAGCTCGACCCGACGCTGTCGCAGTCGCTGCACCTCCTCAACGGCGAGGCGACGACGCAGCGCATCGCCCAGGGCGACCTCGTCGGCAAGCGCCTGGCGGAGAAGAAAACGCCGGAGCAGATTGTCGAGGAACTGTTCATCCGCTGCCTGAGCCGCAGGCCGCTGGCGGAGGAGAAGACGAAACTGCTGGCGGCCGTCGGCGCGGAGCCGGACAAGAAAAAGGCGCTGGAGGACGTCTTCTGGTCGCTGCTCAACTCGCGCGAGTTCATGTTTAACCATTAAGAACTAACCACAGAGAACACAGAGAACACAGAGAAGAAAACAGAGAGAGCAGAGGACGACGAACGATGAACAAGCTCCGCCATCCGCCACAGGAAATGAAGATTTCTCTGTATTTTATTCTCTGTGTTCTCTGTGTTCTCTGTGGTTCAAATTCTTTCGCCGCCGACAAGCCCCCGGCGAAGAAGACGACCTACGCCGATAACGTCCTGCCGCTCCTGCGCGACTCGTGCGTCGCCTGCCACGGTGCCGACAAGCAGCGCGGCGATCTCGCCGTCCACACCTACGCCGCGCTCATGCGGGGCGGCGCGTCCGGCGCCGTCGTCAAGCCCGGCGACCCTGACGGCAGCCGTCTCTACCTGCTCATGTCTCACAAGGCCGAGCCGGTCATGCCGCCCAAGTCGCCGAAGCCCGAGCCGGCCAAGCTCGAACTCGTCGCCAGGTGGATCTCCGAAGGGGCTTTGGAGAATTCGGGCAGCAAGCCGGTCGTCATGAAGCCGAAGGCCGACGTCGGTCTTACGTCCGTCGTCCGCGGCCGCCCGCCGGTGCCGCCGCTGCCGACGAAGCCGCTGCCGCTCGACCCGACCGTCAAGACCGCCCGCGCCAACGCCATCACCGCGCTGGCGAGCAGCCCGTGGGCGCCGCTCGTCGCCCTCGGCGGGCAGAAACAGGTGTTTCTGTACAATTCAGATACGCTCGATCTGATCGGCGTGCTGCCCTTCCCCGAGGGCGTGCCCAACGTCCTCAAATTCAGCCGCAACGGCAGCCTGTTGCTGGCCGGCGGCGGCCGCGGCGGCAAGTCGGGCAAGGTCGTCGTCTGGAGCGTCGCGACCGGCGAGCGCGTCATCGAAGTGGGCGACGAGACCGACGCCGTCCTCGCCGCCGACATCAGCGCCGACCAGACGCAGATCGCCCTCGGCGGGCCGTCGAAGATGATCCGCGTCTACTCCACGAAAGACGGCTCGCTCGTCCGCGAGATCAAAAAACACACCGATTGGGTCTACAGTGTCGAGTACAGCCCTGACGGCGTGCTGCTGGCGACGGCCGACCGCGGCGGCGGCGTGTTCGTCTGGGAGGCGCACACCGGGCGCGAATACTTCTCGCTGCGCGGCCACACCGCCGCGGTCACCGACCTGTCGTGGCGCCTCGACTAGAACGTCCTGGCGACGATCAGCGAGGACGCGACACTGCGCCTGTGGGAGATGGAAAATGGCGGACAAATCAAGGCGTGGGGCGCCCACGGCGGCGGCGGGCAGTCGGTGAAGTTCACGCACGACGGCCGCCTCGTCTCCGCCGGCCGCGACCGCGTCGTCAAGGCGTGGGACCAGAACGGCGCCCAGCAGCGGGCGTTCGAGGCGCTGCCGGACGTGGCGGTACGGGCGGCGTTCGCCCACGACGGCGCCCGCGTCGTCGCCGGCGACTGGACCGGCACCGTGCGCGTCTGGCAGACGGCGGACGGCAAGACCGTCGGTCCTCTCGCCGCCAACCCGTTGGGCGTCGCCGAACGACTCGACGCGGCGGTCAAGGAAGTGGCAACTCTTGAGGCGGCGCTGGCGCAGGCGCAGGCGACGGCCAAGGCGTCGGACGCCGCCGTCCAATCGGCGACGGCCGGCCTCGCCGCCGCGCAGAAGGCTGTCGCCGACGGCGCCGCGACGGCGAAAGCGGCGCAAGACACGGCGGCGAAGGCCAAGGCGACGGCCGACGCGGCGAACGCGGCCCTGCCGGCGGCTCAGAACGCCGCGACGGCGAAAGACGTCCTGGCGAAGGCGTTCGGCGAGGCATCGACGAAGGTGAAGGTTGCGGCCGACGCGGCGAAAGGCAACGCGGCGCTGGCCGAAGTATCGACGCGGGCCAAGGCCCTCGCGGACGCCGCGACGGCCGAACTGACGGCGGCGCAGAAGGCTCTCGCCGACGCGACAACGGCGACGAAGACCGCCGCCGACGCGCTGGCGAAGGCCCAGGCCCAGGTGACGGCGGTCACGCAAACGACGGCGCAGGCGCCGAAGACCGTCGAGGCGGCGACGGCAGCGCTGAAGAACGCCCAGGCGAAAGCAGCGACGGATAAGGCGTCGGCCGACGCGGCGGCGGCGGCGCTGAACGAGGCGAAGGCGCGCGTCGCCCGCCTCAAGGCGGCGGGCGCCGTGGCGCAGGCGCCGGCGAAGTGATTGCCCGCCTCAGAGAGGATCCCACGGCTTGACCCGTGCAGTGGCCTTGTGCCACCGGCGGCGCAACTGCTCCAGGAGCCGCCCCACCGGACCGAGGCGAAAAACGACGAGTTGATCGTCAACGAGAGTCACCCCGAACTCGTTCAGGAACCCGGCGCGGCCGAGGAGCAGGCGATCTCTCTCCTCCGCGGTGAAGAGGCACGGCCAGCGGAACTCTTTCCCCGCGAGATGGGACCATACCGTCACCCACCCGTAATAGCCCGCGATCTTTCCCCCCTGGGTTTCCGCCGTCCCCGGGAACTCCCTCGTGTAGGGGAGTTGTGCGATATCCGCGGAGCGCATGGGAATGACGAGATGGTCCGCGCCGGTGTCGAGAACGAACGTGAGCGGGGCGAGGGTGCCGTCCCTTCTTCGTAGCGTCAGGCGCAACTCCGGTCGCGGACAATCGATTCCGACCGGGCTACCCGTCAGGCGGAGCGCCGAACCCGCCCGGACCTGCCGTTTGACGAAATCCCAGCGCCGTCTCATCGTCATCTCCTCCTTGAGATACCTCGATTATCGATCCGTCTTGCTTCCGCCCGTTAGGCGAGGGGCGAGTTGAGAATTACCCGTGGACGGGCTTTCCAGCGGCCCGCCGAATCGTAGTGTGTCCTCTCATCGCCCGCGAGGTCATGCACCATGGACACCAAGCCCTTCGACGACGTGATCCGCTCGGCCGCCC
>JBBROG010000255.1:0-12204 GCA_038229635.1 Gemmatales bacterium
CCGCCGCCGAAGTCGCCGCCGCCCGCTAAGTCAGGCGGCTCTCACGGGGAAGAGGACCACCGCCCGAAGAAGTGACAAGACAGAGCAGTACCTCTCACGAGCGTCACGGCATTCGCCGCCGTGACGCTCGTTCCGTTTTTCCGGTCCGGAAATTGGCCTTCGCAGCCGCGCCGCCTCGGGGTAAACTCCCCGCCCGCGACGCGCCCTTTGCCACCGCGTCCCAAGGAAGGGAACCCGATGTCGACGACGGCCTCCGCCGCCCGCAATCACTGGCCCGACAGCAAGTGCGCCCGCGCCTTTTGGGGACAGCAGGAATTGCCCCCCTACCGGCGCCTCCTCGCCGACACGACCGACTGGCTTGACCCGGCGCTCGGCGAGCGCTGGCTCGACCTCGGCTGCGGCTCCGGCCAACTGACCCGCGCCGTCTGGGAGAAGAGCGGCGGTTCCGTCGCCGAGGTCGTCGCCCTCGACTGTGCCGTCAGCAACGAGCGCTCCGTCGACAAGCTCTACAACCTCGCCCAACCTCGGCCGGCGCCGGGGCGCCTCCGCTTCGTCCACGGCGACTTCAGCACCGGCCTGACGACCTGGGACGACGGCCACTTCGACGGCGCCGTTTCCGGGCTGGCGATCCAGTACGCGGAGCATTACTCCGAGGAGCGCGGCGGCTGGACGACCGACGCCTACGACCGCCTCCTCGGCGAGGTGAGGCGCGTGCTGCGGCCGGGCGGGCGCTTCGTCTTCTCGGTGAACGTGCCGGAGCCGGCGTGGTGGCGCGTGGCGCTGACGGCGGCCCACGGCTTCTTCGCGGCGCGCAAGCCGCTGCGCTACGTCAAGAATTCCTGGCGGATGCTGAGCTACGGGAAGTGGCTGAAGGACGAGGCGCGGCGCGGCCGCTTCCACTACCTGCCGGCCGAGGACGTCGCGGCGAAGCTCGCCGAGGCAGGCTTTGTCGACATTGAGCATCGGGTTACGTTCGCGCGGCAGGCGTTTCTGTTCCGCTGCCGGAAGCCGGCTTGACCGCGTGGTCAGCCCGCGTAGAACCCCTTCCCCTCCGCCGCCAGCCGTCGCATCGACTCCGTCGCCTGGTAGCGCGGCCCGAGCGGTTCGTACTTCTTCAGCTTCTCCAGCACCGTCGCCAGCCCCAGCGCGTCGGCCCAGCGCAGCAGCCCGCCGCGGAACGTCGGGAAGCCGATGCCCAGGATCAGCCCCATGTCGACGTCCGCCGCGTCGCGCACCACGCCTTCCGTCAGCACGCGACTCGCCTCCGTCACCATCGGCAAAAACAGCCGGTCGATGAGTTCCTCCTGCGAATACTCCCGCGGCTTCGCCCCGAGTCGTTGCAGCAGCGACGTCAGGAACGGGTCGTCGGCGCCGCGGCTCCCCTTGGCGTAGCTATAGAAGCCGGCGCCGGACTTCTGCCCGAGCCGCCCCGCCGCCACAAGTTCGTCGAGGACGCGCGTCGTCTTCGCCCGGTCGGCGAAGGCGGTGTTGACGACGCGCCCGGCGTAAAGCGACGTGTCGAGTCCGACAAGGTCGTTGAGCGTCACCGGCCCCATCGGCATGCCGAACGCTGTCGCCGCCTTGTCGAGCGCGCGCGGGCTCGCCCCCTCCTCCAGCAGCACCAGCGACTCGTTGAGGTACGGGAACAGGATGCGGTTGACGAGGAAGCCGGGGCAGTCGCGCACCACGATCGGCGTCTTGCCGACGCGCTTGGCGAGGGCCACGAGCGTCACCACGGTCCGGTCGCTCGTCCTGGCGCCGCGAATCACTTCCACGAGCGGCATCCGGTCGACCGGGTTGAAGAAGTGCATCCCGGCGAAGTTCTCGGGACGCGGCCAGGACTCGGCCATGCGCGTGACGCTGATCGTCGAGGTGTTCGAGGCGAGAATCGCGTCGGCGGGCAGGACCGCCTGGAGTTGGCGGTACAGAGCCATTTTCACCTCCTCGTTCTCGACGACGGCCTCGATGACGACGTCGCGGTCGCTCATGGCGCCGAGGGCCTGCGTCGTGCTGAGGCGGCCGAGCGCCTGCGCCAACTCCGCCGGCGTGGCGCGGCCGATGTCGATGCGCGACTGGACCGTCTTGGCGACGGCCCCGACGCCCTTCTCCAGCGCCTGCGGGCTGCTGTCGAGCATCATGACCGGGATGCCGCGGCGGACGTGCGCCCCGGCGATGCCGGCGCCCATCAGGCCGGCGCCGAGGACGCCGACGCGCTCCACGGCCTTCGGCTGCACCGTCGCGTCGACGACGCCGGGGTCCTTCTGCAGGCGCTGGCCCATGAAGAACAGCGCGATCAAGTTCTTCGACACCGGGCTGCCGAGCAGCGGCACGAACGCCTCCGTCTCCGCCTTGAGCCCCTCTTCAAGAGGTAAATTGCACCCCTTGGCGATGGCGTCGAGCGCCGCGAGCGGCGCGGGGAACTGGCCCTTGGTCTTGTCCATGACCTGGGCGCGGGCGACGGCGAAGGTGTAGGCGTGCTGCTCCTCGCTGAGGCCGACCGGCTGCCGCTTCTTCGTCCGCTCGTCGCGCCAGGCGCCCGACTCGCCGGCCCAGGCGACGAGGCGCTTCGCCTCGTCGACGAGGCGCTCGACCGGCACGGAGTCGAAGACGAGGCCGAGCTGGCGGGCGCGTTCAGCCTTGACCGTCTCGCCGGCGCAGATGAGTTCGGCCGCGGTCGCCGGGCCGAGGACGCGGGCCAGGCGCTGCGTGCCGCCCCAGCCGGGGATGATGCCGAGCTTCACCTCGGGCAGGCCGAGTTCGGTCTTGGGATTCGTGCTGGCGAGGCGGTAGTCGAAGGCGAGGGCGAGTTCGAGGCCGCCGCCGACGCAACTGCCGTCGATGGCGGCGACGGTGGGAAACGGCAGGTCCTCCAGGGCGGCGAGGACGTCGAGCATACGGCGGACCAGGCGGCGTGTCTGCTCCGGGTCGCCCTGGGCCGCGCCGAGTTCCTTGATGTCGGCGCCGGCGACGAACATACCCGGCTTGCCGCTGCGGAGGATGAGGCCGCGCAGGTCGGACCGCTTGCCCAGGTCGGCCAGCAGGGTCTCGAACTCGGCCTGCACGGCCTGGCCGAGGGTGTTGGCGCGGCTGCCCGGCAGGTCGAGGGTGACGAGGGCGAGGTTGCCGTCGAGGACGTCGAGCCGGAGGGCGGACGGAGAGGCGGTCATGGTGCTTCCTCTGCGCGGGGCGGGACCAGGGCGCCGACGTGGTGGAGTGTACCGGAAGTCTCGGGGCAAGGCGAGCGCCGGGCGCGGTCGCTTGCGGAACGGGTGCGGCTGTGATGGCAATTGAGAATGAGGAATTGAGAATTGAGAATGACGGGCGCGGTCGCTTGCGGAACGGGCGCGGCTGTGATAGCTTGCCGTCATCCCCTGGGGACAGAGGGGCGTGGCGATCCCTAGGTCCTGGGTAGGCCAGAGCCATGTACTGGGAAGCCCTCCAGCAGTGGTTAGCCGGCACCCGGTTGGTGCGGCGCCTCGCCGACACCCTCTTCCGCGGCCGCGCGCGCCGCCACCTCGCCGCCCTCGACCACCTCGACGCCGCCCGCAGCCAGGAGCGTACCCTGCGCGGCCTCGTCCACCGGGCGCACGCCACGCGCTTCGGCCGCGAGCACGACTTCGGCCGCATCCGCACCGCTGCCGACTTCCGCCGCCTCGTGCCGCTGCGCACGCCTCTTGACTTCTGGCGCGACTACTGGCAGCCGGCCTTCCCCGACCTCGGCGACGTCACCTGGCCCGGCCCCATCGGCGCCCTCGCCTCGCGACCGTCCGCCGAGGCGCCGTACCTGCCGGCGCCGACGGCCCTTTGGGCGAGCCACCGCGCCGCCGCCTTCACGACGCTGTCGCTCGTCGCCGCCGCGCGGCCGCAGGCGCGACTGTTCTCCGGCCGCATGCTCCTCGTCAACGAGGGACCGCCGCCCGCCCTGATCGCGGCCGGCGTCCAGGCCGGCGGCGCCGGCTGGCTCGCGTTGCAAGACCTGCCGCCGCGGCTCCGGCCGGTGACGCTGCCCGCGCCGCCGTGCGTCGACCCCGGCTGCTCCGCCGAGGGGCGCCTGCGCGTCCTCGCCCGCCGCGCCGCCCGCGCCTCGCTGACGATCGTCGCCGGGGAGGCCGGCGCCCTGGAGCGCTTCTTCGAGCAGTGCAAGAGTGAGACGGGCTGGCGCCACGTCGCCGAGATGTGGCCGGCCCTGGCGGCGGTCGTCTACCAGGGAGACGCAGGCGCCTCGTCGCGCGTCCGCCTTGCCGGCGCGGTCGTCGACGGGCGGCACGCGCCCGCCTTGCTCCTCGAAGCCTGCGTGCGTCCCGAGGCGGCGGTCGCCGTCGAAGACCCGAGGCACGGCTGCCTGCGCCTGCTGCCCGACCACGGCGTCTATTTCGAGTTCGTGCCGCCCGAGGAGTTGGAGAAGGAACGGCCGGTGCGCCTCGGCGTCGGCGACGTCGAGCCGGGGACGCCCTACGCCCTCGCCGTCAGTTCGCCGGCGGGCGTGTGGGCCTGCCTCGCCGGCGTCCGCGTCCGCTTCGAGCGGCGCGACCCGCCGCTGCTGCACGTCCTGGAGGCGCCGGCGGCGGGGCGGCCGGCCACGGCCGACGTCGAGGCGGCGCACCCGTTGCAGGCGCCCCACCGACGAAGCGACGGCCGTTCCGGGGGTGCGCTGCGCGACCCCCGGCTGGGATATGTAACCCCTTCGGGGTAAAATGCCGCCGGCCCTACCCCGAAGGGGTTGCCTACTCCAGAACTGCCGTCGCGCACCTCGCGGACAACTTGACGCCACGTTGTTTCCGCCGGCTCTTACGGACCACCCACCGGCTCGACGTCACGCACCATCGCCTTGGGACGCACCAGGTCTACCTTGACCGGCTCCTTGGTCTGGTCGAAGCCGTCGTTGCCCGCGCGGTCGGTCGCCGTCACCCGGACGTGGAACTGGAACGGCACCCCCGACGGCGGCATCTGCCAGCGGTAGCGGCCGACGTTGTCCTGCTTGTCCGCGAACTTCGTCCACTCGTCCGTTTCCTTCTCGCGATAGGAGAAGGAGATCGAGCCGCGCGGGTCGAGGTTCTTGTCCTCGGCGGTGTAGGTGAGGAACAGCACGCCGCTGTCCTGGCCGCGGCCCACCTCGACGCCCTGGAGGGCCACGACCGGCTTGGTCCAGTCGGCCTCGATCCAGACCTGCGGCGGCTCGCCGGCGCGCGGCTCCGGCAGCGCCAGGCCGACGCCGCTGCGCGCCAGGAGCGTGAAGCCGTACAGCCCCTCGTTCGCCAGCTCCACCTTGTAAACGTAGGGCGGTATCGGGTCCTTCGCCTCGCCGCGGCGCACCCACGTCTGGCCGTCGGTGTACCAGAGCTGCACTTCGGAGATGCCCGATTTGCCTTTTTCTTCCACGTCGTATTTCAGGTTGACGACCTTCGTCTTCACGAACGTGCGGTCGGGCGCCCCCGACCGCGGCGCGGCGCCGGCCGTCTCGCCGGCGTAGCCCGGCGTCACGACGCGCCCGCCGCCGGAGCCGCCGTTGACCGTGATCGTCTGCTGCCCCTCGTTGCTCGCGTCGTCGAGGGCGCGCAGGCGCACCTCCAGCGGCCCATTCCCCTCCGGAGCCCAGGAGCGCTGCCCGTTCACCTTCTGATCGACCGGCACCCGCGTCCACGTGCCGCCGCGGCCCGAGGGGCGATACTCGAGGACAAGGGTGTCGGCCTTGCCGTTTTTGAGGTTGTTGAGGTTCTCGTCCTGCACCGACCAGCTGACGCCGACGCCGCCGTCGCTCGGCGTCGCCTGCCGGAGCGTGACGAGCGGCTCGCGCGTGTCGACGCAGACCTTGAGCCCCGGCAGCGTTTGCGCGTCGATCACCGGCGGGTAGGCGCGATTCTGGCCGTCGATCATCTGCACCGTGAACCAGTACCAGCCGTCGCGCTCGGTGCGGAAGGGGAAGAAGCGCTCGTTGCTCGTCGCCGACGCCGAGGCGCTCGCCTGCCACGAGTTGCCGAAGTTCTCCGAGACGTGCAGCTTGACGCCCGCGATGCGGCCCTCGCCAGCGTCGAGGGTGAACGGGATGCGGAACTCGCGGTTGCGCGAGTAGAAGATTCGCTCCGCGGCGGCGGGCTGCGCGGGAGCCGAGACGACGCCGACCAGGAGGGCGGCCGGCAGCAGGGCGACGGCGACCCACGGACGGCCCTTCGTGGACCGGCCGGGCGCGGCTGCTCCTCGATGCTGCCTCATGGCCCGCCCCCTTGCCAAGTGACTGCGCGGACACTGATCTGGTAATCCTCAGAGGATGATCGGCCGGCGGGGGCGGGGGACTTGAGGGAAAGGGGGGAAGGTTCGCCGCCCGCCGCGCCAACCCCGGCACGTTCGCCGACGCCACGCCGAGCAGCTGCCGCACCGTCGCCGACGGCACGAACGCCAGCAGCAGCGTCAGCATCGTCAGGCCGAAGCCGGTCAGGCCCATCGTCAGCGCGATGCCCGCGTGTAGGAACACCGCCCCCAGGACCATCAGCCAGCGCAACCGCCGGTTCCACACCAGGAACGGGAAGCCGAGCTCCATCACCAGCGTGAAGATGACCTGCGACGTCATGAACACTTCCCACAGCACGCGGTGCTGGCACAGCCAGACGAGGAAGTCGACGTAATACGGCTGATTCATCGGGGCGAACTCGTAGTTCGCCGCACACCACCACAGCGCCGTGCCGTTCCACCACGCCGCCCCGAGCAGCTTCGACACACCGGCGCCGAAGTAGATGAGGCAAAAGTGCATCTGCATCAGCCGCAGCGCGAAGCCGACGCCCGCCGACGTCGTGTCGGCGGCATCGACGTCCTTCCGGCCGAGCCGCGCCGCCCGCTGGCGCCACAGCAGCCGGTCCAGCGACAGCGCGATCCCCGACGGCCGGCAGCCGAAGTAGCCGACCGCCAGGTAACACAGCACGATAATCATCATCGTGTCCATGCCGAACAGGGAGACGTGCGAGCGGTTGACGTAGCACAGCGCCCCCAGCCAGGTGAGGACGCCGGTCACGGGCGTCCACAGGCCGAGCGCGAACAGCAGCATCACGACCAGGATGCCGGCGTGGACGACCGCCATCGTCGTCGGGTCGGTGACGTGGAACCAGGCCGACCAGAGGTACTGCCCGTGGTCGTGGAGCCGGCGCTTGTCGTAGCCCCACTTGGCCCGGTAGCGCTCGTTCTCGACCCTCTCGGCGCCGGACAGTTCGGGCAAGTCGGCCGCCTTCGGGTCCCAGTCGAGCGCCGGCGCCTCGACCGGGAAGTCGGCGCGAAACTCGGCGGCGAGTTCCTGATGATACCAGGCGTTGACGCCGAAGAACTCCTGCAAGTCGAAGCTGTAGACGAAGTGGACGTACAGCGCCACCACGGCGGCGCAAATGCGGATCAGGCCGAACGTCGCCGAGTCGGCCGGGGCGAAGAAGAAGCGGTTCAGGCCGCGGAACAGGGAGGCCTGCCGCGGGGCGCCGTCGCTGTCGGTCCTCATGCTCGGTTCTCCCTGGAAGCTCCGCTCACGGCTTCTTGCGGTCGCCCGCGTGAACGCCCGGATAATCCTTCAACTCCATCTCGTATTTCCGCCCCGGAACGAACGGCTCGTCGGCGGCGAGCTTCGGCTCGCGCAGGTACGGGATGAGCCAGTAGAGGGTCGGGTCGGTCGGGTCCGTCAGCCGCCACTCGAGCCGCGGCCGCTTCGTCTCCGGGTCGATCACAAGCGTGCCGGTGCCGGGGTCGATCTCGGGCCGCCAGGCGAAGTCGCCCATGTAGTACGGCGTGTACAGCGTCTCGTCGAGGGGGCTGGCGCCGCGCGCCATGTCCTTCGGCTGAATGATGTTATGGACGACCCGATAGACCTTGACCCCCTTGACGACCGCGTCGGGGTCTGTCTGGCCGCGGTACTCCGGCTCGGTGGCCACGCGCCGCGCGAACGCCCGGATCATCAGCTTGGAGTAGGCGTTCGGCTCGCGGTACTGGAAGACGGGGTCCAGCTCCGGGTGCAGCGGAATGCCGGTCTGGGCGCGGCGCTGCAGCGCCAGCGTGAAGAGCGGGCGCGGCGCCGGCGTGAGGTTCTGGTTGGTGCTCTCGGTGAGCGCGAGGCGGCGCTGGTACTGCAAGCGCGTCGGGAAGTCCTCGCGGTTGGGCAACTTCACCCAGACCGGGTCGCCCTTGTCGAATTCGAGGCGGAACCACAGCAGCGTCGGCGGGCCGGGCTCCGGCGAGTAGAAGTGGTAGGCGTTGTTCATGTACATCATCTGGAGGTACGGCCGGTAGAAGACCGACCAGAGCGTGTTGGTCAGCCAGCAGGGGGTGGCGTTGGGCGGCGCGACCGAGAAGACGGCCGTCAGGATGCCTCCGAAATGGACCAGGATCAGCAGCAGGAGGACGCCGCGCCGCGCGACGACGGGGAGCAGCAGCAGCAGCGCCCCGATCACGCCGACGGCGACGACGACGCCCAGGAGCAAGCGAAAGCTGTCCCAGGCCGCGTCGCTGGCGATGAGGGTGAGGAGCGCGACGAAGGCGCCGCCCCCGAGGTAGACGGCGGTCGTCGCGCGCTCGGCCTGCCCCGCTTCGGCCTCGGCGAGGCGCAGGTTGACGCCCCGCAAGGCCAGCACCAGCGCCGCCAGGATCAGCCCGACGCGGACCGGGACCAGCGCCTCGACGTCGACCGCGGCCAGGCCGAGGGCCAGGAGCGAGGCGGCGCCGGCGGCAATGAGGAAGCGGAGGGGGAAACTCGCCGGGTCGCGCGACATCTGCTGTACCTCCTCGCGAAGAAATCGATCATCCCGACCCACGGAACCGAGCGCTCTTTCCCCCAAGGATACCCGATTCGGCCGGGTAAGCTAAGGCGGATGAGGAAAAGTTGCGGCATGAAAAGCGATTGCGGGACGGCGCGCGAGGGGAACGCCCGCGGCGCCGGTTCTTGCGCCTGGGCGATGCGGAGGCGTCCGGAAGGGAGGAGGAATTACGCACCCGCGCCGGAGGGCTTGCGCCGTCTCGACCGTGTCATCCGCTAAGATCCCTCCCCTGCGGTGCGGAAAGTCCCCCCAAAATGCCGCAGACCCCCCAATTTGTTGTTGACTCTTCTTTTCTCTATCTTTACTATTCCAACGACCTGCGAGCGTGAGGCCGCAGTTCGGCCGGGCGGACCTCTCGCGGTCACCGGCTCGCGGCCAGGAACAGGATCGGACGTAGCACGGCATGGACGGTTTATCGATTGAAGCCAGGCAGTGCCGCTTCGCTTCTTGCTGCCGCCGCTCGCAGTCCCACCGCGTTGACACCGCTGGCTACGAGAACGCACCGTGAAACGGCTCCGGGCGTGTGTTCGTCTTTTGCGTGGGTCGGGACTTCTTGGTTCCCCTTGCGGGAGGAGTTTGGAATGTACGGGATCGTGTTGATGATGGCGCTCAACGGGAGCGCGGAAACGCCGGACTTCGGTCGGAAGAGCTGCCACGGCGGCGACAGCTACGGCTGCTCCGGCGGCGGCTACGGCTGCTCCGGCGGCGGCTACGGCTGCTCCGGCGGCGGCTACGGCTGCTCCGGCGGCGGCCACGGCGGCGGCCTGTTCTCCGGCGGCCTGTTCTCCGGCCGCGGCAGCAGCTGCCACGGCGGCGGCGGCCTGTTCAGCAAGATGCGCGGCCACCACGGCGGGTCTAGCTGCCACGGCGGGTCCAGCTGCCACGGCGGGTCTAGCTGCACCGGCGGCTACGGCCACACCGCCAGCTACGGCTGCACCGGCGGCTACGGCGGCGGCTACGGCTGCACCGGCGGCTACGGCGGCGGCTACGGCTGCACCGGCGGCTACGGCGGCGGCTACGGCGGCGGCTACGGCTGCGCCAGCGGCGCGATGATGGCTCCCGGCGGCTCCATGATGATGCCCGGCGGCGGCATGATGTCCCCGGCTCCCGAGCCGCTGAAGGACATGCCGAAGCCGAAGAAGGATGGCGTCAGCCTGCCGGCCCCGGCCATGATCGTGGTCGAGTTGCCGGCCGACGCCAAGCTGACCATCGACGAGACGGCGACCCGCTCCACCGCGGCGGTTCGCACCTTCGTCACCCCGGAATTGACCCCCGCCCAGGACTTCTCCTACACGCTGAAGGCGGAGGTCGTCCGCGACGGCCGCACGCTGACCGTGAGCGAGTTGGTCACCGTGCGAGCCGGCGAAGAGACGCGCGTCGCCATTGACGCGGCCCGCTTCACGACGACTGTCGCCGCCGCCAAGTAACCGACCCGTTGTCGGTCGCCGGAACAACCCGGAGCCCGATACGGACGACCGGCAACGAGACGGGGCTTGCGGCGGCCCCGACGCATTGGGGCAAGGGGAGAACCACCCGGTTCTCCCCATTTCTTTTCCCTTCTCTCCCTCCCCGGCTCGCGCCCCTTCCCGCGCCCGTCCGGCCGCGCAATCCGCATTGTGACGTCCCCGCGCCGAGCCTATAATCCGTGCAGGGACGAGGGGGCTTTGGCGACGCCGGACACAGGCTGGTCAATCATGGGCGTACTCCTGACGCGGCCGCCGCTCGACGACTTGGTCTTCCAGGTCTACGCGCGCCCCCTCCACCCCGAGCTGTTCGACATTCTCGCCACGCGCCGGGTGCAGCGCGAGGACTACGACCTGACGATCCGTCTGACCCGCACCGGCCACGTCATCTCGTGGGAGAACGCCGACGTCCACCTGACCGAGGTCGCCGCCGCCGGCGACGAGCCGCTGCCGGAGCGCCGCCGCCTCCGCCACTGGCGCTTGCGCGGCGAGCGCGCCGACGCGATCCGCTGCGCCCGCCAAGTCTCCTACCAGGTGACGTTCCAGGTCGAGGTGCTGCCGCCGGAGATCTTCCTGCACGTCCACGACGAGATCCTGCGCGACGGCAGCAAGCGCGGCCTGCTGCACCACTTCCCGGCTCACCACCGCCTGTCGCTGGCGCCGCTGGGCCTCGTGACCGTCGAGGCGCGGCCGGGCTGCCTGTTCCTGTCGACCTTCCACACCTTCCCCGGCGAGTGCGCCGTCGTCAAAACCCAATCACTGATCGAGAAACGGTAGCGACGCCGCGCGGCGTGGGCGCTGACGCCGGGGCGGCGCGTGCCTATGTCAGACCGCGTGGACTCCGCCAACGCACCCTCCCCCGAAAGGAAGACCCCGCCGTGAATCCCACTTCGCGCCCGCGATTCCTCGCGCTCTTCGGCCTGCTGGCGCTCGCCGCCGGCGCCCGCGCCGCCGACCCGTGGGTCGTCTACGAGGGCGGCGACGGCCCCGGCAAGGGCAAGCACGTCGTCCTCGTCAGCGGCGACGAGGAGTACCGCTCCGAGGAGGCCCTGCCGCAGCTGGGCAAGATCCTGGCCAAACACCACGGCTTTACCTGCACCGTCCTCTTCCCCCTCGACAAGGACGGCACCATCAACCCGAAGGTCAACAACAACATCCCCGGCCTCGAACATCTCAAAAGCGCCGACCTGATGGTCATCGCCACGCGCTTCCGCAACCTGCCCGACGATCAGATGAAGCACGTCGTCGACTACGTCGAGTCGGGCAAGCCGGTCGTCGGTATGCGCACGGCGACGCACGCCTTCAACATCGGGAAGGAGAGCGCTTACGCCTTGTGGACGTGGAACGGCCGCGACGGCGGCTTCGGCCGGCGTGTCCTCGGCGAGACGTGGGTGAGCCACCACGGAATCCACGGCAAGGAGAGCACGCGCGGCCTCCTCGCCAAGGGGGAGGAAGGCCACCCGATCCTGCGCGGCATCAAGGACGGCGACGTCTGGGGGCCGACCGACGTCTACACGGTCCACCTGCCGCTGCCGGGCGACGGCAAGCCACTCGTCTACGGCCAGGTGCTCGCCGGCATGAAGCCGACCGACCCGCCGGTCGAGGGAAAGAAGAACGACCCGATGATGCCGGTCGCCTGGACGAAGACGTACACGCCCAAGGACGGCAAGGCGGCGCGCGTCTTCACGACGACGATGGGCGCCTCGCAGGATCTGCAAAGCGAGGGGACGCGGCGGCTGCTGGTCAACGCCTGCCTCTGGGCGGTCGGGTTGGAGGGGCGCATCCCCGCGAAGTCGAACGTCGAGGTCGTCGGCGACTACAAGCCGCTGCCGTTCGGGTTCGGCACGCACAAGCCGGGCGTGCGGCCGGAAGACCACGCGCTGTCGGCGGTCAAGTGACGTGTTCCAGGGGTGCGCGAGTACGCGACCCCCGTCGTGGTGTTCCGGGGGTGCGCGAGTACG
>JBBROG010000256.1:0-11990 GCA_038229635.1 Gemmatales bacterium
ACATGATCCAAGCGAGCAAGAGTGGGGCGCCGGTGGTAGCCGAGGGGACGGTGAAGGCGGGGGCGAGGGTTTCGACGATGGGGTCGAGGGAGCGTATCATTGTCCCCATGGGGGAACCTCTGATTCCTTGAGGACACAACTCACCCTCAAGTCTAGGAGGAACCCCCTCTTCTTTCACCCTTCAGACACTGACCAACCGTTCAGCACAATCTGCGAAAGTCCAGATATGATGATAGGGAGAGCCTGGGTTGTGTTGCTCCCCAGGCACCAGGAATTCCCGGATCCTCCGCATGGAAGCTCCCAACGAAGGCTACGACGTTCTCTTGCAAGCCGCTGCCAATCGCCTGCGCAGTCATCAACGCCGTCTCTTCCTGGCTGAGGTTACCTTGCGGCTCTGCGCGGGCAACCCCCGCCAGGCCGAACGCCGCTTCGGCTGGGGACGCGGAACCATCACCAAGGGCTTGCAGGAACTCCGCCAGGGTATCCGTTGCCTGGAGAATTTCGCCGCCCGCGGTCGACCGCGCCGGGAGGAAGAAGACCCCCGACGCGGCGACGACTTGCGGGCCATCGCCGAGCCGCATACGCAAGCGGACCCGGAACTCCGCTCCGCCCGGCGGTACACCAACCTGACCGCCGCGGAGGCACGGGAGTTGCTGCGCACCACGAAGGGCTACGCCGCGAAGGACCTGCCCAGCGAGCGCTCCCTGCGTGACATCCTCAACCGGATGGGCTACCGACTCAAGCGGATTCAGAAGGCCAAGCCGCTGAAGAAGACCGCCGAGACGGAGGCTATCTTTGCCAACGGGGAGGCCGTGCGGCAGGAGGTGCAGGGCGATGCGACTACCCGGGAGATTTCCGTCGCTACGAAGGCGAAGGTGAAGGAAGGGGAATACTCGCGGGGGGGGAAAAAGCCGGACCGATTCGTCCGGTAGGACGCCCAAGGGGTTGGACCCCGACCCGCCGGCGAAGCGTCAATGGACACCGTTTGGGGTGCTGAGGCTGGCCCCAGGCGCCCTGATAACGACGCGGGAGCCACGAGGCGCGAACGCGAAACCCCAAGCGGCGCTCACAGCCGATATTTCGGATTCGCCTCCAGGTAGCGCCGGACGCGGTCGCCGCGCGTGACCGCCTCGGCGAGGAAGCGCACCGCCTCGCGCAGCCGCTCGTCGGGCTCGGCGCAGCTGAAGCGCAGGAACCCCTGTCCGGCGGCGCCGAAGCACTCGCCGCCGAGGCAGGCGACGCCCTTCGTGTCGTCGGCCGCCTCCAGCAGGAACATCGCCAGCCCGTGCGAGGCGATGCCCAGCCGCTGGCAAATCGCCGAGACGTCCGGGAAGACGTAAAACGTCCCCGCCGGCATCAGCACCTTCACCCCGTCCACTTTGCGTAAATCCTCGACGAGCAGTTCGACCTTGCGCCGAAAGCGCCCCATCACTTCGTCGCGCTCGGCGGCGTCATGTTCCAGCGCCGCCTTGCCGGCGAGTTGCACGATGGGCGGCACGCACGACAGGGAGGTGTTAATCATCTTGCCGATGACGTCGGCGATACGCGGGCTGCTGACGGCGTAGCCGAGGCGCCAGCCGCTCATGCTGTACGACTTGCTGAACGTGTACGCCGCCATCACCTGGTCCATGACCCCCGGCTGCGCCAACAGGGTATGGTGCTTGCCGCGCCAGACCATGTGGCAGTACGGCTCGTCGCTGAAGACGGCGAGGTCGCGGCCGCGCACCAGGTCGGCGATGGCGCGCAAGTCGTCTGCCGTGGCGACGCCGCCGGTCGGGTTGTGCGGCGAGTTGAGGAAGATCGCCTTGGCCTTCGGCGTCGCCTTGACGAACTTCTCGACGTCGTTCAGGTCCGGCCGGAACTCGTTGGCCTGCCGCAGCGGGCTGGTGACGATCCGGGCGGCGCGGCGCTCGATGTTCGGCGGGAAGGTCGGGAAGTGCGGCGTGAAGACGAGGACGGCGTCGTCCGGGTCGAGGAACGCTTCGCAGAAAAACTGCTCGAAGACCTTCGCCCCCGGCCCGACGACGACGTTCGCCGCCGTCACGTCGACGCCGAACTCCTTGCGGTAGTTGGCGGCGACGGCCTCGCGGAACTCCGGCAGTCCCATCGACGGACAGTAGTGGCTGGCGCCGTCGCGGATCGCCTGGACGCCCGCTTCGAGGGCGCTCTTCGTACTCGGGAACGGGCTGTCGCCGATCTGGAGCTTGATGACGTCCTTGCCCTGGGCTTCGAGATTCTTGGCGACCGCGAGGACGTCGAAGGCGGTTTCGACGCGGAGACTCGTGGAGAACCGGGAAAGGGTAGCGGTCATGGCCGTGGTCCGTCCTCGGTAGTCTATTTTCCGACTGGCCCTTGACCACTACTGCTTCGCCGCGATGGCCTGTGCCAGGGGCCGCACGACGGCGGGGACGATGTGGCTGTCGACGAGTTCCTGGCAGAGGCGCCGTTGGTTGCGGTACGACTCGCCGAAGGTCTTGTACGGCTGGCGCCCCCAGTACTGGCGCACGGTGAAGTAGACGCTGATCGGCGCCTCGGGGAACTGGCCGGTGCGGATCTGGTAAGCGTTCGTCCGCGTCTCGATGCTCAGGCGGCATTGGAGACGGCAACTCTCGTCGAGGGCGAGCATCAGCGACGGCTCGTAGTTGATGACGCGGCTGCCCGGCAGCTGCAAGAGGTTGTCGAGGGTCGTGTTCAGGCCGAGGGCCTCGGCGACGACCTCGTCGTGGTTGCCGCTGAAGACGAAGTCGAAGGCGAACAGGACGTCCTGCGCCTCGCAGTCGAGGGCGCTCAGGTCGAGGTGGTACGGCGCCAGCTCCAGGACGTGCTCGTGCTGGGCGTCGGCGGCTTCCAGTTCCGGCGGGTTGACGAAGCCGGTCGCCAGGCGGCGCGGCTCCACGGTGACCCAGCGATAGCTCCCCTGGTCGCGCTCCTCTTCGAGGACGTACTCGCCGTTCTCGCGGCAGTCGAAGTCGGTCATCTGCGGGTACGTCTTGCGTAGGCTCTCGAAAAAGTGCAGGACCGTCTCCCGGCGCGAGGGCAGTTCCATCTTGGTGTTCAAGTAGACGTACACCCCGAAATCGTCGCATAAGGAGCTATACGGGTTCATGGCTTCGGTCCTCTGGGCCAGAGTGGAGTCGCGGACGGACACACGCGGTCACTGCCCCCGGCTTTCCGTCCATTGTTCGGGTTTTCCGCCGCGGATGCAAGCCCCGTGACTCGTTTTGCCCCGGTTGACTCGACAGCCGCGGCCCCCGATCTCGCCCCCGCCGCCGGGGCAGCGCGAGCGCGACCGTAACCCGTGCCCTGATAGTAAGATAGGTCAAGATTGCCGCCCAGGCGGCGGAGAGGAGGCGATGAAAAAACCTCGGCGGACGTCCCCCGTCGGCGCGGACAGGGGGGGCGGCTGCCGAGGTCGTGTTCCGCCGCGCGGGAAGGTCGTCGGGCCGGGTCAGGCGCTGCGGGCGAGCTTGGCCTTGGCGGGGACGGTGAGGTTGGTCTGGTGCAGCCAGCGGCCGGCGTCGGGGGCGCCGTGCCAGTGCTGCAAGGCGATGGCGCGCACCGACGCCCGTTCTTCCTCGTCGAGCACCTCGAAGTACGCCGCCGCGAAGCCGGCGCGGACCTGCGTCGAGGAGCGGCCGAGGTAAACAAGGCGCTCGCCACGGTCCTCGAAGATCGCGACCGCGCGCCACCCCTGGGGCTTCGATTCCGTCTGGTAGAACACGCTATGACCCTCCTTGGTCCTGGTGGTGGGGAGAAGTGGCGATAAGGTGACAAGTTGGGGGGCGGAAGTCAAGGCCAAATAGCGCCCGTTCGCGGTCGGGAATTCGGCCGTCCACTCACGCCCCGGCGCCGCGCCCGTCCGCGCGCGGCCTGGCCTCGTCGACCGTCAGCGGACGGCCGCGGAAGGGGGCGCCGTTAAGCGCCTCGATCGCCCGCCGGGCCTCGTCGTCGTCGCCCATCACGACGATGCCGAAGCCGCGCGAGCGTCCGGTCTCTCGGTCCGAAATCACCTGCGCCCGCCCCACCGTCCCAAAGGGCGCGAACAGGGCGTAGAGGTCGTCCTGGTTCGCGTCCCACGCCAGATTGCCTACATAGATGCTCTTCGCCATCAGCAAGCCTGTTGAGGGCGGGAAATGCCCGAAAAAAACGGTGGGCATCGCACAAAGCGGAGAGGGCGGGATTCGAACCCGCGGTGAGGTTTAAGCCCCACACGGCATTTCCAGTGCCGCACCTTCGGCCGCTCGGTCACCTCTCCGAAGTCTCTAACCCTTTATTTTTCAATAGGTTAGGCGTGCCTCTTTGTTGTAAAGCCTCTGACGTTCCTTAGGGGTAAAGTTTTCTGTAAAGGAATGGTTGCCTTTGCAGTTCTGCCGGCGTCGAATACCGAGGATTGTAGCACCGCCAAGGCTGTTGTAAAGTGCGGGCCATCGGGCGGTGAGGGGAAGCCACCGCAAGCTGCCGCCCGATCAAAAATCTTGCAGCTTGAGGTTCCGATGCCTCCTCCGGTTGTTCAACAGGAGATAGAAGCAGAGGTTCAACGTCTCTTCCAAGACCCGCAGGACGAGCCGGCCAGCGTCCTGCTCGAGTGCATCGAGGCCGAGCGGCAGGGTGGTACAATGGGCGATGGGAAGAGTGCCGCCCGAACCCGGAGAGGCCCACGGCGTCCACCCGAAACAAACCCAAGGAGTAACCGATGACCGCTCTCACACTTGCCGAAGCACAGACCCGGTTGCCGGATGTCGTTCATCGCCTCAACGTCGGCGAGGAGGTGATGATTACCGAGGGAGATCGGGTCGTCGCCCGCCTCGTCGGGGAATCGAAACCCGCTTGGCGTCGGCCTGGTCCAGGACTGTGCAAGGGGATGCTCACCATCCTCTCCGAGGACGACGATCACCTGAAGGATTTCGAGGAGTACATGCAATGAGGGTGCTGTTGGATACCCATGCCCTGCTGTGGTACGTTCTGGGTGATCCACAACTCAGCCCGAGAGCCGAGAGCGCGATCCTCGACCCGGCGAACGAAGTCCTCATGAGTCCGGCCTCCTACTGGGAAATCGCCATCAAGATCAGCATTGGGAAGTACGCCCTGAACCAGCCCTATGACGATTTCATCGACGCTTGCCTGAACCGCTACCGGTTCGCCATCCTGCCCGTCGAGCCTCGTCATACTTCCAGGGTGGCCGTCCTGCCGACGTTCAAGCACCACAAGGATCCCTTCGACCGCCTGCTGATCGCCCAGGCGCTCGCCGAAGGCATTCCCATCGTCAGCGCCGACGCCCTCCTCGACCCCTACGGCGTGTCCCGACTCTGGTGAACAATGAGTACCGACAGCCAGCAGCGCGTTCCTACTTCAGCGTCTTGCGGAACTCCTCGAAGCTGTGCGGCAGCACGTCGGGCACGACCTGCACCGGCGTCGTGAATTTGTACGGGGCCTTCTCGTCGCCGCTGTCGAACACCAGCTCGACGAAGAACGCCGTCCAGCCCGACTCCGGCTTCCCCACCCGGCCGACGTACCCCCCCTGGCCGTCGCCTTTCAGCGGCGACGACTGGTACGCCTTGCCGATCGTCATCAGCCGGAAGTCGCGCGCCTTGGGGTTGTTCGCCTGCCAGAGGTTTACCTGGAGAGGCTTCGTCTGCGTCGCGACGGTGATCGAGCCGCCCTTCTCCATCTTCCACTTGAACTCCGGTAGGGGCGACCCCTTCACGATGGCGCGGTAGAACGCCAGGATGCTGTCGGCCGCGTCGGTGCCGCGCAGCGAATGGTCGCCGTTAGGAACGTAGCGCAGGTACTTCGGCCCTTTCAGGTCGTCGAAGTAGAATTTCGACGAGTCCGGCGTGAAGAACTGGTCGCCGGCGGCGTTGACGACGTACTTCGGCAGCGTGAGCCGGTCGAGGTAGAAGTAGGGGTCTTCGATCTTGTTTAGCGCCTCCATCTTGGGCGAGTCCCAGCGGTCCATGACCTTGTGCTGCCGGGCGTAGTTGCCGACGGCCTGAGCCCAGAAGCCGTAGGCGGCGTAGTGGTTCATCATGCTCGGCCGGACGTTGACGACGTCGATGACGATGGGGACGATCGCCTTCACCCGCGGATCGACCGCGCCGGTCAGCCACGTCGTCCAGCCGCGCTTCGACCCGCCGGCGACGACGAACTTCTTGATCGCGATCTTGCCGCCCTCGGCGGAGGCGAGGAACTCCGTGGCGGCGTCCATCGCCTTGACGGCGCTCTTGACCATCGGCAGCCGCGCCACCCAGGTGGCGTCGCCGGTCTCCAGGAACTTGATGTGGCAATAGGCGAGGAGGTCGTCCTCGACCCGCTCCTTGCCGTCCTTGTTGAAGACCAGCGGCTGGTTCGGCACCTGGCCGAGCGACACCACGATGGTGCCGGAGCGCCGGGCGCGGTCGATGGCGTCGCCGGGCGCGGCCTTGGGCGCTTCGCCGCCGTTGCGGCCGCCGCCGATGCTCAGGAAGGCGGTGTCGCCGGCCACGTTGTCGGGCTTGGTGATCGTCAGCCAGTGCTGCCAGACCGGCCGATCGACCTCGGGGGTCGAGCGCCAGGTCTGCGACTTGAGGTCGAGGACGTAGCTGGTGACGCCGTCGCCGGGGATCGTCTTGACGAGCTTCCAGGCGTAGGTCGGGTCGGGCTTGGCGAGGTAGTCGTCGAGCGGCGTCTTCCTCGGCGGCGCGTCGGCGGCGGCGGGCAGCGCGAGGGCGCAGAGGACGAAGGCGGCGTGCAGGGGTCTCATCTCATCCTCCAGGGAGCGTGGCGACGGAGACTACCTGGAATGGTAGGGAATGCGCACCGAGGCGGCTCCTGCAGGGTGGGTCGAACTCGAACAACCTGAAAATGATCTGTTTTTTCTTGACGGGGAAAGTAGCGCTCGTTAGAAAAGACGTGTTGGCACGGGGCCTGGCCGGGACTCGCATACCGGCCGGACCCCGTGCCCGTGGGGGAAGGGTGGTGTTGGGAGGAAATACAGACTCTCGTCTCGTAAGGAGGCGGGACTCGCTACCGCCTCCTCACTGCTTAGCTAGTAAAGCAACCGGGATGCCAACCACCCGATCCCAGTCCGCCTGGTCGCCACAACTCCTGCCATTGCAAGGATTTATCTCTTCCGGAATCTCTCGGACGCCCGGCGTGTTTGCCCACCTTCTCTGTCTTGTTTTCGCCGATCTGCTCTGTTCCGCCGCATCCGGATGTCTCATTCCGCCGAGATTGCTCGATTTTAGGCGCCCCCGTCCGGCGCGGGCGGATTCGTCTCGCCAGGGGGAGCGGGGAAACCGGGAGACGAATTCCGGGATCAGCGCGGCGTGTTGTGAGGGAGCAACATCGCGCCGCCCGACCGTTAACTCTCGTAAACACCCTCACCCGCCGGCAGAGGCCGACGGCTTCCGCCGCACGGGGCGGAATTCCGGCCGAACTGCCCAGCCAGTAAAGGATTAGAAGAAGAATGAGCGAAGAGAGCGTCGGTGTCCGGCCGCTTTGGCGCGAAATCTGCTCAGAGAGGTGACAGCGGTGCGATGGATCCCGCAGCGCTAAACCAGGGCGACTGGTGGTAGTCCTGGCAGCTCTCTTCGGTGCGAGCTGTGAAACACGCGACGCCCTCCCGGCCTCTGTCGTCCGGGAGGGCGTTCTGTTTTTGAGCGTGCGAAGCCGCGAGCGGACCCGTCACAGGAAGAACTCCTTCGCCTCCTCGTAATAGCGCAGGTCGAGGCGCCGGTTGGCCGACACCGCGTCGCGCAGGGCGACGGCGACGATGTCGTTCCCCTTCAGCGACGCCATTTGCCCAAACTGCCCGCTCAGCACCAACTCCGCCGCCTTGACGCCGAAGCGCGTCGCCAGGACGCGGTCGTAAGCGCTCGGCGCCCCGCCGCGCTGCAAGTGGCCGAGCGTGACGTGGCGCGTCTCGATCTTCAGCCGCTTCTCGATCAGGTCGGCGACGACCTCGCCGACGCCGCCGAGCTTGACGTGGCCGAAGTCGTCCGTCATGTTCTCGCTGGCGACCAGCCCGCCTTCGGGAAGCCGAGCCCCCTCGCTGACGACGACGAGGCCGTAGAGCTTCCCTTCCTCGCGCCGCCGCTTCAGCACGCCGCACATGTGGTCGAAGTCGACCGCCACCTCGGGGACGAGGATGTAGTCGGCGGCGACGGCGATGCCGCTCAGGCAGGCGATCCAGCCGGCGTGTCGGCCCATCGTCTCGATGACCATGATGCGCCGGTGCGACTCGGCCGTGGTGCGCAGGCGGTCGACCGCTTCCATGACGATGTTGATCGCCGTGTCGAAGCCGAAAGTGAAGTCGGTCGCCGACAGGTCGTTGTCGATGGTCTTGGGCACGCCGACGGTCGGCACCTGGTGCTCGTCGAACAGGCGGGCGGCGACGCCGAGGGTGTCGTCGCCGCCGATGGCGACGAGGGCGGTCAGGCCGAGCTGCCGGAACGTGTCGAGGCAGCGCGCGACGTGGGCCGGGTTCTTGTAGGGGTTGGTGCGCGACGAGCCGAGGATGGTGCCGCCGCGGGCGATGATGTCGTCGGTCTCGAGCGGGTTCAGCGGCCGCGACTTGCCCTCGACGAGGCCGCGCCACCCTTCGAGCAGGCCGACGCACTGCCCGCCCGCGTTGGCGACCTTGCGCGCCACGGCGCGGATGACCGCGTTCAGACCGGGGCAGTCGCCGCCGCCCGTGAGGATGCCGACCTTGTGACTCATCGGTCTTCTCTCCCGTTCCGCGCCGCCGCTTGCGGCTTCGCACCGTTCCCAAGCCCGCGCGCGGCTCTTACCCCTTATGCCAGGTCCGCTCGATGAACGTCGTGTCCACCTGCCCGTCGATGAAGGCGGAGTGGCTGAAGATCTCGCGGTGCAGCGGGATCGTCGTGTGGATGCCCTCGACGACGAACTCGGCGAGGGCGCGGCGCATGACGGCGAGCGCCTCGGCGCGGGTCGGCTGGTGGACGAGCAGCTTGGCGACGAGCGAGTCGTAATTCGGCGGCACGCGGTAGCCGGCGACGACGTGGCTGTCGAGGCGGACGCCGGGGCCGCCCGGCGGCTGCCAGCGCGTGATCGTCCCCGGACTCGGGCGAAAGTTAGCGGCGGGGTCTTCGGCGTTGATGCGACATTCGATGGCCGAGCCGCGCTGCACCACATCGCCTTGTGCGAAGCGCAGCTTCTCGCCGGCGGCGACGCGGATCTGCTCGCGCACCAGGTCGAGCCCCGTCACCAGCTCCGAGACCGGGTGTTCCACCTGAATGCGGGCGTTGACCTCGATGAAGTAGAAGCGCTGGTTTTTGTCGAGCAGAAACTCGCACGTCCCGGCGTTCTGGTAGCCCGCCGCTTTGACGAGGCTGACCGCCGCGGCGCAGATCCGGTCGCGCACCTCCGCCGGCAGGTTGGGCGCCGGCGACTCCTCGACGAGCTTCTGATGGCGCCTTTGCAGGGAGCAATCGCGCTCGAAGAGGTGGACGGCGTTGCCGTGCTTGTCGGCGAGGATCTGCACCTCGATGTGGCGCGGCTGTTCGATGTACTTTTCGAGGTACACGCTGCCGTCCTTGAAGGCTTTTTCGGCCTCTTGCATGGCGGCGGTGAGGCCGGACTGGAGGCTGACGTTGTTGCTGGCGACGCGCATGCCGCGGCCGCCGCCGCCGGACGCCGCCTTGATGAGGACGGGGAAGCCGATCTCCTGGGCGAGGCGCAGCGCCTCTTCCGGCGTGGTGACGAGTCCTTCGCTGCCGGGGACGACGGGGACGCCGGCCTTCTGGGCGAGCTTGCGCGCCTCGTTCTTGTTGCCGAGGCGCTTCATCGCCTCGGGCGGCGGGCCAATGAAGGCGATGTTGCAGTCGCGGCAGACCTCGGCGAAGTGGGCGTTCTCGGAGAGGAAGCCGTAGCCGGGGTGGACGGCGTCGGCGTCGCTGATCTCGGCGGCGGCGATGAGGCGCGGGATGTTGAGGTAGCTGTCGGTGGCGACGGCGGGGCCGATGCAAATGGCCTCGTCGGCGAGGTTGAGGTACGGCGCGTCGCGGTCCGCCTCGCTGAAGACGGCGACGCTCTCGATGCCGAGGTCGCGGCAAGCCCGGATCACCCGCAGGGCGATCTCCCCCCGATTCGCGACGAGAATTCGTTGGAACATGGCAAGAGTGGTCGGTGGTCGGTGGTCGGTGGTCAGCCGGTCTTTTACCGACCACCGACCACCACTTAAGCGGTGGGGTCTACGCGGAATAGAACCTGCCCGTACTCGACCGCCTGCTGGTTCTCGACGAGTACCTCGGCGATGACGCCGGAGCAGTCGGCCACGATCTCGTTGAAGATCTTCATCGCCTCGATGGTGCAGACGACGCTCGTAGGGCCGACGCGCGACCCAGGGCGGACGAACGGCTCGGCTCCGGGGTTGGCGGCGGCGTAGAAGGTGCCGGGCGTCGGCGCCTTGATCTCCAGGAGCGCCTTCGCCGGCTTGGCGGCCGGCGCCGAGGAGGCGGGCGGCGCGGCGGGGGGACTGGGGACGGCGACGGGAGCGGAGGCCGGGGCGGCGACGGTCTGGTGCGTGCTCGAGCGGCGCGGGCCGCGCCGCAGGCGCAGACGCGCGTCGCCTTCGCGCAGGTCGATCTCGCTGAGGTCGTGCCGGCTCATCAGGCCCACGAGGTGTCTGATCGTCTGCACGTCAAACGGCCCCGGAGTCTTCGACGCTTCGTCCGCCACCGTCCCACCCCTTTCGCACAAGCTTAAGGATGGTGTTCTACAAGCCCAGGCCCATCGCAACCAGATCGCGCGGCAGCCGCGTCAGCACCTCGCAACCGTCCGGCGTCACCAGCACGTCGTCCTCGATGCGGACGCCGCCCCAGCCCGGCAGGTAGACGCCCGGCTCGACCGTGACGACCATGCCCGCCTGGAGGACGACGTCGGCGTTCGGCCGCAGCGCCGGCGCCTCGTGGACTTGCAAACCGAGGCCGTGCCCCAGCCCGTGGCCGAAGTAAGCGCCGTAGCCCGCCGCGTCGAGGACGGCCCGCGCCGCTGCGTCGACGTCGTGCCCGGTGACGCCGGGCCGGATCGTCCGGAGAGCGTTCTGCTGCGCCCGCAGCACGGCGTCGTACACCGCCTCCAGCTTGTCTCTCGCCTCGGAAGAGGCGGAATGACCGTGGGGGATCAGGACGCGCGTCAAGTCACTCTTATAGAGGTGGCCGCTGGCGCCCCAGTCGACCAGGATCAGCTCGGCGTCGCCGACGGTGCGGTCGGTCGACGGGGCGTGCGGCAGGGCGGCGCGCTCGCCGACGGCGACGATGGTCGGAAAGCTGGCGCAGCGCCCGCCGCAGCGCCGGACGTAGCCTTCCATCGCGTCGCTGAGGTCCTTTTCGGTGTCGCCGGCGCGGAGCAGGGTTCGGAACGCGATGAAGGCGCGCTCGGCGACGTCAATCGCCTGGCGCACCTCGGCCACTTCGGACGCATCCTTGACGACGCGAAGCCGCTCGACGCGGTCGCGGCCGCTCTTCCAGGAGACGGTGCGGTTGAGGTCGGTCAGCAGTTCCATTTCGGCGACGGTGAGGTGATTGCTCTCGAAGCCGACGCCACGCGCGGCGAGGCCGTCGAGCACCTCGGTGACGGCCTGGTAGAGGTTGCGCGTCGGCGGGCGGACGTGCGTCTCCAGGCCGGGGCACTCCTCAGCGATTTGCTGCGTGAAGCGCGGGTCGCTGACGAGGACGGCGCGGCCGCGCGTCAACACCAGGGCGCTGCTCTCGCCGGTGAAGCCGGTCAGGTAGGTGACGTTGACGGCCGAACTGACGAGCAGGGCGTCGAGGCCCTCTTCGATCAGCGCGTGCGTGAGGTGTTCGCGGCGGTTGGGGGTCATCGTTGGTCGTCCGTCTTGCCGCTCGCGGCTTAGTACTACAGCGCCCCAGTTTTGAACCTTCTACGCCGCGCGCGTTTCGCGCGGCGCCGCTTCCCGTGACCTTCTTTCGCTCTCCGGTTCCGCTCTCTTCGCCAGTCGGACCCGCGGAGGATCTCAGCGATGTCCCACT
>JBBROG010000257.1:0-11968 GCA_038229635.1 Gemmatales bacterium
GACATGCCGAAAACCACGGGCGTTTTCAGCCACCCGCCAAGGGAAGAATACGGTACAACTACTGAACATGTTGGAAGCCCTGCCCCGAAGGGGTTACATCCCACAGCCGGGGGTCGCGCAGCGCACCCCCGGAACGACGACAAAAATCACCATGTTGACTTGAGGCTCCGGCGCCACTCTTATAACAGAGGGGCAAACGCACTTCGGAGGAGCCTCGCGGATGTCCGGCCGTCAACCAGGAGACGCCCTGAATCACCTTTACCGGCTTGCCGCCGCCGGCCGGATCGTCGCGCTCACGGACGACGAACTGCTCGCGCGCTTCGTCGCGAGCCGGGACGAGGCGGCGTTCGCCGCCTTGGTGCGGCGCCACGGGGCGATGGTGTTCGGCGTCTGCCGGCGCTACCTGCGTAGCGTCGCCGACGCCGAAGACGCCTGGCAGGCGACCTTCCTGGCGCTCGCGCGTAAGGCCGCGTCGGTGCGCGGCTCGGTCGGCGGCTGGCTGCACACGGTCGCGTACCGTGCCTCCCGCCGACTTCAGGCCGATGTCGCGCGGCGGGCAAGGCGCGAGGGAGCGCTGATCGACGTCGTGGGCGAGGACGCCGCCGCGGAGGCGAGTTGGCGCGAGGTGCGGTATGCCCTCGACGACGAACTGGCCCGACTGCCGGAAAAGTACCGCGCGCCTCTCATTCTCTGTTACCTGGAAGGGTTGACGCAGGACGAAGCGGCTCGGCGCCTCGGCTGGTCGCGCGGCGTGTTGCGCGGCCGGGTCGATCGTGGCCGAGAGCAGCTGCGCGTCCGCTTGGCGCGGCGCGGCCTGAGCTTGTCGGCGGGCCTGCTCGGCGCGGCGCTGGGCGGCTCGGCGTCCAGTTCGGTTTCGCGCGTCCGCTTGGCGCGGCGCGGCCTGAGCTTGTCGGCGGGCCTGCTCGGCGCGGCGCTGGGCGGCTCGGCGTCCAGTTCGGTTTCGGCGGCGGTGGCGGCGGCGGCGACGGTCGGCGCCGCGTGCGGCAAGACGGCGACCGGCGTCGCCTCGACCCGCGCGGCAACTCTGGCGATGGAGGTCACAACGACCATGTTCTCGATGAAGCGAAAAGCGGCCCTCGCGGCCCTGTTGGCGATGGTGACGGCCGTCGGCACCCTGACCGGAGTCATCGGCCATCGCGCCCCGGCGGCGCCTCCCGGCGCGGCCGAAGCCGACAAGACGAAAGTCGGAGGTCAGGAGCCGTCGAAGGCTCTCGGCGCCCTCAAAGAGGTGGGCGAAATCCTCGAGCCCGAGGACGTGCTGGACTTCACCACATTCCAGACGCGCATGGTCGTCTTCAAAGAGGCGCCCCGGCTTATTGCCGTCAGCGACGAGAATGTCGTCTGGTACAGGACTCTGGGAGAGCCGAATCAGCTTTTCTTCACGGGCGGAAATCACGGCACGGCAACGGTCTACATGCTCTTCGGGGCCAAGGAAGACGCGGCCCGCGAGAAGATCCTCTCTCTGATAGTGCGAGTCGGTCCCCAAACGCCCCCGACCAAGGAGGACAAGAGGACGGGGCGAAGCAAGGCGTTCCAGCGCTACGTCCGTGAAGTCATCGACCCGAAGGACGTTTTGAAGTTCAAGGCGGGGCAATCCCGACTCCTCCTGCTCAAGGAGGCGCCGAAGCGGATCGAGTTGCCTGACGAGGGGACCGTCGGCTACAGTCTTTTCGGAGGGCCGAGACAACTTCTCCTGGTCGCCAAGCAACCCGGTTACTCCCTCGTGAAGCTCTGGTTTCCCGACGGCGACGGGCGGGAAAAAATGATCGTCCTCTGGGTGATCGTTGAGGGGTGATTCCGCGGCGACCGCGAAGCGCGAACCAAAGCACTTCCGCGCTCAGAAATCGGTGGAGCCGCCTCCCCTCCCGCCTGTACCATACCCTTCATGAACAGCCTTCCCCCCCTCCGCGAGATGGAGCGGGCGGTCGACGCGGGGGATGCCTCCTACGACGGCATCTTCTTCGTCGCCGTCCGCACCACGGGCATTTGTTGCCGGCCGTCGTGCCCGGCGCGCAAGCCGCTGCCGCGCAACCGCGTTTACTACGCCACGTCCGCCGAAGCGCTTGCCGCCGGCTTTCGGGCGTGCAAAAGATGCCGGCCGCTGGACGTCTCGGGGCGTCCGCCCGAGTGGGTGGCTCCGCTGCTCGACGCCGTCGGCCGCGAGTCGTCGGCGCGCTGGCGCGACGCCGACGTCAAGGCGCTGGGTCTCGACCCCGCCCGCGTCCGCCGCTGGTTCCGCGGCCACTACGGGATGACCTTTCAGGCTTATTGCCGAGGGAGACGTATGGGACAAGCATTACAGCAGATCCGCGACGGCGCCGAACTGGACGCCGTCATTTTGGGCAACGGCTATGAGTCGCACAGCGGCTTCCGCGAGGCGTTCGCCCGCACCTTCGGCAAGCCGCCGGGGAGCAGTCGCGCGGACGGCTGCGTTTCCGTCGGCTGGGTCGAGAGCCCGGTCGGCCCGCTGCTCCTCGGCGCTAATGACGAGGGCGTCTGTCTCCTGGAGTTCTCCGACCCGAAGCGCCTCGAAATGCAGTTCGACGCCTTGCGCAAGCAGTTCGCGTGCGCCGTCGTCCCCGGCAGGCACGAGCACCTCGAACACCTCGAGAGCGAGTTGGCCGAGTACTTCGCGGGGAAGCGCACCGCCTTCACGGTCCCCGTCGTTTATCGAGGGACGCCGTTTCAGGAGGCGGTCTGGGGGCAACTGCTCAAGGTGCCTTACGGCGCGACCTGCTCCTACGAGGACATCGCCCGCGCGATCGGCACGCCGACGGCGACGCGGGCCGTCGGGCGGACCAACGGGCAGAACCGCGTCGCCGTCGTCATCCCGTGTCACCGCGTCGTCAACAAGAGCGGTCAACTCGGCGGCTACGGCGGCGGCCTGTGGCGCAAGCAGTTCCTGCTCGACCTGGAGCGGCGCGTCAACGGATTCTGAGGGGCGGCGGCGCGTTATCGTCGCAGGACGGCGCGCGCCGCCGCACGGCGCAGCGGCTCGGTCAGGGATTCGTCGGCCTGCAGCGCCGCGGCCACCGCGCCCGCCTCCTTCTTCTCGCGGAACAGGCGCTCGACCAGCCGCTCCGCCTCCGGGCGCAGGGCCTCCGCCTCGCGCCGCGCCTGGTGGCGGCGCGCTAGCGGCTCGGTGTCCCACAGGCGCAGCGTGCCGTCGCCGGAGCCGGACAGCAACGTCTTGCCGTCGGGGCTGAAGGCCAGCGACCAGACGTAGTTCGTGTGCCCCTGGAGTCGGACCGCCTCGCGCCCGGTCGCCACGTCCCAGAGCCAGATCGCCCGGTCGCGTCCCGCCGAGGCGATCCGCGTGCCGTCCGGGTGGAACACCGCCGCGTAGACGTCGTCGGTGTGGCCGCGCAATACTTGACATTTCCCCGTGTCGACGTCCCACACGCGGACGGTCCGGTCGGCGCCTGTCGAAACCAGTCGACGGCCGTCGCGACTGAAGGCGAGGGAGTGGATCGCCCCGGCGTGGCCGACGAACGGGGCGGACATCCGTCGCGTGCGCGTGTCCCAGAGGCCGACGTCCTGGTCCGCGAGGAAAACGGCCAACCGCAGCCCGTCGGGGCTGTAGGCCAACGGCCGCCTCCGGTCGGCGTCGCTCAGGGGGATCGCGACGACTTCCTCGCCCGTCGCGGCGTCCAGGATGCTCAGGTTGCCCTTCCAGTCCATCGCGGCGACGCGGGCGCCGTCCGGGTCGATCGCGAGCGCCCTCATCCGGCCCGGCCCCTTGAACTCCGTCCGAAGTCGACCCGTCGCCACGTCCCAGACCCGCAGGCGGTCGTCGTCCTGGCACCCGGAGATCAAGGACAAACTATCGGGGGTAAAGGCCAGCGTCTCCACCACGCCCGGGTGGGACAGGGTCGCGCACGCCTCTCCCGTCAGCGCGTCCCACAGCCGAACCGTCTTGTCCCAGCTGCCCGAGGCGATCCAACGGCCGTCGGGACTCCAGGCCGTCGGGTAGACATAGCTGCCGTGACCGCGCAGTACCGGCAGGCCCACCGTGGCGCCCGTCTCCCAGACGCGCGCGGTGCCGTCCTCGCTTGTCGAAGCCAGTCGTCGGCCGTCGGGGGCGAACGCCAGTTCTCTCACCGCCCCCGTATGGCCGTGGAGCAGCGCCACTTCGCGCCGGCCCTTCGCCTCCCACAGCCGCACGGTGCGGTCGGTGCCGCCCGAAGCGACCCACTCCCCGTCCGGGCTGTAGGCTGCCGTCAGGACTTCCCCCGTGTGACGGTCGTAAGGCGAGCCGACCTCCTCTCCCGTCGTCGGGTCCCACTGGCGCACGGTCCCGTCCGCCGAGGCCGTCAGGACGCGCGCGCCGTCCGGGCGAAACGCCACGACAAGGACCTTGAGCGTGTGGCCCTTGAACGCGGCGGCGGGGCGGCCGGTCGCGACGTCCCAGAGGCGGGCCGTGAAGTCGTCGGAGGCGGAGGCGAGCCGCGTCCCATCCGGGCTGAAGGCCAGCGCCCGGACTTCCTCCGTGTGCCCGCCGTCGCAGCGCGCCCGCTCCTCGCCCGAAGTCGTGTCGTACAGCCCGATGACAAAGCGCGCGCCGTCGACCGTCCAGGCGACCGCCAGCCGCGTCTGGTCCGGGCTCAGCGCCAGGGCGCTCGGAATCGCCTTGCCCGCGCCCGCCAAGCTCAACAATTCCTTTCCGCCTTCGTCCACGAGTCGCACCGTCCCGTCCCGGCGCGCGTCGACGAGCCGAAAACCGTCGCGCGCTTGCCGGACGAGGAAGAAACTCCCGTCCCGCGGGCGGGGCGGCAGCGTCAGACGTTCGCGACCGTCCTCGTCCGTCAGGCGCAGGCCGGCGTCGGTGAAGCCGCCGACGCGGAGCCCGTCCGGGCCGCGCAAGAGAAAAGGGAGACTCCCCGACGGCGCCGGGATGACGGCGGAACTGTCGTCGAGGCGGCTCTTCAGGTGGCGCCATTCCCAGTCGCGCAGGACCTCCGGCGCCTCGTCGAGTTGACGGGCGGCGTCGGCGACGTCGTGGCCCTGGAGCGCCGCGACCGCGGCGGCAAGGCGAGCCCGGTACGTCTGAGCAAGGGCCTCGCGCCGCTCGTCGTTGGCGCGCACGGCGAAGAGGAACGAGAAGATCGCCCCGAGGACCACCGCTGCCATGACGCCGGCGAGGCCGCCCACCAGGGCCTTGTTGCGCCGGGTGAATTTTCGCAGGTGGTACAGCGCCGACGGCGCGCGGGCCAGGATCGGCTCGTGGCTCAGGTGCCGGCGAAGGTCCGACGCCAACTCGCCGGCGGACGAGTAGCGCCGCGCCTTGTCCTTCTCCAGCGCCTTGGCCGCGATCGTCTCCACGTCGCCGCGGAAACGGGCGTCGACCGAACCGAGCCGCGAGGGCTCCTGCTCGCAAATGACGCGCCCCACCTCGGCCAGGGGCAGGTGCTCCAGGTGGTACGGCAGCCGGTCCGCGAGCAACTCGAAGAGGATGACGCCCAGCGCGTAGACGTCCGAGCGCCGGTCCAGCGTCGCCGGGTCGGCCGTCACCTGCTCGGGGCTCATGTAGCGCGGCGTGCCGACCAACTGCCCGGCCTCGGTGCGGACGGTGGTCGTCAGCAGGTCGGCGTCGGTGGCGCGGGCGACGCCGAAGTCGAGTACCTTCGGCTGTCCGCTTTCGTCGACGAGGATGTTGCCGGGCTTGAGGTCGCGGTGGATGACGCCCTTGTCGTGCGCGTGTTGCACGGCGTCGCACACCCGCGCCAGCAGGTCGAGCCGGGCCGCGGCGTCCAGGCGTTGATTCCGGGCGTACTCCGTCAGCGGCAGGCCGAGGATCAGCTCCATCGCGAAGAACGGCTGGCCGTCCGCCACCAGGCCGGCCTCGTAAATCTGGGCGATGCCGGGGTGGTGCAGCCGGCCGAGCACCTGGGCCTCGTGGGCGAAGCGCTTGACGAGATGCGCGGAGGTGAGGCCGGGGCGGATGACCTTCAGGGCGACGGCGCGGCGCGGGTTGTCCTGCTCCGCCTCGTAAACCGTGCCCATGCCGCCTTCGCCGAGCAGGCGCAGGACGCGGTAGTGGCCGACGTGCGCCGGCATCACCGGGATTTCCGAAGGCGCGGCGGGGAGGGGCGGGTCGGTCGACTGCTCCGACGGGAGGAGGAGCGGACTCTTGAAGACGCCGGCCGCGTCCTCGTCCGCGTCGTGGGCCAGCAGGCTCTCGACCTCGGCCCGCAGTTCGGGGGCGCCGCGGCAGGCGGCGTCGAGGAAGGCGGCGCGCGCCTCGGGCGGCAAGTCGGCGGCCTCGTCGAACAATTCCCACACGCGCCCGCGTCGGTCCTCCGCCATCACAGCCCCTCGCCCTTGCGCAGCTGCCGCGTCAGCCAGGCCCGCGCGTGCCGCCAGTCGCGGTAGACCGAGCGGACCGATTCGTCGAGGACGCCCGCCGTCGCCTCGACGCTCAGCCCCGTGTAATACCGCAACATGACGATCTCCGCCAGGTGCGGGTACTCCGCCTGGAGAAGCTGGATCGCCTCGTCCAGCGCGAGCAGGTCGTCGGCCGGCGGCTCGATCACGGCCAGGCCCTCGGCCAACTCGACGCGCTGGCCGTGGCCGCCGTGCTTGTGACTGGCTTTGCGGCGGGCCTGCTCGATGAGGATCTCGCGCATCGCCCGCGCCGCCGCGCCGAAGAAGTGGCGCCGGCCGCGCCAGCCGGGGTCGCGGTCACGCACCAGGCGCAGGTACGCCTCGTGGACCAGGGCGGTCGGCGTGAGAGTCTGGCCGGGGCGGAGTTGGTCCATGAGCGTGGCGGCGAGGCGGCGCAACTCCGCGTAGAGCGCCGGCAGCAGGTCCGCGGCCGGCCGCGCTTCGTCGCCCAAACTCTGGTCGCCCTCGTCCGTCATCACACCCCCGTTCGCTTTCGGGTCGCGAACTATTTCCGAAATTCTTGGCAGGCGCAGGCCTCCATTTTCAGACGTTGAGATAGCGGCCGCAAGATCAAAGTTCGCGATCCGCCCCCCGCCCTCCGTGCGCGCGTCGCGCAGGCGGGACGCAGCGGCTAACCTACTTCGGGAGTCCTTTCATGTCCTTCTCGTCTTCTCGCCGTGTCAAGACCCGTCGCCCGCTGTTCGAGCGGATGGAGGACCGCCTCGTCCTCACCGCCGCCGCAACCCCGCACCAGGGCGCCGTGACGCAGCTGTACCAGGACCTGCTGCACCGCCTCCCCGACGCCGGCGGCCTCGACTACTGGACGAATCAGCTCGACCGGGGCGCCGACACGCACGCCGTCGCCTCCGCCCTCACCGCCAGCACGGAGTTCCATCGGAGTGAAGTCGACGGCGTCTACCAGCGCCTGCTCAACCGCGCCGCCGACGAAGGCGGACGCGCCTTCTTCGCCAGCGCCCTCGATCAGGGCCGGACGATCCAGCAGATCGAGTCGGCCGTCGCCTCGTCGCTGGAGTACGCCCAGTCGCACCCCGGCGCCTCGGGCTTCCTCGACGCCCTCTTCAACGGCACCGACCACCTGAAGGCGCTCGCGAATGACGCCTACGAGCAGGTGCTGCACCGCGCCGGCGACGCCGCGGGGCTCGATTACTGGGCCGGTCAGATGGCGGGCGGGGTGCGGATCGAGGAGGTGACGGCGTCACTGGCCGCCTCCCCCGAGCGGGCCGCGATGGCCGAGCCGACCGCGACGGTCTTGGGGACGTTCGCCGACGCCTCGGCCCTGCCGACGGGCGGCGCCGGCTCTCTGGAGACGGCCCTCGCCGGCACCGCCCACCAGGCGCTCGGCGCCAGCGCCAGCGGGTCGGGGACCGGGGCGGCGCCTTTGGGGAGCGGCCCGCAGGCGGTGACGCTCAAGAACGGAACCCCGGCGGTGTTCCAGGCGTTTGGGCCGGAGCGGCTGGTGGACACGCGCAACACCGTCGCCGGCCAGTACGGCGGGCCGGCCTTCGCCGCCGGGGGCACGCGCACCATCAACGTCTCCCCGTACAACCTGGCGGACGCCTCGATCCCGTCGGCGGCCATCGGCGACCAGCCGCCCACGTCGAACTTGCCCTCCAACGTCAAGGCGGTGTC
The DNA here is from genome assembly GCA_038229635.1 of Gemmatales bacterium. Lineage (GTDB taxonomy): Bacteria > Planctomycetota > Planctomycetia > Gemmatales > Gemmataceae > DATFNV01. The sequence goes on from JBBROG010000257.1 coordinate 8,056, forward strand.
GGTCATCTTGTTCATCGTGGGGGCGCCCCAGCCGGAGTACTTCACCGCCTTCGCCACTGGCACGTCGCCGGCGCCGACCTCGACGGCGTCGGTGTTCGCGGACCACGCCGGCCAAATCATCGCCGCCAGTGCCATCGTCCCGGTGAACGCGAGCGGCAATATCGACATCTACAGCTCCGGCGGCGGCAACCTGATCGTCGACGTCAACGGCTACTTCCTCGACGCGCTGGACGGCAGCGACAACCTGCCCATCAGCGGCAGCGTGCCGGGCAACGGCGTCGTCGTCGGCAGCAACGCCAACACCGCGGCGAGTTCGAGCGGCGTCAAGGGCGCGATCACCAGCGCCGCGGCGGGCAACGACTCGGCGGGCGTCTTCGGCACCAGCGTCTCGACCGCGCAGTTCGCGGCCGGCGTCCTGGGCGAGGTGACGGCAAGCGCGTCGGGGGCCAACGCGGCGGGGGTCCACGGCCGGGACACGAGTACGGGGTCGGACGGCTATGGCGTCTTCGGCGAACACTTCGGCAGCGGCATCGGCGTCCTGGGGAAAGCCAGCGGCTCGACGGGCATTGGCGTGCTGGGCAACGCCAACGGCTCGGGCAGTTTCGGCGTCTTGGCAGGCGGCAACCTGGGCGCCACGGGGACGAAGTCGTTCGTGGACCCATCGCCGTCGGACCCGTCGAAGCAGATCGCTTACGTCGCCCTTGAAGGCCCGGAGGCGGGAACCTACTTCCGCGGCACGGGGCACTTCGTCAACGGCGTGGCGACCATCGACGTGCCGCAGACCTTCCGCGACGTCACCGACCCCAACGGCCTCAGCATCCAGGTCACGCCCATCGGCGATTACGCGAACGTCGCGGTTCGCAGCATCGACCTCAACCACATCGCCCTCAAGGCGACGGCGGACGTCGATTTCTACTACACCGTCAACGGCGTTCGACTCGGCTACGCGGGCTACAACCCGCTCCAGCCCGACACCGTCTTCGTCCCGCGCTCGGCGACGGACACGCTGCCGGACTACCTCAACGCGGTGCAGAAGCAGCACCTGATCGACACCGGCGTCTACCACGCCGACGGGACCGTCAACTTGACGACGGCCCACGCGATGGGCTGGGACGCCCATTGGGCGGCCGACGCCGGTACGTCCTCGGTCCGTTCCGCTCCGGGGGCGTAAGCGTTCGGGCGCCTCCGGGAATGTCCGCAGCTCGTAGGCCGGGTCGGAAAACCCGGCCTACGAGAGGGCTTGTGGGGGAGAATTTTCGTCGTGGCCTCTTCTTCTACAATGACCGCGGCGAATTCTCGAACTCCCCGACCCGGACGACATGCCGCGGAGGCGTCCCGATGGCCACGACGTTTCAACCGTCTTCCCTGACCCTCGAACGCCTCGACGCCCTGCGCCCCGCCGACTGGGACCAGGTGCGGCGCGTCTACCTGGAGGGGCTCGCAACCGGCGACGCCAGCTTCGAGACCGAGGCGCCGTCGTGGGAGCAGTGGGACGAGGCGCATCACGCGCACGGCCGTTTCGTCGCCCGGCGCGGGAGCGAAATCCTCGGCTGGGTCGCGCTGTCGCCCGTGTCGCGGCGGCGCTGCTACGCCGGCGTGGCCGAGGTCAGCGTCTACGTCGCGGCCGAGTGGCGCGGCCGCGGCGTCGGCCGGGCGCTGCTGGAGGCGGTCATCGCCGCGTCCGAGAGCCACGGCGTCTGGACCCTGACCGCCGGCACCTTCGCGGAGAACACGGCGAGCCTGCGCTTGCAGGAGAGTTGCGGCTTCCGCGTCGTCGGCCGGCGCGAGCGGATCGGTCAGCGCGACGGCGTCTGGCGCGACACGGTCCTGACCGAGCGCCGCAGCCGCGTCGTCGGCGTGTGAGTTCTTCCTTGCCAGGGCTGCTCGGCGCGTCGCCAGTTGAAGCCGCTTGCGGCTTCGCATTTGCTATGCCGCAAGCGGCAAACGGGTCGGCACTCGGTTTGCTCATCCCGCGCGCCCAGGTAGAATGACTTTGACAGGCCCCTCGCGCCCAAGGAGACGCTCCGATGAACGCAATGCGCTGGTCCGGCCTCGCCGGCCTGCTCGCCGCCGCAACCTTCGCCCCCCTCGGCGTCGCCGACGACAAGCCGGCCAAGCCTCACGGCTCCGACGCCAAGACGTGGAACGCCGTCGTCGACAAGGCCATCGCCTACCTGGAACACAGCCAGGGCTCCGACGGCTCCTGGAGCCAGGAGCGCAGCCCCGGCGTCACCGGCATCGTCCTCACCGGCCTCTTGCGGACCGGCAAGGTGAGCCCGAAAGACCCCGTGGCCGAAAAGGCGCTGAAGTTCATCGAAAGTCTCGTCAACCGCAAGGCGGGCCACATCGCCGGCCAGGATCCCAAGCCGCAACTGCAGAACTACGTCACCAGCGTCAACGTCATGGCGCTGATGGCCGCCGACCGCGACGCCTACAAGGAGGTGGTCGGCGACGCGGTCAAGTTCCTCAAGAACCTGCAATGGGACGAAGGCGAGGGGAAAGATCCGAAGGACGACTTCTACGGCGGCGCCGGCTACGACAGCAAGTCGCGGCCCGACCTGTCGAACACGCAGGTCTTCCTCGATGCCCTCGTTGCCGCCGGCGTCCGAAAGGACGACCCGGCCCTGAGGAAGGCGCTCGTCTTCGTCAGCCGCTGTCAGAACCTCAAGGGCGAGAACAACGACCAGCCGTGGGCCGCGAAGGTCAACGACGGCAGCTTCATCTACAGCGCCGCCGGCGGCGGGCAGACGAAGGTGCAGGACGCCCCGAGCGCCGACGGCAGTCTGCCCGGCTACGGCAGCATGACCTACGCCGGCGTCAAGAGCCTGATCTACTGCGGCGCCGACAAGGACGACCCGCGCGTCAAGAAGGCTTTCGAATGGATTCAGAGGAACTACAGCGTCGATCAGAACCCCGGCATGCCCGAGGTGCGGTCGCGCTGGGGGCTGTTCTACTACTACCACACGATGGCCAAGTGCCTCGACGTCCTCGGCGTCGACGAGGTCGTGGACGCCAAGGGCCGGCGGCACGACTGGCGCGCCGAGATCACGGCGGCGCTGGCGAAGCAGCAGCGGGCCGACGGCGGCTGGGTCAACGACGGCCACTGGATGGAGGCCGACCCCAACCTCGTCACCGGCTACGCGCTCATGGCGCTCGGCCACTGCAAGCCGAAGAAGTGACGCGCCGGAGCCATGATGGGGGGATAGGCGCCGGGAGGGACGACCGATGACGACCGCTACCACCGTGATGAGCACGGAGGAACTGCTGGCCCTGCCCAAGGACGGCACGGACCGCTGGCTTCTCGCCGGCGAGTTGAAGGAGCGGCCGATGACGAAGCGCAGCGGGTTCCACTGCAAGGCGATGACGTGTGTCGCGACCGAACTGGAGATCTGGCGGCGCCGGCAGCCCGAGCCGCGCGGCGAGGTGCTGACCGGCGACCTGGGCGTTCGCCTGCGGCGCGACCCGGACACGACCTTCGGCGTCGACGTCGCCTACGTGTCGGCGGACGTCATGGCCCGTCAGACCGAGGACATGACAATCGTCGACGGCGTGCCCCTCCTGGCGGTCGAGATTCTGTCTCCCAACGACGTCCTCGAAGACGTCGATGACAAGATCGACGCCTACCTGGCGGCGGGCGTGCCGCTGGTGTGGGTGGTGTCGCCGCGGCGGCGGACGGTGACCGTCCACGCCCCCGGCGCCGAGCCGGCGCTGTTCGACGTCCGTCAGGAGTTGTCGGCCGAGCCGCACCTGCCGGGGTTCCGCGTCCCGGTGCGGCGGCTGTTTGAATGAGGCCGTCGCGTGCCGCGGCCGTGCGCCCGCGGGTGGTGAACGACACCCCACCGGAGACGCGCCACCCACACCCCCCCCAAACCAAAACAGGCGCCCCCGAAGCCCCGGGCATGTGTCCCCCGGA
>JBBROG010000258.1:0-11948 GCA_038229635.1 Gemmatales bacterium
GGCGCGCGTGTCGGCGCGGAGCTCTTCCCCCTCCTCCAGACCCCCGCCCGGCCCATCCACATCCCGCCCTGCCCCCCCCCCCCCCCCCCCACTCCAAAAGGGCGCCCGCCTCAGCCTTCGCCACCGAGGTCGATCCACGATGACTCCAGATTGTCGCCGTTGGCCGAGGGACGAGTTTTCGCGGTCCGATCCATGACCAACTCCTTCGCGATGGGGGGGACAGATTTGGCGACGAGGATTGGCCCCTACGCAACTGCGATGCCGCTCGCGAGACGCCGTCTCCGGCATCGACGCAAGTCGAGGATCCTTCTCTCTTACCGATAGCGGGAGCGAGAGACACGGTGCCCCAGGAGTCGTCCGTTGTGGCAATTCTTACAAAACGGGCGGGGCTTGCGCTGAGGTCCGGGGTCACAGCCCCTTGATCGGCTCGCCGTGGTAGATGAAGTGGGGCCGGTCGAGCGCGTCGCGCCACTCCGCTGTCGGCGGGATGCCGAGCGCGTTGTAGATCGTTGCCGCCAGGTTCTCCGGCGTTTGCGGGTCGGAAACGGGGTAGCCGCCGACCCGGTCCGTGGCGCCGACGACCGTGCCGCCGCGCACGCCGCCGCCGGCGAGGAAGACCGTTTGCGCCGCGCCCCAGTGGTCGCGCCCCGGCAGCTTGTAGTGCTGCGGCAGCGACGACACCTTCGGCGTGCGGCCGAACTCGCCCGCCATGACGATCAGCGTATTCTCCAGCAGACCGCTCTCGTGCAGGTCGTCCAGTAGGGCCGACAGCGCCTTGTCGGTCGGCGGCAACAGCTTGTCTTTCAGGTGCGGAAAAGCGTTGCCGTGCGTGTCCCACGTCTCGTTGTTACCGAGGTTGACCTGCACCAGATTGACGCCCGCCTCGACCAGCTTGCGCGCCATCAGCAGCGACCAGCCGAAGGCGTTGCGGCCGTAGCGCTCCTGCTCCTTCACGGGCGCGTGCGTGATGTCGAAGGCGCGGCGCACGCGCTCGTCGATCAGCATGGCGAGGGCGCCCTGGCGGAAGGCGTCGAAGTTCTCGACGTTGGCCGCGCGGTCGAGGCGGCGGCGCTGCTCATCGACGTGCTTCAACAGGTCGAGCCGTGTGCCGAGGCGGTCCGAGCCGACGCCCTCGGGCAGGGACAGGCTCGGCGCCTGGAAGACGCTCCGCGTCGGCGTGTAGGCGCGCCTCTGGTGGTCGAATTCGTACTCCGGGTAGGCGCCATACGCCTTCGGGTCGAAGGGCGACGCCTCAATGAACCAGGGGTTGCGCTGCGGCCCCATCACGCCGGCGAACTGGCCGGGGAGAACGCGGCCGCTGTTGTGGACGAGGCGCTCCGGCAGGACGGCGGCGGGCGGCAGGTTGTTGCGCGGCCTCGTGACGGCTCCGGCGACGGAAGCGAGACAGGGCCAGTCGCTCGGGCGTGGCGCATTCGGGTTGAAGCCGGGCGGCAGGTCGGCGCGGCCGGTGAGCATGATATGGTGGCTCGCCGAGTGGTCGTTCGACGGGTGCGTCAGCGAGCGAACCAGCGCCCACAGGTGGCTCCGGCGCGCCAGAAGGGGCAGGTGTTCACAGACGCGGACGCCGGGCGTGTTCGTGGCGATCGGCTTGAACTCGCCGCGAAACTCGGCGGCAGCGTCGGGCTTCGGGTCGAAGCTGTCCTGCTGAGCCAGGCCGCCGGAGAGGAAGATGAAAATGCAGGTACGGGCCTTGGAAACGCCGGCGTTGGCGGCGAGGGCGTGCAGGGCGGTCAGGTGGTTCGTGCCGAGGCCGAGGAGGCCGACGGCGCCGGCTTGCAGCGCCGTGCGGCGGGAGAAGGCGGGGTGCTGCATGGCCGGCTCTCGTGAGGAATCTCCGAGTTGAGCGACGGCGAGTACGGAGAACTGAGTACTCAGTACCGAGTACTCAGTTCTCGCAACGGCGATCTCAATAATCGCCCACGACTTCGCCGCCGGCCCGGCTGATGAGGGCGGCGAGGACGCCGGGGGCGATGCTCTCGTTGAGGAACGTCACCGACCCGTCGCCGCGGACGGCGTTGGCGCCGCCGGTGTGGAAGGCGTAGATCTCGTCGTCGTTGTTGCAGTTGATGACGCAGCAGCCGCCCTCGCGGGTCTTGCCGTCGCCGCTGAAGCCGTGGACGCGGATCTTGGTGTTGTAGTCGGCCCAGGCGGCATTCAGGAGGTAAGTCCCCGCGATGCCGACGCCCTTGATGTAGTTCGTCTGCCGCCCGGCGTCCTCGGTCACGAGGATGGTGTTCGAGGTGCCGTCGGTGATGTCGGCGATGCGCGGCTTCGTGCCCTTGAGGCCGAGGGCGGCGACGTCGCCGCCGTCCGTGAACGGCGTGGCCGGGGCGCACTGCGTCTGGAAGCGGGCGCTGATGCCGCGGAGGACGGCGTAGTCGGTGCCGCCCAGGATGACGGGGCCGATGTTGCCGAAGAACTGGCCGAAGTAGGGGCCGTAGTCCCTGTCCAAAGACGGCGCCGCCGGGCAGAGGTACGTCTTGACGACCGACTTGCCGGCCGGGTTGTTGGCGCCGGGCAGCGGGGCCGGCAGGTTGCGCGGGTCGATGACCGACAGGTTGAGGAAAGAGATCTTCACGATGTTGTCCTGCTCCAGGTACGGCAGGATCAACGACAGCGCCGCGTGGCCCTGCGTCTGGGGGCCGTAGGGGTTGCCGGCCGGCGGGGGATTGAGGTCGAAGCCCCAGGCCGGGAAGTAGCCCTGCGTGTCGTGGTGGTTGTGCAGCGCCAGGCCGATCTGCTTGAGGTTGTTCGAGCAGGACATGCGGGCGGCGGCCGCGCGGACTTTCTGCACCGCGGGCACGAGCAGGCCGATGAGGATGGCGATGATGGCGATCACCACCAATAACTCGATCAGCGTGAAGCCCCGACGCGGTTTCCTTGAGAGAGAGGCCATGACAATTCCCCTGCGAGAAAGAACATGAGGAAGGAACGGGTTGTTATTCGAGCGCGAACGGTTGGAGTTCGTTGGCGCCGCTCTTGACCTCAGCCGTGAGGGCGGAGCGGGCGCGGTCGGCGTAGCGCCCCTTGAGGAGGTCTTCCGAATCGGCGTCGGCGGCTTCGGTGTTGATGACGATCTTCTTGCCGCCCTTGGGCGCCTCCGGCGCCTTGAGCCAGAGGACCGTGACGGTGTAGTCGCCGGCGGGGGCGCCGTCCTTCGTGCCGGTCGTCAGGGCGAAGGTGCCGTCGTCGCCGGTCACGCCGGCGGGGCGCTGGGCGGTCACCTCGTTGCCGCCCTTGGGGTGGAAGGTGACCACCGCCCCCTTGATGGGCTGCCCCTTGAGGAGCACCTTGCCCTTCACGGGATTCAGGGCGGCTGACCCCGAACAGGAGGAGAGGAGCAGACTCCCCAGGAGGAGCAGAGCCGCGCCGCCGACTCGGCGCGGGACGAAAGCGTGACGTGCAGGCATAGGACACTCGACCCTGGGGCGGCGCCGTGGAAGACGAATCTCATCTCCTCTGTGCGATGCTAACCGCGCCGGGGCCGCGTGTCCAGAAAAATGCGCCCAAGATTTAACTTCTCCCTTCTCGCCCGCCGGCCAAGGGGAAAAGCATTTTGAGGGCGCGATTAGATCTATTCTTCCGCCCTCGTCGCGTACCGCCCGTGCAGTTCAACGAGGCCGTCGTACTCCCCCTGATCCGCCGCCTTGAGCGCCTCCAGGTACAGGCCCCGCGCCTCGCTTTCCCCGCCCAACGCCCCCGGCCACTCCGTAATCGGCTGCCCGTGGAGTTGCAGCCAGATGTTGGCGAACATGCGCGACCACCGCCCGTTGCCGTTGTTGAACGGGTGGATCTGGACGGCGCGGTGATGAAGCATCGCGGCCTGACGGAGCCAGGGAACCTCTTGCCAGTAAGGTAGTGCCTGAAAGAGGTCGTAAAGGGCCGTCTCGACGTGAGGGAACGGGACGCCCAGGTTGAGGTCGCAGACACGCAGTTGTCCCGCCCACGCCCACACGTTCCCGAACATCTCGCGGTGAAGTTGGAGTGCCCAGGCGAAGTCGAAAGGGGCGTCCTCTCGCGTGAGGGGCGCCCCGGAGAGATACTTCGCCGTGGCCCGGGCGATGTTCTCGGCCTCAAGGAAGTTCAACTCGCTGAGGAGGGTTATTCCCTTAACCTTGAGGCCGGACCAATCGTCGATGGGCGTTTGGCCGGGGAGGTGGTGTGTGAGAGACATCAGGCGTACCAGAGCCGGCTACGCGGTTGACTTCGCACGATCTCCCGGACGCTGCGGGAGAACCGGGAGAACTGTCCGGCGTCCAGCCCCTGTGCCTCAAGGGCCATCGTACCCTGGACCAGGCGCGCCACGCGGCGCGTCTGCTTTTCGACCTGACGTTCGATGACTTCCTCAAGGGGCTGCGCCACGACTTCCAGCGTAACTTCGTCGAGATCGATGGCGAGGGCCGCGGCCAGGAGTCGCACCTGCGCCAGGGGGACGCCCTCGGCTTCGCCCGCGAGCAAGCGGGACAGGACCGGGGGGGATAACCGGCTCCGCAAGGCCAAGGCGTCTGTCGGCATGTCCAGGGCACGGCGGCGCTCTTCCAGCCCGAGCAAGAGCGACCGGAGTCGGGGGTCGGACATGGCACGCCTCGCGGTCAGAGTCCCGGAATCGTCGGCACTCAATTCTAACGTGTCCCGTGGCGCCGGCAAGTGAGGAAAAGCCAATGGACGACCGATCACGTCGCCTACTCGCGCTGAGTTCGCTCCGGGCGAGAGTTTCGGAGCCGGCGTCGCCGGTTTGACAGTGGCCTTCCGCGACCTACCCTTCGGAGAGAGAGCCCACGGGACACGAGAAGGCCATGTCAACACTGCAAGCCGCCAGGCCCGGCGACCTGACCGACCTGGCCGACCACTTCGACACGCCCGAGGCGCTGCCGCCGGAGTGGCTGTGCCAGCTCGACCTCGGCGCCCCGCGCCGCGGCATCGAATGCCTCGACGAGGGGACGCGCCTCGGCAAGCGCCTCGTCGACGTCGTCGCGGCGCTGACCCTTCTTCTTTTATTAGCGCCGGTGATGCTGGCCGTCGCGCTGATTGTGCGCCTCACCTCGCGCGGGCCGGTCATCTTCCGCCAGGTGCGTACCGGCTTGAACAAGCGCCGCCCGCGCGCCGACCGGCGCCGGGACGAAGGCCCGTTTCCGGACGACGTCGGGGAGGATCGCCGCGCCCTTCAGCGGCGCCGCGAGCCGGCCTTCGGCAAGCCGTTCGTCATGTACAAGTTCCGCACCATGCGCCTCGACGCGGAGCGGGACGGCGCCCGCTTCGCCGTCGCCGGCGACGCGCGCGTCACCCCCGTCGGCCGCTTCCTCCGCCTGACGCGCCTCGACGAACTGCCGCAGTTGTGGAACGTGCTGCGCGGCGAGATGGCGCTGGTCGGCCCGCGCCCGGAGCGCCCGGAGTTCATCGCGAGCCTGTCGCGCGAGGTGCCCGGCTACATCGACCGCCTCGGCCTCAAGCCCGGCCTCACCGGCCTGGCGCAGATCATCAACGGCTACGACAACGACGTCGAAGGCTTTCGCCGCAAGGTCGCCCTCGACCTGCTCTACCTGCAAAACTGCTGCCTGTGGAACGACCTCAAGATCATGGCCCGCACCGTCGGCGTCGTGCTGACGGGCAAGGGGGCGCTGTGACGCGGCCGCGCTAAACGCGCAGCTGCCACCAGATCAGCAGCCCCATCCCCAGCACGAACGCGCCGACGCCGAGGTAGCCGTACATCGTCCAGCGCTGGTAGTCCGCCTCCTCGGCGAGCGCCTCCGGCGTCCAGGCGACGGCGTTCTGGTTCTCCAGCAGCAGCCGGAAGACGCCCGCGACGAACGCCTGATCCTTCGACGGGTCGGCGCCCGTCGCCGCGAGGAAGCAGCCGCCGAGCAAAGGCCGCTGGCCGTCGCCGAGGAGCGCCGCCCGCGCCAGGACCTGCCCCACGTGGTCGAGGCGCTCGCGCACCGACGCCAACAACTGGTATAGCGCCGCGTTGTCGTTGAGCGACGCCTCCGCCTGGAACAGCCGATACACCAGCCGCGCCAGCGCCTCGCCGACCCAGCGGGCTCCGCCCTCGACCATCGCGGGGACGTCAGCCGCCGGTAGGTCCGGCACCAACGGGAACGCCTGCCCGAGGACCTTCCGCCGCCGCTCCTCGGGGAAGCTGCGTGCGAAGGCGGCGAAGCCCGGCGCCGTCTCGAGGTCGCACACCAGCGCGAAGACGGGGCAGTCGGTCTTGAGCCCCGCCCGCGCCGCCGCCAGGTCGAGCCGGGACACCCCCGCCGCCTCGCTCGTCCCTTCTTCGTCTTGCGCCGCGTCGAACGGCAGCAGCAGCAACAGGCCGTTGGCGGCGCAGTACGGCCGGCGGTTGAAGGCGAGCAGCCGGCACAGGTAGTTCAGCCGCGCCTGCTGCCGCGCCACCTCGTCGGACAACTTCAGCAGCGACGGGCGACGGCGCGGCGCGGCCTCCGGCTCCTCCGCCAAGGCCGTCGCGGTTTGTGACCCCGCGTCGGCCAGCAGCAGCGGCTCGCCCGGCTCCGCCGCGGCGGACGCGGGCGCCTCGGTCGTCGGTAGCTCCTCCCGCAATTCCTCGAACACCGTGCCGGCGGGCGGCATTACCTCCTCCTTGGCCTCTCCCTCACCGGCGAGGAGGGCGGCGAGGCTCGACAGCAGCGACGCCCCCGGACAGACGACGTACACCGCCTGGCCGTTGGCGTAGACCTGGACCGGGGCGTCACCGCGCTTCGGCGCCTGGCGCACCGGGAAGGGCAGTCGGCTGGCGCCGAAAAGCGCGTCCACGCCCGCCGCCGGGCGCCCTAGCACGAGGAACAGCGGCACTTCCGCCAGGGATACGCCCGCCGCTTCGAGGGCGGTCCGGGCCTCGACCCACGCCTCATGAATGTCCGCGAAGTCGGTCGGCTCGCGCTCCCGGCCGAGCAGCCGCCACAGCCACCGCGCGACGACGAGCAGGGCGACGAAGAGGACGAACAGCAGCGGCAGCCACACCTGGCGCAGCAGCGGCCACGGCCCGGCGAGTTGCCGTTCCAGGTCGAGCCAGCGGTTGAGATACCACAGACCGTAGAAGACGCCGGCCACGAGGGCGAGGACGAGCAAGCCGAACAGCACCAGGGCGAGGCGGCGGAAGAAGCGGCCGACGGCCGAGAGCGGCTTCAGCTCTCCCCTGACGTCGGTGACGCTGCGGCCGACCGTCGTGCGGAAAAACCTCCACTGCCCGATGGTGCGGAGCAGGTCCATCGGCAGCGTCATCAGGGACTGGATGCCGGAAGCGATAAGCTTGAGGAATTCCATGTCTGCCGGGGGGGAAAACTAGGAGGCCAGGTGACGGACGACCAGGAACGCCAGGACGGGCAGGGCGAACAGCAGCAGCACGCCGGCGCCGACCGCCATGCGGCGCATCTCGTTGCGGCCGCGCAGCGGCGGCACCGCCGTCGGCGGGTCGAGGCGCGGCGGCGCCGGCCACTCGCGCTCGCCGCCGCGCGTCACGCGGGCGCGGGCGTCGGCCACCCAGGACGCCAGCCGCTCCGGCGCCTCGCGCAGCTCGCCGCGGAAGCCGAGGACGGCGCAGAGGTAGTAGATCTCGGTCAGGCCGGAATCGGGCCGCGCCTCCGCGAGCGCCGCCTGCTCCCAGAAGCGCCACGCCCGGTCGTTGGTGCCGTACAGGGCGGCCTCCAGCTTGCGCTCGTTCCAGGCGGCGTCCCAGGACGAATGCAGGATGAACAACTCGTCGAGCCAGCAGGCCAGGGCGTAGCGGAGGCCGAGGAACGGGGCGCCGGGCCGCGCCGCCGCGCCGCGCTCGGCGGCGTCGCCGACGTAGTCCGGCCAGCGCTCCGCCTCGGGCGGGCCTTGCAGCAGGCGCCGCAACTCCGCTTGCTCCCCTTCGAGCGAGGGGGTGTCGCCGCGGTCGAGACGCTCCTTCAGGCGCAGGCCGTGGCGGAGGACGGCGTGGACCAGGCGGGACAGGTCGTCGTGCATGGGCCTCCCTCGCTCGCGCTGCGGGCGGGTGAGCGCGCTACTGCGGCACCACGTAGAGCGTGAACTGCATCGGCACCGTCTGGCTGCCGGTGCGGATCGTCAGGCTGCGCTCCCCCTGGATGTTGCCGACGACGCGGTTCTCGTTGAGGCGCAGCGCCAGCGTCAGCGAGCGCTGCACGTTCTGCCATTCCATCTGTTGGGCGTCGCGGCTGACCTGGAAGTAGGTCTGCCCGGTCATCTCCGGCAGCACGCGCGGCACCACCGGGCAGTGGTCGAAGCGCAGCCCCGCCTGTCCCATGCGGAAGACCGTGTCGACGCGGTCGCTGCTGCCGACCTTCATGTCGAGCTGGCCGCGCGACAGCAGCCGCACGCACTCCTCGGCCTCCAGCGGCGTCTGCACGCCGATGAACATCTGCCACGACGGCTCGACCCAGACCGGCTCCAGCGCCACCTGCATGCGCAGCCCGGCGCCGACGAACGCCCGCTCCTTGTACGCCGGCTCGACGAGCAGGTCCAGCAGTTCGTCGAGGTACTGCTTGACGCGGTAGAAGCAGCCGCCGAGGTCGTCGTGGTCGTAGCGCGGCAGCTCGGGCGGGCGCCGCGCCGGGCCGAAGATCGACAGCCGCCCCACCAGCCGGCAAAGCTCCGCGTAAGCACCGAGCGGGTGGACGCCCTGGGCGAACGCCAACACGCCGAGCAGAGTATACGCCTCGTTCAACTCGCGCAATTGTTCGACGAGCAGCGGCTCGCCCTGCGCGCGGCTGTCGAAGGAGAGGCCGCGGGCGACGACCTGGCCGGCAAGAACCTCGATCTTCTTGCCGATGCGGTCGTAGAGCGTTTGCAGGATACCGACGCCGAGCGGCCGCCAGGCGTCGCAGGCGAGGACGGGCGGGATGTAGGCGTTGCCCAGCTGCGGGGCGGCGTCGGCGCGAGGCGACTTCTCGATCTGGGCGACGGGCAGCACCTCGTAGCCGGTGTGGTCTTGCGTCGACAGCAGCAGCCGGACATTGAGGAGGCGCACCTGGATCGGCTGCGGGTTGACGCCGCTGTTCTCGTCCTCCAACTCCTGGGTGTCGAGGAGGTAGCGGGCGCCGTCCGCAGGCGTCCCGGCGGCGGCGTTGGCCTTGCCGAGGTTGACCACGGGCACCGCGAGAAAGACGGTCACCGCGCGCGTCTGCTCCAGGGCCGGCTTGAGGTCGAGCGCGGGCAGGACGGCGTCTTCGGGGACGTCGACGAGGGTGCCGTCGCGGAGGCGGGCGCGGAGGGCGTGGACGGCGAAGCGGTGGTTGGCCAGGGCGTCGAGGTCGAGGTCGACGGCGCGCAATCCCCAGTCGTAGTGGACGTCCCACTTCTCGCCGCGGCGGGCCATGTGTTCGGCGTGCCGCTGCGCCGCCTGGAGGTGGTGGGGGCGTAGGAACATGCCCTCGTGCCAGTGGACCGCGCGAGCCGTCATGGGTGGGGTGATCTCCCGGCGAGGACGAAGGTTGCCCGTTCGGATGCTCCAACTTACCAGCGTCGGCCGGGAACGCAAGGCGCTTCGGAGCCCCAAGCACGAGTACAGGGCGAGAAACCGCGGGGAGGGCCGGGCGGCAGGAAAGGCCTTACCCAACGTAGGCGCCACGGTCCGCGTGACGTGCCTTCCGCACGCGGAGCGTGCCGGCTACTTTTTCCTGCCGGTCTCCTCAGCGCCCTCCGCCGCCCGCTCCTCGGGCCGCAGCAACTCCTTCAGAGTCTGGTACAGTTTCAGCGGCGCCTCCTCCTTGCCCTTCAGCCGGAAGTACGCGCTCCGCCCGTCGACGACGCGCAGCCGCCCGCCGCTCCGCTCCGCCAGACGCTTGATCTTCCGTTCGCCGCGGTAGCGCAGCACCATGTCGGTCGGCCCGGCTCTCCCCTCGGCCGGCTTCTCCAGGTGGACCGACGCGATCCGCCACTGCGCCGCCAACAGGCGCAGTTCCGCCTGGCGCAGCAGCCACTCCGCCGCCTCGGGCAGCGGGCCGTAGCGGTCGCGCAGCTCATTGCGGAAATCCTCCAGCCGCTCCAACCGCCGCACCCGCGCCAGCCGCCGGTACACCTCGATGCGCAGCCGTTGCCCCGGAACGTAGTCGCGCGGCAGCAGCGCTGGCAGCGGCAGGTCGATGTTCGTCTCCAGCGGCGTCTTCACCGGCTGGTTCTTCGCCCGCCGCACCGCGTTCTCCAGGAGTTGGCAGTACATCTCGTAGCCGACCGCCGCGATGTGCCCGCTCTGCTGCGTGCCGAGGATGTTGCCGGCGCCGCGGATCTCCAGGTCGCGCAGAGCGATCTTGAAGCCCGCTCCCAACTCCGTGAACTCCTCGACCGCCTTGAGCCGCTTCGCCGCCACCGGCGTGACGCCCTTGCGGGGGTCGAGAAGGAGGTAAGCGTAGGCCCGGTGCTTCCAGCGGCCCACGCGGCCGCGCAGCTGGTGCAGGTCGGCCAGGCCGTAGTTGCTCGCCTCGTTGATGAAGATCGTGTTCGCGTTGGGGATGTCGAGTCCGCTCTCGATGATCGTCGTCGCCACGAGGATATCGCAGTCGCGGCGCACGAAGCGCACCATCGCCGCCTCCAACTCCCCCTCGGCCATCTGCCCGTGGGCCACCGCCACGCGCGCCTCGGGCACGATCTGCCGCAATTTCTCCGCGACGGCGTGGATGTCCTGCACGCGGTTGTGGACGAAGTAGACTTGCCCCTCGCGGTTCAGCTCGCGCGTCACCGCGTGGCGGACCAGCTGCGGGTCGAAGCGGGCGATGCGGGTCTCGACGGCGAGGCGGTCCGCCGAGGGAAAAATCGCGCGACTTGCTCTTTTCTTCTTGACAAAGGGAGGCGGAGGATCTAACGTCATACTCTGTTTGGATATTCTTCATCGAGTCCGTCGCCGGTAAGTTCCTCTTTCCTCAGCAATGCGGACGCCGGCCGAAGTCCGAGGACTCGTTTCGTGATCGTTCTCGCACTCACGGCGGGAGAATGACATGAAGCATCGCCTTTCGCTCTTCATCCTGGCGTTCTTCGCGCTTTCCTTCGCCGGAGCCTATTATCTCGGCGGGCTGGGGCGTATGGAGAGTTCCGCCGATGAATCCGCTCATTACCCCCCCCCTAAGTATGATATTCTCGGCGGCCTGGCCGTTGAAGCGTCCCTGCTCGACCTGGGGGACGTGTGGGAAGACTCCGAATACGCACTTGAGTTACCTCTGCGCAACCAGACCGGGCAGGAGATCCGCGTCACGGAATTCGCCGCGTCCTGCGGCTGCGTGTCGCTCCGGCCCGAGACGCTGACGATTCCCCCCAAGGACTCCAAGCCCCTCCAGGTCACACTCGACCTCACCAAGAGACAGCAGAGTGAAGTGGGGAGGGACGTCCGCCCCTTCGTAGTCGATCTCTCACCCCGCACATCGGAGAAGGCCGACTCCCGCCCCCAAAGCTGGAGGATTCAGGGGCGCGTGAAGAGCCGTGTGACTCTGGACACGTTGGCACTTCATTTCGGCGAAAAGGTCGTTCAGGGCGAACCCCCCGTCTCGCGCAAGGTGTTCGCGTCCGTCCACGTACCCGCTCGCGCGATTGAAGTCCGCGTGGACAAGCCCGAGGTGATGGCGGTCCGGGCCGTCGCGCTAAACGAGGACAAGAGCCGGTATCAACTCGAATTCACGCCCAACGCCGACGTACTGCCCCTCGGCCCCTTCAAGACCACGGCGACGGTGCAGGTCGTGACGGCGGAAGGCGAGACGTTCCGCGGCCCTTCGTTGCCCGTCGAAGGGATCGTCCAGCCGGAAATCCGGCTCTTCCCCGCCCAATTATTGCTCGGATCGCGGCCCCACGGCAAACGCACTTCAAAACCCATATACTAAAGGAGTTAGGGCAACAGGTTCTCAAGGTTTTTCGGACTGAACGGAAGGACTCCCTATGGTCACTCTGACGTGTGACTTGGTGGAACGGCTGATGACCCTTCCGGA
>JBBROG010000259.1:0-11517 GCA_038229635.1 Gemmatales bacterium
ATGTAACCGCTTCGCGGTAACGCGCCGCAAGCCCTACCCCGAAGGGGTTGTATCCCACAGCCGGGGGTCGCGCAGCGCACCCCCGGAACTCTTGCATTTCCGTTCGGGAAATGCTCCAATGCTAGGGGTGGCCCTTCTCCCTGCGGTCCGCCCTCGCACGTACCGACCCGCATCTCCTCGCGCCTTCGTCCTCGGTGTGTGCCCTCTTGTGCCTCCGGGTTGCGGCAACGAAGCCCAACCTGGCGTGGAACGCACCGTGCGAGCGCCGGACCCCGCGACGGCGCTTCGGAACGAGACCCCAGGCCAGACGCCGAGGAGACCGATGCTCGAAGTGGACACCCGGAAGAGCCTGTTGACCGAGGCGCGGGCCGGCGACACGCGCGCCTGGCAGCGTCTGACCGACCTGTACCGCCCGCTCCTCGCCGACTGGGCGCGGCGGCACGCCCCCGGACACCAGGACGCCGAGGACCTGACCCAGGAGATCCTCCTGGCGGTGGTCCGCTACCTGCCGCGTTTCGAGCACAACGGCCGCCGGGGGGCCTTTCGCTGCTGGCTGCGCACGCTCGTCGTCCACGTCACGCACGACTTCTGGTCGGCCCGGCGGGGGGAGCCGCGCGGGACCGGCGACTCGGCCGTCCTCGACTGCCTCAACGAGTTGGAAGACTCCGCCAGTGAACCGGCCCAGGCGTGGGACCGCGAGCACGACCAGTTCGTGTTGAATCGCCTGCTCGAAGGGGTCGCCGTCGAGTTCGAGGCGCAATCCTTGCAGGCGTTTCGCCGGCAGGCGCTGGACGGCATGACCGCCGAGGCGGTGGGTAAGGAATTGGGCATGTCGGTGGGGGCCGTCTACACCGCCAAGTCGCGGGTTTTGCAGCGCCTCCGCCAACTCTCCGAGGGCCTCATGGACTGGCAGGCGTGAGGCCCGGTTCCTCAAGTCGCGTAAGGTCTTTGCCCGCAACGGCGCTTCTCCTCCTGTCGAGGCGCGCGAGGCGCCGCGCCTGCTCCAGGAGTTGCCGGGAGAGGGGTCGGGCCATCAGACCTTCATCCCCAGTTCGTTCAGTTCCGACTGTTTCGCGTAGTTGATGTACGGAAAGCGCTTCTCCCCGGCGGCGAGCAGCCCGTCGCGGATGGCGCGCTCGATCGGCTCGACCGTCGGGGAGATCATGTCCTTTTCGGTAAGCGATTCCTTAAGGATCACCCCCACTCGGAGCGCCTCCTCGCCCATCGAGTCGACGTAGGGATACCAGCGCACGTCCGCCACCGGCGAGTTCGGCAGCCGGCGCAGCGCCTTCGGGTCCAACACCTTCGCGATGGCTTCGTCCTGCGTCCTCATCGCTTAATACTCCTTCAAAATCGGCAGCACCGCCGTCTGCGGGTCGCCGCCCGTGACGTGGACGTTCGATTGGCCGTCGACGAACACGTTCACCTCGCTGCGCACGCCGAACTCCGGCAGGTAGATTCCCGGCTCGACCGAGAAGCAGGTCCGCGGCAGCACGCGCCGCTCCTCACGCGTCTCGAGGTTGTCCATGTTGGCGCCGTTGCCGTGCGTCTCCTGGCCGATCGAGTGCCCGGTGCGGTGGCAGAAGAACTCCCCGCGGCCGGCGCGGTCGATGACGTCGCGCGCCGCCTGGTCGACTTCCCACCCTTGCAACGGCCGCTTCGCCGCGAAGGCGTCGCGCACCTTGGCGATGGCCGCGTCGCGCGCCGCCGCGACGATATTGAAGACCTCCGTATAGCGCGCAGGAACCTCCGTGCCGACGAACCCCGTCCACGTCAGGTCGCTGTAGACGGCGTTCGGCCGGTCGAGCTTGGCCCACAGGTCGACGAGGACGAAGTCGCCCTCGCGGATCGGGGCGTCGGTCGCGGGGCTCGGCCCGTAGTGCGGGTCGCCGCTGTGCGGGCCGACGGCGCAGAGGGGCGGGTGGTCGCAGACCAGGTGATGTTCCGCGAAGTGGTCGAGGATGCGCTTCTGCACTTGCGTTTCCTTGACGGAGCCGTCGCGGCGGACGCGCTCGGCGAGGAAGCGCAAGGCGGCGTCGAAGGCGGAGCGCGTGTGCTTCGCCGCTTCGAGGTGCATGGCCCACTGCTCGTCGGACCAGCACGCCTCGAAGAGCTGGATGAGGTCGCCGGAGGGGACAATCTCCGGGCCGAAGGAGCGCACCAGTTCGACGGTGCCGGCGTCGACGCGCGAGACGTAGGGGTTGGCGTTGCGCGGCACGTACTCCATCGCGACGCGCCGGGCGCCCCGCACGAGTTCGCCGACGCCGGCCTCCAGCTCCTGCCAGCGCAAATACACCTTTTGCGACCCAGGAAGAAAGGCGAGGGAGTTCGGCTCGATGCGGTGGACGAGCTTGCGCGGCTCGCCCTGCGCGGGGACGTAGTAGAACCAGCGGCGCGACAGCATGGCGTCGCCCGGCATGTGCAAGACGCGGCGGGCGAGGACGTTGAGGCCGCGGAAGTCGTACAGGAGCCAGCCGTCGAGGCCCTGCTCCCGTAGCGCGGCCTGGATCGCGGACAGGTGCGGCAAGCCCGAGGCGGTGGTCTGTGACATGAGTGAGGTCCTTATTGCGAGTTGAAAGCCGTTCGCGGCTTCGCACCTGTCGCGAAGTCGCCGTGCCTACGCCACCCCCGCAGCCTCCTTGAGTTGGACGGCCAGCTTGGCGACGACGAGCTGGTTGAGGCTCACGCCTTCGTCCGCGGCCTCTCGCTCCAGGGCCGCGTGCAGCGAGCGCGGAAGGCGGACGACGAACCGGCCGCTCTTCTTGGGAGTCGCGCCGGCGACGAGGCCGAAACGGTCCCTGGCCTGGTCCACGAGTTCCCGGATCTTCCGGTATTCGTCCGACTCCGCGAACGCCTCGCGCTCCGCGCGCGTCTCGAACGCGCGCGACACGGCTCCCTCGACGGGGTCGAAGAGGGCGTTCGACAGGTCGGCCCAGGAACCCGCCGTTCGCGCCAGTCCCTCGGCCGTCTTCAGCAATTCGGCTGCCTTAGTCATGGATTTCGCCCCCCTCGGTCCAGCCTTTGAATTCAAGGTAAAGCGATTCTTCAATGGCGGTCAACGTCTCCTTGGGGATCGTCGTGCCGTCGTTGAAGGCCAGGGGGATCAGGAGAGTCACTTTCCTGAGCATGGGGTTATGATACCACGAGTGATACTGCGGTCAATCCTCCCGGCGAAAGGCGGCGGTCGGCCCGCGCGGGCGCTCCGGCCTGGGGATGTTCGTCCCTCGCCTTGTCCAGCGCCGGCGGTGAGGGCGTGGGCTTTACCGGCGCAACCGCGGCCAGGTATGCTAGTGCGGGGGCAAGCGAGGTGTTGTTCGTCCGAGCCGCGCACGCAGCGCAGCGGAGTAAGCGGTCGAAGCCGCTGCAAAGGCCGCTTACTCCGCGAGTACGCTCCGTGCGCGGCTCGGACGACACGAACAATACGTCCCTTGACACCGCACTAGGGGCGCCGATTCGTCGCCGGCCTCCCACTGGTTGTGGTCTTCGCGTCCTGAAGTGAGGAATCCCATGTCCACCGTCCGGGCGGCGCCGTCGCGGAGCGTCGTGCTTTCCGGCATCGACTGGAGGACGTACACGCGCCTGCTGTGGACGTTCGCCGAGCGGCCGTCGGTGCGGCTCACCTTTGACCGGGGGGAACTGGAAATCATGAGCCCGCTGTTCGAGCACGACCGGCCGACCGCTCTGCTCGCCCGCTTTGTCCTCGTTCTCACGGAAGAGTTGGGGCTGCCGCTCGCGTCGGGCGGGTCGACGACGCTCCGACGGCGGCGCAAGCAGCGCGGGCTCGAGCCGGACAAGTGTTTTTGGATCCACAACGAGCCAAGAGTACGGGCGAACCGTCGCATCGACCTCCGCGTCGACCCGCCGCCGGACCTGGCCATCGAGGTGGACGTGACTCGTAGTTCTTTGAACCGCATGGGCATCTACGCCGCGCTCGGCGTGCCCGAGGTGTGGCGCCTCGACGCCCCCGCCTTGACGTTTCAGATTCTGGGCGCCGACGGGAAATACGCGGAGAGCCCAACAAGCCGTGCGTTTCCCACGGTCACTCCGGCCGACCTATCGCGCTTCCTGGCGCTCCTCGGGCAGATAGACGAGAACGCCATCGGGGCACAGTTCCGTGCGTGGGTGCGGCAGCACCAGGCGGGCGCGACGCCGTGAGAGAACCGACGCCCTTACTGCGGGGAAGGACGGCGGAGAGGGCGAGCCGCCGTCACTTGACACCTGCCGGCGGCGGCAGGAGTTCTCGGGGCCGAGTCCGCTCGCGGAGCGACTTCACGTCGGCCCAAAGGTGTTGCCACTTCGCCCGCTCCTCGCCCGGCAGTTTGGCGAGTTCGGCCTCATCGCGAACGGACGTCAGGTCGGGGTCGGTCAACCAGTGGTTCATCGTCTTGTGGGTGATTTGGTCCTTCTTGACCGGGTCGGCTGCCGCATACTTCCGCCAGGCGGCCAGGTCGGCCGTAAGCCACTTCAACCCTTGCTGACGGACGGCGGGCCGCTCGGCCGGCGGAGGGGCGTCGAGCCCTTGCCCTGAACTCGCCAGGGCGGCGGCACAGGCTGCGTTGTAGGAGTTAGTGTCCGAATAAACGAAGTCATCCGAGGTCGTCAAGCCCCTAAGCTCCTGGCAGAAGCGGAACGCTTCCATCGGCCGACCGACCTGCATCAAGCCGATGGGAATCCGCGATCCCGTAAGAAGAATTTGTGGAACGCCATCGAGAAATCCCTCCTCATAAGAGTCATCAGGATTATTGTCGGTGATGGCGGTATCCACCCTCCCTTCGGGGAGGGAAGCTCTGGCCCTACGGAGAGACTCCGCGGCGCCGTGCCAGTCCCCCTTCCTCGCCAGGGCCACAGCCATCGTCGAGTGAGTCGTGCGGTTTCCTGGATCGAGTTCGATTGCCTTTCGGAGAGGAGTTAGAGCATCATCGAGATCGCCTTTAGACACGAGGGCCGTACCAAGTAGTGCATGAGCCCTGGCAAACTCAGGGGCCAGTTGGACGACCTTACGAAGCGCGCGAACGCGCCCGTCCTGATCCTTGCTGCCCCATAACGCCCTGGATAAGTAGAAATAAGCGACTGCGCTCCGAGGACGGAGTGCGATGGCCGTGCGGCACCAACCGGCCAACTCTTTCGCGGATTCCCTGGACGCGAAAAACCCGGAAGGTTGAAGGCTCATGGTCAGGGCCAGCGAGAACGAGTTCGGGTGGCTGTCCCAGGCTGTTTGCAGGATCCGGCGGCGTTCCGGGTCCGGGAGTGCCGAATGCAAGCCGAGCGCGGCGGCAAATCCGGGGGTCCATTGCGTCCCATCCGCCTTCGCCACCAGTTCGCGTAAGCGGTCCGGTTGGTCGGCGGCCAGCGCCTCACGCACCGCCGACCGGAACGGGTTCGGGTCGAGCTTGTCCAGTAAGGTCTGCAAACCGGGCTGCTTCGGGTCGAGGAAGAACCACTCGCCGAGGCCGTCGATCAGAACGCCCGCGATGCGCGACGGACGAACCGCCTCGGCGATCGCCTCGGCCGGCTCGTCGCCGACGGCCAGGCCGTAACCGCGGAACGCCTCGGCGTACTGCGCCTTCGCCCCGCTCGCGTCGAGCGTCCGTTCTTTCGCGGAAAGACTCCAGCGCTGTTCGAGGATTTTCTCCAGCCGCCGCACCATCTCCCGGTCTTTCTTGACGGACGCGAGCCGCTCCCGAAGGTCGTGGGCGTCGGCGTCGAGTTGTCGCTGGTCGGCCTGGTCCAGGGCGGTATCGACGTCCGCCGGCCGGTCGGCCTTCAGCGCGGCTTCCGCCTCGTCCAGCGCCGACTGAAGCGCCTGCCGCGCCTTGGTTGCGGCGGCCTCGCGCTCTCTCCGACGGTCGGCCACTTGCCAGGTGACGGCTCCGACCCCCACGGCCAGGAGCAGGGCGAACGCCGTCGCCGTCGTCAGCAGGGCGCGGTTCTTCCGCGCGAACTTCCGCAGCCGGTAGCCGGCCGACGGCGGACACGCCTCCACCGCCTCGTCGTTCAAGTAGCGCTCCACGTCCCGCGCCAGCCCGCTCGCCGCTTCGTACCGGCGGGCGCGGTCCTTCTCCAGCGCCTTCATCACGATCCAATCGAGCTCGCCGCGCAGCAACTTCGCCAACCGCGCCGGCTCCGTCTGCCGCCGCGCCGAGATCGCCGGCAATTCCTCCCCCGATTGAGTCAGGCGCGTGCTCGGCCGCGGCGGCTCCTCCTCGCGGATCAGGCGCAGCACCTCTGCGTAGGCCGCCTCGCGCAGGCGCTGCCGCGTCAGCGGCGTCGTCCCCGTCAGCAACTCGTACAGCAGCACGCCTAGGGAGTAGACGTCGCTGCGCGTGTCCACGTCCAGCGCGTTGACCTCCGCCTGCTCCGGGCTCATGTACTCCAGCGTGCCCACGGCCGTGCCGAAGGCCGTGAACATCGTCCGCTCCGTCAGCGGTTGGTGCAGCGCCTTGGCGACGCCGAAGTCGATCACCTTCGGCACCGGCTTGCCGTCGTACAGCGTCACCAGCACGTTCGACGGCTTGACGTCGCGGTGGATGATCCCCTTCTGGTGCGCGTGCTGGAGCGCCTGGCACACCGGCACGAACAGCTCCAGGCGCCCGCGCGGCGTCAGCCGGTCGTCGTCGCAGAACTTCGTCAGCGGCACCCCCTTGACCAGTTCCATCACGAAGAACGGACGGCCGCTGTCGGTCGTGCCGGCGTCGAGGACTCTCGCGATGTTCGGGTGGTCCATCAGGGCGAGAGCCTGGCGCTCGGCCTCAAAGCGGGCTACGACTTGCGCGCTGTCCATGCCCGGCTTGATGACCTTCAGAGCGACGCGGCGGCGCACCGGATGCTCCTGGTCCGCCATGTAGACGACGCCCATGCCGCCTTCGCCGATCTTCTGCAGCAGCTTGTACGGGCCGATGCGCGTGCCGGGTCCCTCGCTCGGCGGCGCGGCGGCGGGAGTGTGCGGCGTCGTGAGGAAGGAGGCGCCGCTGGCCTCGTCGCTCGCACGGAGGAGGGCGTCGACGCGCTGGCGCAGGGCGTCGTCGTCGGCGCAGGCTTCGGCAAGGTAGGTGGCGCGCTCCTCGGGCGACGTCTTGGCGAGGGCGGCGGCGAAGATCGACTCGACGCGGTCGGCTTCAGGGCTCATGACGGTCTCCGTGCGTTCAAGGACTCCGACGTATCATGCGACGTCCGGCGGCGGCGCGCCTCAAGGATTTTCGTCTTTTTCGCCGGAGCGCACCTTTTCGTAGAGCCAGGCGCGGGCGTAGGTCCAGTGGCGGACGGCGGTGGCACGCGAGAGGCCGAGGCATTCGGCGGCGTCCTCGATCGACAGGCCGGCGAAGAAGCGCAGCTGGACGAGCCGCGCCTTGACCGGGTCCTCCTCGGCGAACTGCGTCAAGGCCTCGTCGAGCGCCAGCAGGTCGTCGGGCGGCGCCTCGGCGGCGACGTCTTCGAGAGGCACGCGGCGCCGGCCGCCGCCGTGCTTGAGGCGCTTCTTGCGGCGGGCGTTCTCGACGAGGATGCGGCGCATCGCCTCGGCCGCGGCGGCGAAGAAGTGCGCGCGGCCGTCCCAAGACGCCGCTTGCGGCTTCGCGTCCACTAACCGCAGGTAGGCTTCATGCACCAGGGCGGTGGCGTCGAGTGTCTGCCCCGGCTTCTCGCGGGCCATCTGCGCGGCGGCGAGGCGGCGCAATTCGTCGTAGACCAGCGGCAGCAACCGTTCGGCGGCGTGGCCCTTGCCGTTCGCGAGGTCCGACAGGATGCGAGTGACTTCGTTCATCGACCGCGAGTCTACCGCTCCAGGGCGGGCGTTGCCACGGCGGAGTTCGTGAAGAGTTCGGGTCCGGCCTTCTTTCGGCGTCAACTCGCGCTGGCCGAACCTCCCCCGAGCGCTTAACTTGACGAGGTTCGCGATGGGTTCCACGGTCCTTCGGGAGAGTTTGCCATGCGGAAGACAGCGTTGGCCCTCGTCGTCCTGGCGACGACGGCGGCGACGGCGGGGGCGAGCATGAAGACCGAAACAGTCACTTACAAGGTCGGCGACACGACCTGCAAAGGCTACCTGGCCTACGACGACGCGACCAAGGACAGGCGCCCCGGCGTCCTCGTCGTCCACGAGTTCTGGGGGCTGAACGAGTACGCCCGCAAGCGCGCGGAGCAACTCGCCGGCATGGGCTACGTCGCCTTCGCCTGCGACATGTACGGCGAAGGGAAAGTGACGGAACACCCCAAGGAAGCGAGCGAGATGGCCGGCGCCGTGCGCAAGAATCAGGAGGAGTGGAAGGCGCGAGCGCTCGCCGGGCTGAAGGTGCTGCAAGACAACCCATTCGTCGACGCCAAGAAGGTCGCCGCCCTCGGCTACTGCTTCGGCGGCTCGACGGCGCTGAAGCTGGCCTACAGCGGCGCCGACCTCGCCGCCGTCGTCAGCTTCCACGGGGCGCTGCCGGTGCCGACCGAGGACGAGGCGAAGGCGATCAAGGCGAAGGTGCTCATCTGCCAAGGCGCCCTGGACACGTTCATCCCCGAGAAGACCATCGCCGCCGTGCGCGACGCCTTCGAGAAGGCGAGGGTCGATTACGAGTTGATCTACCTCGGCGGCGCCGTCCACAGCTTAACGGTGCCCGGCGCCGAGACGAAGGGCCAACCGGGCATCGCCTACAACGCGGCCGCCGACCGGCGCTCGTGGGCGGCGATGAACGCGCTGTTCCACGAGACGTTCGGGGCAGCGAAGTAAGAATTTGCCCCAAAAGAGCTAACCACAGAGAACACGGAGAAAAGGCAAAGGCAGAAAGAGAGCGCCTACGTTTCGTTTTTGCCTTTTCTCCGTGTTCTCTGTGTTCTCGGTGGTTAGCTCTTTTTTGGGCGCCCTACTCCGCCGGCGCCTCCCAGAGGCGGATGACCTTCTCGGCGCCGGACGACGCCAGCCGCGTGCCGTCGGGGCTGAACGTCAGGCCGAAGACGCCGCCGCTGTGGCCGCGCAGCGTCAGCACTTCCTCGCCCGTCGCCGCGTCCCAGAACTTGATCGTCCGGTCGTCGCTGCCGGTCACGAGACGACGGCCGTCGCGCGTCCAGGCGACGGCGTGGACCGCGCCCGCGTGGCCGCGCATCAGCGCCACCTGCTCGCCGCGGGCCACGTCCCACACTTTCACGATGTTTCCTCTCTCGCCGATCGGCAACGAGCCGGCTGCCAGGCGCGTGCCGTCGGGACTCCAGGCGACGTGGACGTAATCGTGGTCCATCTCCAGGCCCGTGGAGAAGACTTCCTTCCCGCTGGCAAGGCTCCATACTTTGAGTTCGGTGTCGGTGACGGCCGCCGCCAGGCGCGTGCCGTCCGGCGAGAAGGCGACCGAGTAGACCTTGCGGCCGGGTGGGACGGCGACCGCAAACTGCACCGCCCCCGTGGCGGCGTCCCACGTCTTGACCGTGCCGTCGAGCGCCGCCGAGGCCAGCCGCGTCCCGTCGGGACTCCACGCCACGGCCAGCACGCGGTCGGCGTGGCCGGTCAGGGTGAGGCCGGGGCCGTCTCCGTCCAGGGGGCGAACGCGGACCGTCCCATCCTTCATGCCGGCCGCCAGGCGCGTCCCGTCCGGGGAGATCGCCAGCCAGACGCAGCCCCTGACCGACGGCGGCGGCGTTACGCCGTCCAGGCCCGGCTCGACCTCGCGGACGACCCGACGCGCGGCGGCGTCCCAGACGGTGACGCGGCCCGCCTGGTAGTCGCAGGCGAGGAGATGGGTGCCGTCGGGGTGCCAACCGAGGACGTGCGGGTTGTACGAGCCGGGCATCGCGATGGGCGTCCCCAGGGAGACCGACTCTTGCGGCTCGGCGTTCCAGACGCGCACCGTCCCGTCCTCGCCGGCGGACGTCAGTTGTCGGCCGTCGGCGGACCAGACGACGGCGTAAATCATGCTGGCGTGGCCGCGCAGCGTCAGGAGGAGGGAGCCTCCCGCCGCGTCCCACACGCGGACCGTCCGGTCCAGCGACGCGGACGCCAGGCGCGAGCCGTCGGGCGAGTAGGCGAGCGCCGAAACGCGCCCCGCGTGCCCGCGCAGCGCCAACGACTCGCGCGCCGCGGCGATGTCCCAGACGTGGACGACGAAATCCTCGCCGGACGACGCGAGGCGCGCCCCGTCCGGGCTCCACGCCAGCGCTTCGAGGCCGCGCGGCGCGGGCAGCGCGGCGACCTGCCGTCCCGTCGCGGCGTCGCGGACGAGGAGCGGTTGTCCGGCCGGCGTGACCAGGTCGGCCGCGGCGGCGACGCGCGTGCCGTCCGGGCTCCAGGCGACGGAGTCGCCCGCGGCGCTGAGACTTAGTACCTCCTTACCCGTGTCGGGATCCCACACCTTGAGGGCGCCGCCGCCGACCGAGGCGAGCCGCCGGCCGCGCGGCGCGAAGGCGACGGCGCGCACCTGCCCCATGTGCCCGGCCAGTTGCGGCCGCTCCTCGCCGGTCGCCGTGTCCCAAAGACGGATCGGACTCGGTTGCGGTTGGTTCCCCTGGAACAGGGCGTTGCCGTCGGCCCACGCCAGCGTCCCGCCGTCGGGGCTCCAGGCGAGAAGGCGATGGCGAAAAGGGAAAACACGCCCGTTCGGCGTGGGCAGGGCGGCGCCGAGGGTCAGCGCGGGCGCCCCGGACGGGAACTGCCACAGTCGGACCGGGCTCCCCTCCCAGCCCGCCGTCGCCAGGCGCGTGCCGTCGGGGCTCAGGGCGAGCGCGAAGAGGACTCCCTGTCGGGTGGCGGCGTGGTCCAGCAGTGGTTTTCCCGGTAGGCGGCGGAGGTAGTACCACTCCCAGCCGCGCAGGTCGGGCGCGCCGCCGAACCCGAAACGCCCCTCGCGCGGCTTATGGCGGTCCAGTAAGTCGCTGAGACGGTTGATCTCGCCGTCTTCCCAGGCGCGCTGGGCGGCTTCCATGTGGGCGCCGTAGAGGTGGCGGCGGGCGACGTCGCGCTCCGCCTCGGCGACGCGGCCCTGCCAGACGACGCCGGCGAAGCCGCCGACCAGGACGAGCAGCAGGGCCGCCGTCAGCGCGGCGACGCCGGGCCGGCGGCGCGCCCAGCGCCACAGGCGCTCCGCCGGCCCCGTCCGCCGCGCGGCGACCGGCTCGCCGTCGCGCCAGCGCTCCAGGTCGTCGGCCAGCGCCTCGGCCGAGGCGTAGCGCTTCGTCGGCTCCTTTTCCAGACATTTCAGGCAGATCGTCTCCAGGTCGCGCGGCAGGTCGGGGCGCAGCGCCCGCGGCCGCTCCGGCTCGCGGTCGAGGACTTGCATGAGGGTGTCGAGCGGCGTCGCGGCGCGGAACGGCGGGCGCCCCGTCAGCAGCTCGTAGAGGACGGCGCCGAGGCCGTAGACGTCGGCGGCGACGGTGAGGCCCTTCTTGCCGGCGGCCTGCTCCGGCGCCATGTAGCTCGGCGTGCCGACGGCGACCCCGGTCTGCGTCAGGGCGCTGTCGCTCGCGAGCCGCCGGGCCAGGCCGAAGTCGGTGACGTGCGGCACGCCGGCGGCGTCGAGGAGGATGTTGGCGGGCTTGAGGTCGCGGTGC
>JBBROG010000260.1:0-11515 GCA_038229635.1 Gemmatales bacterium
CGAGTAATGCCCTCGGTGACGTCCGGGACATACTCCCCTGGAACAGTCATCAGCAGCCCTCCTGACGCAAGAGGCGTCAGGAGTTCAGTTTATGCGCATGGGGAGAACGGGCTACTGCACTAACTTTGCTAAAGTCTCCCTTTTCTTCGATGATAAGGTCGTGCTGATAGCCGAATTTCTTGCCGGCCTCACGGTTCGCCGTCACCGGGGCGTAAGACTGCCAGCGCTCGCCGGAAAAGACGTGAGCGATCTCATACTTACTTTTTTCGGCGCCGCGCCCGTAATACTCCAGGCGAAGAATTCCTGGGTGTCGTATGAAGTAACGGCAATGAGTCACCTGGGAGGGAAGGGGGCGCTCGGCATCTTTGGCTCTTGTTTCCAAAAGAAACGGCAACCGCTTGCCGTTCTTCTGATACCACGCGATATGCCCCCGCAGGGCTTGGGCATAAGCTTTGGAATCGGGACCTTCATAGGTGTCGGTTATCGTTACATCGGCCTGGAACGTCGTGACGGCGTCGCCCCGGGATCGGAGCGCGTCGACAAGCAGTTGAGCCTGATTCTGCCCGAGACACGCGAGTGGCGTGGCAAGGACGAGTAGCATGCCGGCAGTGATACGTGCAAGCGTCTCGGTCATTGCATTGCGCCCCGGAGTGAATGCGGTGTCGCCACAAGGTAAGCCACTCCGGCCAGGCCCGGCCGGGGGTGACAGAAATGTAATGCCTCCGGTCGGGCACCCGCCCCTCCTATCTTGGGCAGGCCGGGCGCATTTTCACGGTTCCGTGCAGCCCTTCCGAGGGCAAGCCTCCGTCGTCGGCAACCAAATGAGTTTGTGAACACATGTTTGGTTGCCGATCCACTTGCACTCGGATTGCTCGATGGGCGGACAAACAGGAGCCGCAGGATTTGCATTCAGGTCGGTACACATCTGCCCATTTTTCACGACGGGCTGAATGCACTGCGTGAGCATGGCGTTATCGCTTCCGCAGCGCCACGCGATGTCTGCCGTCTTCCCACACTTAGCGATTCCCAAACTGGTACACCCGTCGCAAACTGAGTTGCAAGGGTACGATGGAGTGCCATTGCAGATCCAACTGGTCTTTCCATCGTCTTTCGTTGGATGCTGCACAGAATCTGTTTGGCAGTCAGTGATCCCGCCGCCGAGAACCTGGGCCATCTCGGCGTCACTGAGGACGCGCGCGGCCGGCATGCCGCCAGAGGCGACCACGACCACCAGCAGGAGAGCCACGGCGACGAGAGCGACCTTCAGACGCAGATGAGATATGAGAAGACCTCCTGGAAATTACCCACCCTCTTCCTATCCCCGGAGTCCACTTTCGCTAGCCTAACCGGCCGCCTGCCTATTGTCAAGGAAGATTACCGAGAAAAATCCGGCGGGCCGAACTAGACTGTCCCGGAGGGCGGGGCGACTCCGGGCGAGTCGCGTTCCGCTCCTCACGCGGGAGTCTCTCATCGTGCCGATCACTCTCTCCGAACGTGGCCTTCGTCGCCTGTCCGCCGCTGTCGCCGTCGGCTTGCTGGCCGCACACACCGCCCTGGCCGTCTTCGGCATGCGCCGCGAAGCCGTCACGATCGCCGAGTACGCCCACCTGCCGGCCGGGATCAGCCACTGGCAGCGCGGCGCCTTCTTCGTCTACTGCGTTAACCCGCCGCTCGTGAAGATGCTGGCGGCGCTCCCCGTCCTGGCGGCGCGGCCGAAGGTCACCTACCCAGAGCCCTTCGCGCCTATGCGGGGGTTTCGGCAGGAATGGTCCTTCGGCGAACAGTTCATGAACGACAACCGCGAGCGCTATTTCGACCTGTTCCGCCTCGGCCGTTATCCGATGGTCGTCCTCTCGGTGCTGGGCGGGTGCGTGGTCTATTTCTGGAGCCGGCAGCTTTACGGGAAGGCGTCCGGCCTCGTGGCCCTGGCGCTGTGGTGCTTCTGCCCGAACGTCCTCGCCTACGCCGGCCTCATCACCCCGGACGTCGGCTCGGCCGCGACGATGGCCGCCGCGACCTTCGCCTACTGGCACTGGCTGCGCCGGCCGACCTGGCGCGGGGCGCTGGCCGCCGGCGCCCTGCTCGGCGTGGCCCAACTGGTCAAGTTCACCGCCCTCACGCTTTACCCGGTCTGGCTCGTCCTCTGGGTCGCGTGGCGGCTCGGCGACGGGCGTTCCGCCGTCGGCTACAAAAGCTCTCTCGCTCAGTTGTCGGTCCTGTTCGCCCTCAGCCTGGTCGTGCTGAACCTCGGCTACGGCGGCGACGGCACCGGGAAGCGGTTGGGCGATTTCGAGTTCGTCAGCGAAGGGTTCACCGCCGAGCACATGCGCCCGGTCCCGCGCCCGGCCGGCGGAGAAGAGTCGATAACCCGGTACGGCGTGGTCCGCGAGAACCGCTTCCGGGGATCCTGGCTCGGGGCGGTCCCGGTGCCGCTACCGGAACACTACGTCCTCGGGATTGACTTCCAGAGGCGCGACTTCGAGCGCCCGCCCTTCCTCTCCTACCTGCGCGGCGAGCTTCGCCGCGAGGGCTGGTGGTACTACTACTTGTACGCCCTCGCGGTCAAGACGCCGGTCGGGACGCTCGTCCTGCTGGGGCTCGCGGCGGCGACGTCGCTGGTCCGCCGGCCGTCGCGCGTTCCTCTCCTTTGGGAACTGCCGCTGCTCCTCCCGGCCCTCGCGGTCCTGGTCCTGGTCAGCTCGCAGACGGGATTCAGCCACCACCTTCGCTACGTGCTGCCGGCGTGGCCCTTCCTGCTCATCTGGGCGAGCCGCGTGGGACAAGGCCTGGATGTGAGCGGGCTCCGCTCCCGGTATCTGCTCGCTGGGGTCGTCGTCGCCTGCCTGACGTGGAACGCGGCCGAGGCGGTCGTCCGATACCCCCACTACCTGTCCTACTTCAACCCGCTGGCCGGCGGACCCGACAACGGGGGCAGCCACCTCATCAACAGCAATCTCGATTGGGGACAGGACCTCCTCGCCCTGCGCGACTGGGTGGACGAGCACCCGGAGGCGCGTCCCCTGAGTCTCGTGTACTTCAATTTCGTAGACCCATCCCTG
The DNA here is from genome assembly GCA_038229635.1 of Gemmatales bacterium. Taxonomy (GTDB): domain Bacteria; phylum Planctomycetota; class Planctomycetia; order Gemmatales; family Gemmataceae; genus DATFNV01. The sequence continues at coordinate 3,060 of JBBROG010000260.1, forward strand.
GCCGGGATCTCGTTCCATCTGCCCCCCATCCTCGCCCCCACGCAGGCGGAAGACCCGGATTTGCCGTAACATCTCCTCGGCCCGCAGCCGGGGTGGCACGCGGTGAGCGCTAATTTCGTCTACGGCATGGGGTTTCGCGTCTACGACGGGACGGGGGGCAAGGAGGTGGTTCCCGACCGGGCTTACACGTATTTCCAGCACTTCCGGCCGGTCGCCAAGGCGGGGTATTCGATCTTCATCTACCACATCTCGCCGGAAGAGGCCGACGAAGTACGCGGACGCCTCGGCCTGCCGCTTCTCGGCGAAGAAGGACGTAAGCCTTAATTGCGGTCCTCAATCGACGACGTCGAGCGAACGCGCCAGGCGGCGCTGCCACTCCTCGACCCGCTTCAACCGCTCGCGCAATTGGCGCATCTCATGGGCGAGTTCCGCACGCTCCTCCTCGGCGCGGCGGTGTTCGGCGGCGAGCGCCGCGCCGCCCTTCGCCGGAGTCGACTCTCCGACGAGGATGACGGGCGGCGCGGCCGGCGCGGGAAGGTCGTCGTCGAGGTCGCGCATAGCGTTGTACGCCAACAGGGCGGCAATGCCGAGCAGGAATACCCCGGAAACAAACCACCAGCGCGAGACGCGCGCGTCCGCCGCCGGCAGCGTCAACACGCGGCGCGGCTCGTCGTCAGGGGTGTACGCCGTTGCGGTCGGATACGACGGGGGCTCTCGCCGAAGGCCACGGCTCGGGCCGCCGCGAATGGCCAAGCCTTTGTCCGCGCGCTTGCCGCCCTGTGCTTTCATCGCGTCATCTCCTCAACGGCGTTCCCGTCGCGAGAGGGAGAAGGGGGATATCGTCTCAACGTAGCTCAAAATCATTCGTCCGGGCAAGGGTCCGGCGCCGGAATCGTTGCGATTTCGCCGCGGCGTGCCTACAATCGGAAACACGTTCGCCCTCCGCCGATTCTCCCGAGACGCGACATGCCTGCCGAGTCCGCCCAGATCCCGCACCCCACCGCCCTCGCCGACGCCCTCGCTTCCTATCACCGCGCCCCGACCCACCTCGGCTTTCACGACGTTCTGAACCGTTTCGTGGCGGCTTGTCGTCAGATCGCCCGCGCTCATGCCTCGGGCCGGCTGCATCCGGGACTGACCCCGCGACTCATTCAGACGGGGGAATATGCCGATACGGCGGTTATCGGCTGGGAGCGAACGCCGAGTTCAGAGACGGCAACCGCCCTTCCGGCGGAGGACGACGCCCTCCCTTATCGCGCGCCGGAACAGATTGTTGATGTGCAAGTCCCGCGCCTTTCGGCGGCGAGCGACGTTTATTCCCTGGGTGCCGTGCTGTACGAGTGTCTGACGGGGCGCCCTCCTTATGAAGGAGCTTCGCGCGAACGGCTACTGGCGCGCATTCGCGAGGGGCTGCCGTGGCCGCCGACGACCGTGGCGCCGAAGGTGCCTCCGCCCCTGGAGGCGGTCTGTCTTCAGGCGATGGACCCCGACCCGCGCCACCGCTACGCCGGCGCCGCCGACCTGGCCCGCGACGTCGAGCGCTGGCTCGCCGGCGAGCCGGTCCTGGCCGTCGGCGCCCCGCGCAAGACCGGTCTCCTGGCGCGCCTTCTTCGGAGCCGACTGACGCTCGCCGCGCTGCTCGTCCTGCTCGCCGTGGACACGGCCGCGCTGAGCGGGTGCGTCTACCTCCTCCGGCAGCAGCAGCGCGAGGTCGAGCGAGTCGGCCAGGCCAATCTTCACCTCCAGGAGCAACACCACGAGGCGACGGCGGCCCTGCAGCGGGCGGCGACGGAAACCGTGTTGGCGCGGCTGCGCCAGCAGGCCCTCGCCGGCGAGGGACATCAGCAGGCGCTGGCGGCGCTGCGGGCGCTGGCGCTGCTGGCCCAGCCCCGGCCGGACGACGCCCCGGCGGCCGCGGAATCGAAACGGAACGCCCTCGCGGCCGGCCTCGCGGCGGCGCGGCAAGTCGCGCGCCTGACCGACGATCTGGGCAGCAGTGAGCGCGCGGCGATTCTCGACCGCCTGTACCTCGGGCAACTGTTTCTGATGCTCGGGCAGGGCGAGGAGGGGCGCGGGCAGTACAACGCCGGCCTGGCGCTGGCCCGCGCCCTGGCCCAGGCGCACCCGCGGAATCCGCAGGCGTTGCAGGACCTGATGTACGCGGCGCGCGGACTCGGGCAGGCGAATACCTTCCTCGGCCAGTTGGCCCCGGCTCGGGACGCCTACCGCGAGGCCCTGACGCCGGCCCTGACCCTCGTCGCCGCCACCCCCGCGAGCCCCGACGCCCGGCGCGACGTCGCCGTCGGATACCAACTGATCGCCGACGCCGGCGTTCGGCTCGGCGACCTCGCCGGCGCGCGGGCGGAGTACAAGAAAATGCTGGCCGTGGTGGAAGGCCACGTCTCCGAGCCGGCCGACCCCGCGGCCGCGCGGCTGGCGCTGGCGGCGTATGCTTCCCTCGGCGACCTGGAGCGGAGGGACCGTCGGCCGGACGAGGCCAGGGCGTGGTACGAGCAGGCGCTGAAGGCGCTCGAAAAGGGCCAACCGCAGGCGGCGCAGCGGCAGGCTCTGGAGAGCGCCCTCGAGATGACGCGGTCCCTGACGCGGGCGGTCGAAGACCTCGACTACGCCCTGGCTCAGCCGCCGGACGTGGCGCAGGGTCTGCTCGTGGGACGGGCGGCGATCCTGGCGCGGCGCGGCCGCCTCGCCGACGCCGCGGCCACCGCCGAGAAGCTGCGGACGCTGAAGCCGGACGACGGCAGCAACCTCTACAACGTCGCCTGCTGCCTCGCCCTGTGCGCCGCCGCGGAGGACACGTCGGCCTACGCCGGCCGCGCCCTGGACGCCTTGCGCGACGCCGTCGCCCGCGGCTGGCGCGACGCCGCCCACACCGAGGCCGACGCCGACTGGACGGCCCTGCGCGGCGACGCCCGCTTCCGCGCCCTCCTCGACGAGATGCGCCGCCGCCAGGCGTGGCTCACATTCCCAATCCTGCCCTGAGCGCGCGCACCTGATCCTTGACCGCGTCCAGCTCCGCCCGCAGGTCGGCGACCGTCTGACGCAGCGCGGCGAGTTCGGCCTGGGCGGCGCCGAGGCGCGGCTCGACGTCCGGCCGCTCCGGCACGGAGGGCGAAGCGGCGCGCGGCGCCGCACGCGGCTCGTCGTCGTCGAGGGCAGCGCCGGCGTGGCGGGCGCGGAGCCGTTCCAACTCGTCGGGCGCGTGGAAGCCGTGCGTCAGGACGGTGCCGCGCCGCCCTTCCGGCGTCAGGTAGACGACCATGCGGCGCTCGGCGAGCGGCCGGCACAGGGCGCGCAGCGCGTCGAGGTCGTCGACGGCGTCCATGCGGCTGACGCGGGCGCGCAGCTCGCCCTCGGTCTGCGGGCCGCGCAGCAGCAGCTCGCACAGGACCGACAATTCGACCTTGCCGACCTTCCACGTCTCGTACAGGTTGTGCTTCCAGCGGATGACGCGGCCGCCGACGAGCTTGACGGCGAGGCCCTTCTTCTGGACCGTGGTGAGCGCCTCCTCGACGTCGACGTCGCTGAGGTCCATGATGGGGTCGCGGTTGGTCTTCTGGTTGCCGCCGGTGACGAGGGCGTTGACACTCATCGGGTAGGCGTCGGGCGTGGTCTTCATCTTCTCGACGAGGACGCCGAGGACGCGCCGCTCGTCGATGCCGAGGGCCGGCCAAGCGTCGGGCGTCGGCGCGGCCGCGGCTTCGGGGGATGACATGACTTCCTCCGTGGCAAGGGACTCACTTCCCGGAAATGGTAGCGGGAAGGGGGCGACGCGCGTAGCCCGGCCCCTTGGCGATGGGACGACGGCCGCGCGCCGCGCGGCATGACCGGGCGTCTCCGCGTACAATGACGAGGAGCGCACGCTTCGCCCGTCCCCGCGCGGAGGTTGTACGGTGAGTGCCGAGTCCTCGTCCTGGGTCATCGACGTGTCCGAGGCGGACTTCGAGCGCGAGGTGATCGAGCGCTCGCGCACGGTCCCCGTGGTCGTCGACTTCTGGGCTCCGTGGTGCGGCCCGTGCCGGGCGCTCGGCCCCGTGCTGGAGAAACTGGCCCGCGAGCGCCAGGGGCAGTTCGTGCTGGCGAAGATCAACACCGACGACTGTCAGAACCTCGCCGCCGCCTTTCGCATCGAGGCGATCCCCGCCGTCAAGGCGATCCGCGACGGCAAGATCGTGCTGGAGTTCGAGGGCGTGCTGCCGGAGGAGGGGCTGCGCGACTTCCTCGACCGCCTGCGCCCCAGCGAGGCCGAGCAATTCGTCGAGCAGGCCCGCGCCGCGGAGGCGACGACGCCGGAGGAGGCCGAAGCGCTCTACCGCCGCGCCGTCGCCGGCGAGCGGGCGCCGGAGGCCGCGCTCGTCGGACTGGCCCGCGTGCTGCTCGCGCGGGACGGCGACGAGGAGGCCGGCGAGCTGCTGCGCCGCGTCCCGCCGGGGGGCGACGAGGCCGCCGAGGTCGACCGCCTCGGCGCCGTCCTCTTCCTCAAGGACCACGCCCGCGCGCTGCCCGGCGAGGCGGCGCTTCGTCCCCGCCTGGGGGCGGAGCCCGAGAACGCGGGCGTGTACTACGAGTTGGGCTGTGCCCTCGCCGCCGCCGGGCGCTACCCGGAGGCGCTGGCCCTGCTGCTGTCGGCGGCGGAGCGCGACAAGAAGCTCGCGAACGAGAAGGTGCGCGAGGTGATGGTCAAGGTGTTCCAGGTGATCGGCGTGCGCAGCGACCTGGCGGACGAGTACCGCGACAAACTGACCAGCGTGTTGTACTGAGCGCGCGGCTCTCGGCCCGCGCCCCCGCCCGGCGCGAGACGTCCTCGCCTCGTTTCGATAGGCTTCCTCACAGCCGCGCCCGCGACGGAGCGGGGAAGGACTCCGCCCCCACCCGGCCGCGGCGCGGAGCCTCTCTCTCATGAAGCACACCCTCCTCTTCGCGATAGCTTTTCTCCTCCTCCCCCTCGGAGGCCGCGCCGCCGACGTCCCGAAGGCTCACGACCCGCGCCTCGAAGTCGTCCTCTTCGCCGCGGCGCCGGACATCGTCCACCCCATCGCCTGCGACTTCGACGCCCGCGGCCGGCTCCTCGTCGTCGAGAGTCACACGCACTTCCGCCCCGCGAACTACAAGGGGCCGCCGCACGACCGCATCCTCCTCCTCGAGGACACCGACGGCGACGGCAAGGCGGACCGCTTCACCACCTTCTTCGAGGGCACAAAGTCGACGATGGACGTCGCCGCCCACCCCGACGGCTCCGTGTACGTCGCCACGCGCAACGAGATCCTGCGCCTGCGCGACACCGACGGCGACGGCAAGGCCGACGAAAAGAAACGGATCGTCTTCCTCGATACCAAGGGCGACTACCCGCACAACGGCCTGTCGGGCCTCGCCTTCGACTCGAAGGGCAATTTGACCTTCGGCATGGGCGAAAACCTCGGCGCCGGCTACAAGCTCGTCGGCGCCGACGGCACGACGATCACGGGCGGCGGCGAGGGCGGCAACGTCTTCTGGTGTAGCTCGGACGGCAAGGGACTGCGGCGTGTCGCGACCGGCTTCTGGAACCCGTTCGGCGCCTGTCGCGACATCTTTGGGCGCCTTTTCGTCGTGGACAACGACCCCGACTCGATGCCGCCGTGCCGCATGGTCCACGCCGTCGAGGGCGCCGACTTCGGCTTCCAGTTCCGCTACGGCCGCTCCGGGCGCCACCCCTTCCAGGCGTGGAACGGCCAGCTTCCCGGCACGCTGCCGATGGTCGGCGGCGTCGGCGAGGCGCCGTGCGAGGTCGTCAGCTACGAATCGGACGCCCTTCCTCGCGAATACCTCGGCAGTCTCCTCGTCACCTCCTGGGCCGACCACCGCGTCGAGCGCTACATCCCGAAGCCGCGCGGCGCGTCGTTCGAGGCGGAGCGCCTGCCGTTCGTGCAGGGCGGCAAAGACTTCCGGCCCGTCGGCCTGGCGGTGGCGCCGGACGGCTCGCTGTTCGTCACCGATTGGGTGTTGAGCGACTACAACCTGCACGGCCGCGGCGCCGTCTGGCACATCCGTCCGAAGGAGAAGCGCACGCCGGAGCGACCCGCCGACCCGCGCCGCGGCCTGCTCAGCGCCCATCGGCCGCTGCGCGACGCCTCGGCACGCCGCCTCGCCGTCGACGATGCCGGCCGCGACTTCCTGCGCTCTCAACTCTCCGCGAAGGACGACCGCGTCCGCGCCGCGTCCCTGACGGCGCTGGTCGACGCCGACGACCGCAAGATCGACCTCGGCGCCGTGGCGGAGAAAAACACTCTCTCCGGTCTAAGAGCCCTGGCCGTCCGCGCCCTCGTCGCGCGCGGCGGCGACGCGGCGCGCTTCCTCGACGCCGCGCTCCCCGCCGAGGTCCGCTTCGAGGCCGTCGCGTCGCTCCGCGCCAAGAGCGACCTGCCACGTCTCCTGACGCTCCTCGCCGACGCCGACCCTTACCTGAGCCACGCCGCCGTGCAGCGCCTGGGGCATTCGCCGGACCTGCTCGCGGCCGTCGCTCCTGGCCGTCTCTCCGACGCGCGGCAGCGAATCGGCCTGCTGCTGGCTCATCGGGCGTCGGGCGACAAAGGCGCCGAGCGCCTCGTCGCCGACTTCCTCGCCGACCGCGACGACGAGGTGCGCTTCCTCGCCGCCAAGTGGGTCGCCGACGAGAAGTTGTCCGCCTACCGCCCGCGCCTCGTCGAAGCGCTGAAGGACCGCACGCTCAACGTGCGCCTGTACTTCGCCTACTCGTCGGCGCTGGCCCGCCTCGACGGCCAGGACGTCAGCGAGGCGAAGATGGCCGACTACTTCCTCGAACGCCTCGGCGACGACGCGGCGCCGGCGGCGGTCCGCGTGATGGCGCTCCAGATGGTGCCGGCGACGCACGCGAAGCTGACGCCCGACCTGTTGGGCCGCTTCCTCGCCGGAGACGACGCGAGCCTGCGCCTGGAGGCGGCGCGGACGCTCGCCGAGCACCCCAGCCCGAAGCGCGTGCCGCTGCTCCTCGCGGCGGCGCGCGACGGGCGGCGCGGCGAGGCGGTCCGCGCCCAGGCCGTCGTCGGACTCGCCGAGCGATCCGGAGAGTTGGCCGACGAACTGCTCGGCCTTGCGAAGGGCGACAGCGCGGCGGTGCGCGACGAGGTGTTGCGGGCGCTGGCCGGCGCGAAGCTGACGCCGACGCAGCGCGCGGCGGTCGAGGAACTGGCCGGGCGTGCGCCGGGCGCGGCCGACCTGGCGGCGCGCGTCCTCGGCAAGCCGTTCGCGAAGGACCGCCCGCCGGCCGCCGACGTCGCCGCCTGGCTGAAGCGCCTCGACGGGCCGGCGGACGCGGCGGCGGGGCGGCGCGTCTTCGCCCACCCGCGGCTCGGCCTCTGCACGCGCTGCCACCGCGTCGAGGGGCGCGGCCAGGACGTCGGCCCGGACCTGTCGGCGGTCGGGCGCACGGAGCGGCGGCACCTCCTCGAATCGATCCTGCAGCCGAGCAACCTCGTGGCGCCGCACTACCAGATGTGGCACATCGAGACGGCCGACGGCAAGACCCGCACGGGGATGCTCTTGCGGACAGTGCTGGATGAATACACCTATGTCGACCCGCAAGGTGTTCAATTCAAGCTGAACACGCGCGACGTCGTCGACAGCCGGCCGCTGGCGAAGTCGGTCATGCCGGACGGCCTCGCCGACCTGCTGACCGACCAGGAATTGCGCGACCTGCTCGCGTACCTGGAGGCGCGCCGCTGAGGGGCGAGTCGTCTGTCGTCGCCCCGCCTGGTATCATCGGGCGGGCGTCTTACCGTCCTTGTCCCCGCTGGGTGAGCGGCCATGAACATTCCTCTTCCCCCGACGACCTGGCTGCCCTACGACCCGACCTACCCCGACAGCGACGGGAAGCCGATGGCCGAGAACACCGTCCAACTCCGCTGGATCACCGTCCTCTACGGCAACCTGGCGGCCCTGTTCCGCGCCGCGGCCAACGTCTTCGTCGCCGCCGACCTCTTCTGGTATCCCGTCCGGGGACATTCCGAGATCAAGACCGCCCCCGACGTGCTGTGGGTGCGCGGCCGCCCCAAGGGGGACCGCCGCTCCTGGCGGCAGTGGCTGGAGGCGAACATCCCTCTCCAGGTCGTCTTCGAGATCCTGTCGCCGGGCAACAGCGACGCGGAGATGCGCGGCAAGTTCGACTTTTACGAGCGCTACGGCGTCCTGGAATACTACCTCTACGACCCTGACGCCGACCTCTTGAAGGTCTGGCGGCGGGTGCGCGGCCGGCTGCGCGCGGTGCGCAAGACGGACGGCTGGGTGAGTCCGCTGCTGGGGATTCGCTTCGACCTGTCCGGGCCGGAGATGGTCGTCTACCGGCCCGACGGTCAGCCGTTCCTCACCTTCGAGGAGCTGCAAGCCCAAATGGAGCAGGAGCGAGCCGAGAAGGAGCAGGAGCGAGCCGAGAAGGAGCAGGAGCG
>JBBROG010000261.1:0-11372 GCA_038229635.1 Gemmatales bacterium
CGCGCCCCCCCCCCCCCCCCCCCCCCCGTCGCCGTTCGCCTACCCTACTTTATTGCTGCGCCCCCTCCGTTTTGCGGGCCCGGCCCCCCCCCCCGCAAAAAACCCCCCCCGCCCCCGCCCCCCCGCACTCCAAAGAGGCCGGCGAAACACGGCTGCCAGGGCCACTCGTGAATCGCGTTTTGTGACGTTTAAATTATCTTATCAGACTGCTTTGGCCGCCGGCCCGTGGTGATAGAATACCCTGAGAGAAGGCGCGGACTCCAGGCGAAAAGATGCCGCTGTTCTACCGATCCATGTTTCCTGACGGAGGCAAGCCCCTTGTGGGCGTTACGGCAAACACCCTGGGAGTCCGAGTGCCGCCGGACGCTCACCCCGACCTCCCGGTGAACTCCGATGGGACCGTGACACCGAGGACGGGCGGCATGTCCGTGGCGCCCTCATGGCGGCTCCTGCCTCCCTGGCGGATTCCCCGCCGCCTCGGCACGAAATCCCTCGGCGCGAAGGGGGTACAGGGGGCGCGAGGGTCCGACGCGCTGATCTGTTGGCGTATGGGGGTCGGATCGTTCGCCGAAGGGATGATTAATGATCTCTTGCTGTTCCGCCCCGACCCCGCCGACTCGACGATTCACGGGGTCGTCGAACCGGCGGTCGCGATGCCGCAAGCCGACTACCAGACCGCCTTGGCCGCCACTCGCGACGAGTGGCAAAAAGACGAGACCTGACCGATGAACGCCACGACTGTCTCACAAACCGCTTATTTCGCCTGTGTCGAAAAGCTTTTGCGGCTCCACGCCCTCTCGGTCGCGGGCCGCGACGAGCGCCCGGAGGCGGAGGCCCTGCGCGCGGAGATGGACCCGCTCTGGTACGCGCTGAGCGAAGCGGAGCGCCGGAGAATCGGTGCCCTCTCCGAGGACTTGGCCGCGATCGCGGAAGGCGGCGCCGAGCCGGTGGAAATGTCCGCCGAGGAACGACGGACCTACGACCGGCGCCTAGCGGCGGCCGAAGCGGTTGGCGACTGGGATGCGGGTCTGGCGGTCCTGCGCCGCACCTCTCCCGACTTGTCGCGCCAGGAGGTGATTCGGCACCAGGCCCGGTTCTGGGGAGAAGCGGCCACGTCGGACGTGGCGAACGTATTCTTGCGCGAGGCGGAGAGATTGGCCGAGAACGGCGAGCAACGAATTGGGGGGTGTCAGGAATTGGGCGGTCGTCGTGACACTCTCTGACACCCCCACACGCGCCTGGGGCACCTGGACAGTTATCAGAACGGACCAGCCCGCTTGGAAAGGCGTCCTAACCGTCGCGCACCGGCCAGGACGCAAAGCCCCAGACCCAGCAGTGCCACACTCGCGGGCTCCGGAACGGCGGGATTGACGGGCCGCGCGCCCAGACCGGACGCCGGCGCCGTATCGTCAATCCCAAAGACGGACGGTCCCGCTGTGAGTTTGCCATTATTCAGGTCGTAATTGTAGAGGCGGAAATCGCCGCGGGCGGCGATCAGCAGGTTCCCATTGCCGTCGGCGCTGAGGCCGTCGGGTCCGGGAACCCTGACGACGAATTTCGCCCCCGAGACGAGACTGTTCGGGTCGAAGGAGTAAATCGCGTTGAGACCCTGAGAAGCAGCGTAAAGGAGGTGAGAGAAGGGGTCATAGGTCAAGCCGTCAAGCGCGGGCGGCGTTGTGGTACTCTGGCGAGTCAGCCCCGTCGCCGGGTCGAGTTGAGCCAGGAGGCCGTTATTGCTCGTGATGGCAAAAAGGCGGCCGGCATCATCGTAGGTGATTCCGCCAGGAAACGGCCCTGTCACGGGGACCAGGGGAGAGAGTTGGTTTGTCGCCAGCTGGAGGCGGTCGATGCGCTTGCCGAACTGTTGGACGACGAGAAGACTCTTCTCACCCGGCTCGAGGGCGATATCCACCGGACGATTGAGACCTCCCGCCAAGAGAGTATCCGTGCCCGTCTTCGGATCGAACCGCCGCACCTGGCCCGCGAAGTAGGCGGTGTAGATGATGCGTCCCTGTTCGTCGAAGAGCAGGCTGTCCGGGCCGGCGACGTTGGCCACCGTCGTGACCGCGTTCGTGGCCAGGTCGACCGAGACAATGCGGTTGCCGTCCAGCGACGAGGCATACACAAGGTCCGCGCGAGCGGCCCCCGCCAGGCTCAGAACGGCGACGAGAGCAAGGACGAGGCGACTCCCCCGGACAGGAACCCCAGTCTCATTCATGATCGTCTCCTCAGGTGAGTACAGAATGCCAACACTCCGAATTTTTGCGACGCCTCTTACGTCATTCGACGGCGACGACTCGGACGTCGTCGAGTGCCGGGCCGCCGTAGGCGTCGACGGTCGGGGCCATCGCGGTGTGAAACTCCAGGACAGTGATCGTGTCCACCGCCCGGAATTCCCATGTTTTCTTCTCCCACTTCATGTCTTCCAGGCTCTTGCCGTCCATGTCGCACTCGAAGACTTCCTTCGCGCCCGCCGCCCGCACGGCCATCTGCACTTTCTCGTGCCCCCGGCCGGGGTGCCCGGACAGGGAGAACGTCACTTTGTACTTCTGACCGACCTTGGTCACGAACGGCTGTTTCACCCCTCCGAAACCGGGCGATCCGTGGAGATCGAGGGACCGCTTGCCGTGAGCGGCCTTCCAGCCCTTCTCGACGAGATCGATTTGACCGCGAGTCACAACCCAGCCGCGGATCTCGACCGAGTCCTCGTCGAGGGGCTTGTAGTCGCTGACTTCCGCCGGGCCGTCCTCGAAACTGCCGTTGACGATCAAGTTCGCCGGCTCGTCTTTCACGTCGGCGAGCACGACGCCCCCCACGGCAAGGGCCGCGAGAAGCACGACGATCGAGGCTGTCACGATTCTCATGAGTTCCTCCTCGCGCGACCCGCTCGGGCCGCGTTCCAACGAGCGTTTTTGCACTTACCCAATCAACACGTTGAAGATGGGCCGGAGGGCGAGTCCTACACGGCTGCGTTCGCCGTCTCCTCGGCTCCAGCGAGAGCGGAGGCCCCATCGGCTCAACGAAATCGCTTTTGGCCGGTTCAGGGGCGCAGGGCTTCCTCGACCTCTTGCTTCAAGACCCTCATCTCCGGAGACGAGGGATTGCGCTCCTCCATCGCCCTGACCGCCCGGTCGTAGCAGCGCCGGGCTTCCTCCCTCTCACCGACTTGGTTGTGGGCGAGGGCCAGGAAGAACAGCGACGGGAGGGACGGCGTGCTTCCGCTCTCCTGACGGATCGTTTCCGCCAGGGCAATCGCCTCCCGCGACTGACCGGCACGAACGAGGGCGGCCAGGACGTAAGCCTTGTGAGGCAACGCCGCCGGGTCGTCCCCGGCCAGTCGCCGAGCCCGTTCCAGAGTCTTTTCCGGCTCCCAAAAGCGTCGCACCGGGCAGGTCACGCGCGACCACACCTTCTGTTCAGGGAGAATGGAATGGAGAGGCAACGTCTCCAATCGTTGAAAGTGTTTCCCGTAGGCCGCCTCCGCCTCCGCGCGGCGGCCCGTCAGGAGGTACACTTGCGCGAGATTCAGATACGCATTGCACAACACCTCGGAGTAACCGACAACGTCCCGGTATTCTGTCGCCAGGATTTCGGCGGCCATGATGTACTCGGTCAACAGTTTTTCCGCCTCGGAGTATTTGCCCTGACGAAGCATCACCCGGCCGAGCTTTTCGCGGAGGTCGCCCGAGTTCTCTCGGTCCGAAGGTTTGTGGGGGACGTGTTCGGTCAAATACACGTCATAGGCCAGGGCGCGCCGGTAAGCGTTCGCGGCGTCGTCCCACTTCTCCTCGCGTTCGAGGAGTTTCCCCAGGCTGGCCCAACAGCCGGTCAGGCGCGTGTAGCTGAGGATGTGCGTCGGGTAACGGTCGCGGAGTCGTTCGGCGACCGTGATACGTTCCTTCGCGAGGGCGAGCGCTTCCCGCGTGTGCCCCCCGGACTCACCAAGAAGGTTCCCCAACTCGCCCTTGAGTTCCACCAACAATCCCAGGGTCGGTGCGTCCTCGGGCTTCGCCGCCGACAGCCTTTCCAACTCGGCCAAAGCCTGGCGAAACAGGTATTCGCCTTCGTCGTATCTCTGAAGGCGGGCTAAGACGTTGCCCAGGTTCCGCCGGAAGTTCGCAGGTCGAATCGGTACGCGCGCTCGTCCGGGAAAGCCTCGGCCAGCGGTTCGACACGCCGTACCGCCTCGCGATACGCCTCTTCCGCGGCGAGAGTGTCGCCCAGGCGTCGTTCGATGGCCCCGACTCGCCAGAACGCCCGCGCCGCCTCGTGACGCGCCTTCGGCGTGGCGCCCGGCACGTCCGCCAGCCGCTCCATAATGTCTTTCACCCGCACGAGGAACGCGCGCTGTTCCTGTTGCTCTCCCGGCTGATGCTGGAGGACGAAGTCTGCCATGCGGCTCATCTCGTCCAACGACTCCAGGGCGACGGCCTCGTTCGCCTGAGCCCGCCGCAGCGCGTCGTCGGTCCGCCGGTAGGCCGTCCACAGCAAGGCCAGGCTCGTCGTCATGCTCAGCAGCAGGGTCGTCGTCACCGCCCGGACCAACGTCCGGTGCCGCCGACTCCATTTGCCAAACCGCTGCCGCAGCGTCGCACGCCGCGCCAGGATCGTCCGGTCCTCCAGGAAGCGGCGCAGGTCGTCGGCCATGTCCTTGGCCGTCGCGTAGCGCTCCGCCGAGTCTTTCGCGAGTGCCGTCAAGACGATCGTCTCCAGGTCGGCGGGGACCGCCCGGTTGAGAGTCCGCAACGGCCGCGGGTCGTCGTCGCTGATCTGGCGGCGCAACTCCTGGCGGTCGGCCGAGCCGAACGGCGGCTCCAGCGTGAGCAACTCGTACAGCGTGGCGCCCAGGCCGTAGACGTCGGCGCGGCCGTCCACGCCCTCGGCTCGGCCCGCGAGCTGCTCGGGGCTCATGTAGCGCAGCGTGCCGACCTCCTCGCCGGTGGCGGTCAGCTCGACCGCGGCGGCGACGCGCGCCAGGCCGAGGTCGGCGACGAAGAGCGTGCCGCGCAAATCGACCAACAGGTTGCCCGGCTTGACGTCGCGGTGGATCACGCCCTCATCGTGGGCGTAAGCCAGGGCGTCGGCGGCCTGGGCGCCGAGGTGCGCCGCCGTGCGGAAGAAGTCGGCGCCGCCGGACGAGACGCGCGTCGACAACTCCGCCACCGGCTCGGTCGGCGCTCCCGCGCCGGCCGTGGGCGAGGCGGCCGGCCGGGAGAGCGGCGGGGCGAGGCGACCCGAAGCCAGTTCGTGGGCCAGCAGAGAGACGCCGCTGGAATCGACGGTCCCGGAAGGCAGGCCGGCGGCGCGGCGCAGCTCGGCGATCAGCGCCGCCAGCGATTGGCCTTCGATGTACTGCATCGCGTAGTAGTGGACGCCGCGCTCGCTGCCGACGGCGAACACCGGGACGATGTGGCCGTGGTGCAGCGCCGCCGCCGCCTGCGCCTCGGCCTTGAAGCGGCGCAGCGCCTTCGGATCGAGCGCGGCGGCGAACGGCAGCACCTTCAGCGCGACGCGGCGGCCCAGCGACAGTTGCTCCGCCTCGTAGACGATGCCCATGCCGCCGCGGCCGATTTCGCAGACGATGCGGAAGTCGCCGAGCGGCAGCGGCGCGGGCGGGGCTTCGCCGGCGAGGCCGAGCGACGGGGCGTCCTCGCCGAGGGCGCGCGTGCCGGCGTGCAGCGCCTCGATGCCGTCGAGCAGCGGGGCCAACTCCGCCGCGAGCGCCGGGTGACGCGCCAGGAAGGCGGCGCGGTCGGGCGCCGAGCCGGCCTGGAGCGCGTCCAGGTACTCGTCCAGCGCGTCGGCGACGGCGGAAGACGGCGGGAAGGACGAGCGGTCGGCGAGCGACGTCATGGCGCACTCCCGAGCATCTGGGCCAGGAGGAGGAGGGATCGCTTCCAGTATTTCGCGACGCTGTCCTCGGTCTTCCCGAGGCGGGCGGCGATCTCCGGGAAGGACAGCCCCTCGACGAGGCGGAGGATCACCACCTCGCGGTAGTGGGCCGGAATTCGGGCGAGGGCGTCGGCGATGCGGATGGCGTCCTCGCGACGGCTGGCCTGCGTGGCGGGCGAGTCGCGCGGGTCCACCAGCGCGGCGTCGAGGCGTTCGGATGAGCGCGTCAAGGCGTCGGCCACCTCGCGCGGCCGGGGGCGGCCGGCGCCACAGTGCTTTTTCACCAGTTTGCCGAGGCGCGACACGAGGATCTTCCGCAGCCAGGCCTTCAACTCACCCTCCGTCGTGCCGCGGAAGCGCGGAAAATAGCGGTGGGCGCGGGAGAAGGTTTCCTGCACGAGGTCGCCGGCGTCGGCCTTGCCCTGGAGACTCCAGCGGTGCAGGCCGACCTGGGCGAGGAGGAGGAGATAGTTGCGGTAGCGCTCAAGGATCTCTCCCTGAGCGTCTTTACAGCCGTCGCGGGCGCGGTCCAACGGTGAGGACGTCGAGGTCATGGCGGCCCCCTGAGCATGAACAACCCTCATAAGATTAAGAGACCCCTGACGATGGGGAATACCGCCGCGCCGGACGAAAGTTTTTTGCCGCGGGCGAAAAAGCAGGAGCGCCGCTGCCGGCGGAAGAAAGATAAGAACGAACCACAGAGGCACAGAGGACACAGAGGGAAAACAACACAGAGAAAAGAGGAAGGGAAAGACAGGCGGCGACGTCTCACCTGCCGCTCTCTCTTTCTTGCCTTTCTCTGTGTTGTATTCCCTCTGTGTCCTCTGTGCCTCTGTGGTTCGTTCCTTTGGGCGCACTAGGCCGCCCGCGCCGCCGACTGCCCGGCGTTTCTCAGATGCACCGGCCGGGTCGTCGGCGCCATCGCGACGCCCAGTTCTTCGGCGAGGCGCAGCGTCTCGCAGTTCAGCGCGTCGCGGAAGAGCGTCTCCCGCGCCGGCGGGCACGCCGCCAGGAACAGACTCAGGCTCAGCTCGGCGCCGCTGTTCGTCAGCCGGTGCAGATGGATATCCACCTTGTCCGGAACGACCAACTCCTGCGCCGCCGCCCACGTCTGAAGGCGGGCGCGGAACTCCAACAGGCGTTCCAGCTCCGTCTCGGGACTCACCAGCAGCGTCGTGCTCAGGCGGTGCAGCGTGCGGGCGCCCATGTTGTCGATCGGCGCCGCCGCGATCACCGAGTTGGGGATCGTCAGCAGCGAGTCCTCGCCGGTGCGCAGCCGCGTCGAGCGGAAGCCGACCTGCTCCACGACGCCCTGCTTGTCGCCGACGATGATGCAGTCGCCGATCTTGAACGCCCGCTCGCCGATCAGCAGCAGCGTGCCGAAGAAGCTCTTCATCGCGTCCTGCGCCGCCAGCGACGCCGCCAGGCCCGCCACGCCCAGCCCCGTCAGGAAGCGGCCCAGTAAGTCCGCCTGGCCGATCTCGTAGATCACATAGACGGCCACGACCAGCGTCACGCCGCCCTTCGCCAGGCGCATTCCCACCGGCACGATCATGTCGCCGAGGCTGCGGTGCGGACGAAGCAGCTCGCTGTTGGTGTAGACGCTCATCGACAGGTCGATGGCACGCAGCCCCAGCCAGCCGACCAGGCCGGCGAGGAGGAATTTGTGGACGGCGAACGCCTTGCCGGCGACGCCCGCCGGCAGGTCGAGGCCGTCCAGCAAGACGTAGAAGACCCACACGGCGCCCAGCCATGTCAGCGGCCGCAGCGTCGAGGCGACGAAGCTCGTCGACAGCGCCGAGCCGCCCCGGCGCAGCACCCAGGCGACGAGGCGCGTGACGACGGCCATCACGACGCGCGAGCCGGCCCAGCTCGCCAGGCCGGCCAGCAGCAGGCCGAGCCACTGGTACAGGTCGAGGCTGCCGGCCCGCACCCGCGCCCAGGCCGGCAGCCGCAGCCGCAGCCACACGCCCGGCGTCTCCCACAGGGTCGGCTCGGCGACCACGTCCGTCCCCTGCTGCGACTCGTCCGGCGGCGTGCCCAGCACCGCCAGGAACATCGCCTCGACCCGCTGCACCGTCTCCTGCGTGAACTGCCACTGGCCCTTGCCCGGCTCCTCCGCCTTGCGGTCGAGGACGACGCGCCCCAACACGCCGCGGTAGAGGACGTAACGCGGCCCCTCCGGATTGTCCGGCACTTCCTGGACGTAGACGCGGCCGACGCGGTCGAGGACGTACTTGAGCTTGAAAGCGAGGGCCGAGCCGAGCTCCTCGCGGGCGCTGGCGTGGATGTCGGCGAGGTTCAGGCAGCGCGCCGCCGTCGCGAAGTCGCGCCGGGCCGACGCGGTCTGAAACGTGACCAGCGTGTCGCGGGCGCTGTCGAGGTGCGTGCCGTTCTCCTGCTCCGGCCGCACCTTGCCGGCGAGCAGCTTGTCGAACATCTCCGGGACGCGCGCGACCGTCGCCTCGCTGAAGCGCCAGCAGCCGTCGCGCTGGCGCAGCACCTCGACGCGCACGCCCTGGGCCTCGCCGAGGACCTGCGGCGGGGCGTTCCAGCCGTCGGGCACGGCGCTCAGGTCGATGGGCAGCTTGCGCAGTACCAGTTCCAGCTTCGTCGCCAGCTTGCCGCCCAGCGGGGCGCGGTCGGCGAGAGTCACGTTCTTGAGGTCCAAATACTCCAGGGCGTCGGCGAGGCGGGCGTCGTCGACGTCGGCGGCCTCCATCGTGCGGAAGAAGCCGCGCAGCAGGGCGCGCGGCGAGCCGAGGTGCGGCGGCACTTCCTCGGGGCGCTTCTGCACGGCGAGGCTCGCGGCGGCCTCCGGCGCGGGCACGACCAGGCCCATGCGCTGGTAGCGGCCGTCGGGCGGCGCGTCTTTCACGGCCTGGTACATCGCCGGGACGTTGCGCGCCGTTTGCCGCGTGAACAGCCAGGCGTCCTTGCCGTCGGGCTGGCGGACGCGGTCGAGGGCGACGCGCCCCTGGCCGTTGGCGTGCCAGGTGTAGGCCGGCCCCTCCGTCTGGTAAGGCACTTCCTGGCGGAACAGGAAGCCGCGCCGCTGCATGACGCAGGCGAGCCGCTGGGCGAGCGCCGGCCCCTGCTCGCGGCGCTGCTCGTCGCTGAGGTTGCTCAGGTCGAGGGCGCGCGACGCCGCGTAGAAGTCGCCGTGGTAGGCGTCGGAGAGGAACTGCCTGATGGTGGCGCGCGGGTCGGTGAAGCCTTCGCGCAGGGCGGCGCAGTCGCCGGGCTTGGCCTTGCGCAGCTCGCGGGCGGCGCGGCGCATCGCCGGCAGCTTGGCGAGCGTCGTCGCCGTGAAGCGCCAGCCCTCGTCGCGGCCGCGCCGCAGGGTGAGGTCGAAGCCGTCCGCGTCGTGGATGACGCAGGTCTCGCCCTCCCTTTGGTCGGGGACGACGCTCAGGGGGATCGCCAGGGTTTGCAGGACGTCTTCCACGCCGAGGGCGAGCAGGACGGCGTCCTCGGGTCCGGGCCGCGGCTGCACGGCGTCGAGGTCGAGGCAGGCGACGCCGTCCTGCATCATCTCCGGGAAGAGGTCGTAGAGCGCCGCCGCGAAGAAGAGGGTCTTGAGCGTCTCGCGCGGCGAGCGCAGCTTGTCGGCGAGCGGCCGGTCGGCCTCGCGCGGCGAGCGCAGCTTGTCGACGAGCGGCGTGTCCTTGGCGGCCGGCTTCTGGGCGTGAAGCGGGGCGACGAGGACGACGCACAGGGGCAAGGCAAGGAAAAAGGGGTGGCGCATGGGTGGCATGGGGAAGGAATAGGGTCCGGGTCCGTGGCCGTGTCCGTCCGGCCACCCTTGGGTAGCATTTTTCCCACGCCGCCCGCAAGGCGAATTCGTCGCAGCGAGGAACGGGAGGTTGCCGCCTGTAGCGCCCGACGGCTCCCTCGTTGCCCCGGATTGCCCGGTCTTCGCTTGCCCCCGCGCCGCCGCCGTTCCTACAATCGACCTATCACTCAGGACGGCCCGTAACCGCGGCGACCTCTCCCGTCGCGCCGACTGTTTCCCTTGTGTCCGGCCCCTCCTACCGGGAGCGACGTCGATGGATTTGATCGTAACATGCGCGTGCGGGAAGAAGCTGAAGGCGAAGGGCGAGGACGTCGGCCGGCGGGCCAAGTGCCCCGGCTGCGGCCAGGGGGTGCTGCTGCTGCCGCAGCGCCTCATCCAGAACCCCGGAGCCATCGGCGAGGTGCGGCGCTGCGACGGCCACCGCAAGGCGGTCAACGCCGTCGCCTTCACCCCCGACGGCGGACGCGGCGTGTCCGGCGGCGGCGACGGGACCGTGCGCCTCTGGGACGTCCGCGCCGGCAAGGAGCTGCGCCGCTTCGCCGCGGACTTCGAGGTGCTGGGCGTGGCCGTATCGCCGGACGGCCGCGGCGTCCTCGCCGGCAGCGCCGACGGGCTTCTCCTGTGGAACCTCGAAAGCGGCGAAGAAGTGCGTCGCTTTGCCGGGCACGAACACCGCGTCAATTCCGTCGCCTTTTTCCCGGACGGGAGCCGCGTCGTGTCCGGCAGCGGCGACTTCACCGTGCGCCTCTGGGACGTGAAGGATGGCGCCGAGGCCGGCCGCTTCGCCGGACACGCCGGCCCGGTCCACGGCGTCGCCGTCGCGCCGGACGGCCGTCACGTCCTGTCGTGTGCCAGCGATTACAGCGTGCGCTTGTGGGACGTCGCCTCGGGCAAGGAGGCGCGGCGCCTCGCGGGGCACGAGGGCCAGGCGTACGGCGTGGCGTTCCTGCCGGACGGGCGTCACGCGGTTTCGGCGGGCGACACGACGGTTCGGCTGTGGGACCTCGGCACCGGCAAGGAGGTGCGTCGCTTCGTCGGCCACACCGGCCCGGTGCGCTGCGTGGCGGCGTCGCCGGACGGCCGTCACGTCCTGTCGGGCAGCGGCGGCGCCTTCGACAGGACGGTGCGGTTGTGGTCGGTCGCGGACGGCCGCGAGTTGTGCCGCTTCAGCGATCACCTGGCGGGCGTCAACGCCGTCGCCTTCGCGCCGGACGGGCTGCACGCCCTGTCGGGCAGTGGGCAGGCCGAGGGCGAAGGGGCGCCGGGGACGGTGCGCTTCTGGGGGCTGCCGCTGTAATTCCGGGGGTGGGCGTCGTCGTTCCGGGGTGCGCGAGTACGCGACCCGCGGCGTTACGTTCCGGGGATGCGTGTCGTCGTTCCGGGGGTGCGCTGCGCGACCCCCATACGGATCAAGTTAAGACTTGGGAGGTGGCTTGAAAGTGGGAAGTCCTTCTCGTTTCGTGACCTGTGAGTAGCAAGCACGAAACCGCGGCAGGACTTCCCAGGACTCTGCTTACCACACTGGCTCAGGCTGCCGGTAGCGTTGGCCCGCGCCGCGGCGTTGGCGGTGCGGGCGCGCTGCCGCTGGCAGATCGAGTTGTTGTTCACGCTGTGGAAGTCGTGCGGGGGCCTGGGTCAGTCGCACCGTGAGCAGCCGCGGCGGGTGCCGTGCGAGGTCTCTGCC
>JBBROG010000262.1:0-11324 GCA_038229635.1 Gemmatales bacterium
ACCCGGCGGGCGACACGTCCGGCAACGGCTACTCGTTCCCGGCGGAGGTGAGCGGCGACGGCAAGACGGTGGTGTTCCAGAGCAGCGCCAGCAACCTCGTCGCCACCGACATCAACGGCCAGAGCGACGTCTTCGCCCGCACGCTGACCGCCAACAACGGCCACGCCGCCGCCACGACCGATGCGGCGAGTGCCAAGGCGTCCGGCGTCTTCGCCGGCCTCAACGGCGCCGCCAACGCCTCGCTGAGTGCCAACGGCCAGTTCGTCGCCTTCGAGAGCGCCAGCCCCAACCTCACGGCCAACGACACCAACGGGACGAACACCGACGTGTTCGTGCGCGATGTGACGGCGGGCTCGACGAGCCTCGTCAGCGTCGACACCACCGGGACCGGCGCCGGCAACTCCCAGTCCTCCCAGGCGTCGATCAGCGCCGACGGCAACCTCGTCGCCTTCAGCAGCTACGCCAACAACCTCGTCGCCGTCAACACCAACTTCCAGAGCAATATCTTCGTCCGCAACCGCTCGGCCAGCACGACGACGCTCATCAGCGTCAACACGGCCGGCACCAGCGGCGGCAACCGGCCCGCCGACTTTCCGGTCATCAGCGGCAACGGCACCCAGGTTGCCTTCCGCAGCTACGCAACCGACATCGTCCCCAACAACCCCAGTCCCAACAACTACCAGATCTTCACGCGCGACTGGCTGTCGGCGTCGCCGACGACCCGGCTGGTCAGCGACAACACCGCCAGCGCCGCCGGCGGCACTGGCAACGCCGACACGCCGGTGCTCAGCGCCGACGGCGCCCTCGTCGTCTTCAACAGCAGCGCCAGCGACCTGGTGCCGGCCCTCCTCGACACGAACAACACCACCGACGTCTTCGCCGTCCCGCTGGCGGTGTCGCACTTCAGCGTCGTCCCGTCCGTGACGACCGTGACCGCCGGCGTGGCGTTCAACATCACCGTCACCGCCGTGGACGCCCTCGGCAATCCGTTCACCGGCTACAACGGCACCGTGACCTTCAGCAGCAACGACGGCAACCCGTCGCTGCCGCCGAACTCGGCGCTGACCAACGGCACCGCGACCTTCACCGGCGTCAAGCTGCGCCAGGCCGGGGCGCGGACCATCACCGCGACCGACACCACCACCGCCGCCCTGACCGGCACCAGCGGAATCATCACGGTCAACCCGGCCGCCGCCAGCCAGCTCGTCTTCCTCCAGCAGCCGACCAACACCAACGTCGGCGACGTCATCACGCCGCCCGTGCGCGTCGCCCTCGAAGACCCGTTCAACAACATCGAGACCGGCGACGGCGCCAGTCAGATCACGCTCGCCCTGTCGCCCAACCCCGGCGCCCTGAGCGGCACCAACCCGCGCACCGTCAGCGGCGGCGTCGCCACCTTCAACGACCTGTCCGTCACCCTGTCCGGCAGCGCGTACACCCTGACCGCGACCAGCGGCAGCCTCACCAAGGCGTCCGCCGCGTTCGACGTCCTCAAGATCGGCACGACGACTGCCGTGACCGTCAACCCGAGCGTCGTCTTCAGCACCAGCAGCCAGACGGTGATCCTGTCGGCGAACGTGACGCCGTTCACCGGCACGGTCAACGAGGGGACGGTGACGTTCGCGGTCTTCAATGGCGCCTCGCAGGTCGGCTCGTCGGTGACGAGCGGCACCGTGAGTAGCGGCGGCGCCAGCGCCGTCTACACGCTCCCCGGCGGCGTCGGCGCCGGCACCTACACCGTCGTGGCGACGTACAACGGCACGAACCGCTTCGGGACCAGCACGTCCGACAGCAGCCACACGCTGACCGTCACCAAGGCGACGTCGACCCTCGCCGCCGCCAACGCCACGGCCGCGTTCAGCACCGCCAGCCAGGTCGTGCTACTCAACGCCACGGTGACGAGCCCGGCCGGCACCGTCGCCGAGGGGACGGTGACATTTAGCATCTTCAGCGGCGCCACCCAGGTCGGCTCGTCCGTCACCAGTAGCACCGTCAGCGGTGGCAATGCGAGCGCCAGCTACACGCTCCCCGGCGGCACGGTCGTCGGCACCTACTCCATCCACGCCACCTACAACCCCGGCGCCGACTACTTCACCAGCGTCGACAACAGCCACACCCTCAGCGTCACCGCGGCGACGACGACGCTGACGGCGAGCAACGCGAACGCGGTCTTCGGCACGAGCAGCCAGAGCGTGACGCTCAACGCCACGGTCACCCCGCCAACGGGCACGGTCAACGAAGGCACGGTCACCTTCAGCATCTTCAACGGCGCAACGCAGATCGGCACATCGGTGACGAGCGCGACCGTCAGCGCCGGCGCCGCCAGCGCCGTCTACACGCTGCCCGGCGGCACCGCCGCCGCCGTCTACACGATCAAGGCGACGTACAACCCCGGCACCAACTTCCAGACCAGCACCGACAACACGCACACGCTGACCGTCTCGTCGAACACCTCGACGCTGGCCGCCGCCAACGCGACGACGACCTTTAGCACTACCAGCCAGAGTGTGACGCTCAATGCCACCGTGACGAGTCCCGCCGGCACCGTCGCCGAGGGCACGGTGACGTTCGGCATCTTTAATGGCGCGACGCAACTCGGCTCGTCGGTCACCAGCGGCACCGTCTCCGGCGGCGCCGCCAGCGCCACCTACACGCTGCCCGCGGGCACCGCCGTCGGGACCTACTCCATCCACGCCACCTACAACGGCACGGTCAACTACCAGACCAGCACCGACAACACGCACACGCTGAGCGTCACGACCGCGACGACGACGCTGACCGCCGCCAACCAGACCGCCACCTTCAGCACCAGCGTCCAGGGCGTCACGCTCTCGGCCACCGTAACCAGCCCCGCCGGCACCGTCGCCGAAGGCACCGTCACCTTTAGCGTCTTCAACGGCGCGACGCAAATCGGCTCGTCCGTCACCAGCGGCACCGTCAGCGGCGGCGCCGCTAGCGCCGTCTACTCGCTCCCCGGCGGCACGACGGTCAACACGTACACGATCAAGGCAACGTACAACCCCGGCACCGACTACCAGACCAGCAGCGACAACACCCACACGCTGACGGTCAACGCCGCGGGCACGACGACCGTAGTCACCAGCAACCCGTCGGTGAGCTTCAGCGCGACCGACCAGAGCGTGGCGCTCACGGCCTCCGTGACAAGCCCCGCCGGCACCGTCGCCGAGGGAACGGTCACCTTCTCCGTCTTCAACGGCGCGACGCAGATCGGCTCGTCGGTGACGAGCGCCACCGTCAGCGGCGGCACCGCCGGCGCGACGTACACGCTTCCGGGCGGCACCGCCGCGGGCACCTACACCATCAAGGCGACCTACAACGCCGGCGCCGACTACCTGACCAGCAGCAGTAGCGGCGCGAACAACGGAACCCTCACCGTCACCGGCGGCACTGCGGTTTCCACCACGCTCGCCGCCCAGAACGCCACGGCCGTCTTCAACACGAGCAACCAGAGCGTCACGCTGAACGCGACGGTAACCTCCACGTCGGGAACGGTCAACGAGGGAACGGTCACTTTCAGCATCTTCAATGGCGCCACACAGATCGGCTCGTCCGTCGTCAGCGGCACGGTGAGTGGCGGCGCCGCTAGCGCCACCTACACGCTGCCGGGCGGGACGGCCGTAAACACCTACACGATCAAGGCGACGTACAACGGCACGGCCAACTTCCAGACCAGCACCGACAACACGCACACGCTGAGCGTCACCGCGGCGACGACGACGCTGACCGCCGCCAACCAGACGGCGACGTTCAGCACCACCGGCCAGAGCGTGACGCTGAGCGCCACCGTGACAAGCCCGGCCGGCACCGTCGCCGAAGGCACCGTCACTTTCAGCGTCTTCAACGGCGCGACGCAGATCGGCTCCTCCGCCACCAGTGGCACGGTGAGCGGCGGCGCCGCCAGCGCCACCTACACGCTGCCGGGCGGGACAGCCGTCAACACCTACACGATCAAGGCGACCTACAACCCCGGCATCGACTTCCAGACCAGCACCGACAACACCCACACGCTGACGGTCGGCACGGCGACGACGACGCTCGCCGCCGCCAACCAGACGGCGACGTTCAGCACGACGAATCAGAGCGTGACACTCAATGCCACGGTGACGAGCCCCGCCGGCACGGTGGCCGAAGGCAATGTGACGTTTAGCATCTTCAATGGCGCCACGCAAATCGGCTTGTCGGCGACGAGCGGGACCGTGAGCGGCGGCGCCGCCAGCGCCACCTACACGCTTCCGGGCGGCACCGCCGTGGGCACCTACACCATCAAGGCGACGTACAACCCCAGCGTCAACTTCCAGACGAGCAGCGACAATACGCACACGCTGATCGTCTCGGCGAATACCTCGACGCTGACCGCCGCCAACCAGACGGCGACGTTCAGCACCACCGGCCAGAGCGTGAATCTCACGGCGACGGTGACGAGCCCGGCGGGCACGGTCGCCGAGGGGACGGTGACGTTCAGCGTCTTCAACGGCGCCACGCAGATCGGTTCGTCGGTGACGAGCGGGACGGTGAGCGGCGGCGCCGCCAGCGCCACCTACACGCTTCCGGGCGGCACCGCCGTGGGCACCTACACCATCAAGGCGACCTACAACGGCACGACGAACATCCAGACGAGCAGCGACAACACGCACACGCTGACCGTCGGCACGGCGACGACGACGCTCGCCGCCGCCAACCAGACGGCCACCTTCAGTTCCGGCGACCAGAGCGTGACGCTCTCGGCGACGGTGACGAGTCCCGCCGGCACCGTCGCCGAGGGGACCGTCACGTTCGCGGTCTTCAACGGCGCCACGCAAGTCGGCTCGTCGGTCACCAGCGGCACGGTCAGCGGCGGCGCCGCCAGCGCCAGCTACACGCTGCCCGGCGGCACGGCGGTCAACACCTACACGATCAAGGCGACCTACAACCCCGGCGCCGACTTCCAGACCAGCACCGACAACAGCCACACGCTGACCGTCGTGAGCGGGGCGGCGGCGACGGTCACGAACGTGACTTCGACGACCGCGAATGGCACCTACGGCGTCGGCGCCCTGGTCCTCGTCACCGTCACCTTCAGCGACGTCGTGACGGTGACGGGCACGCCGCAGCTGGCCCTCAACTCCGGCGGCACGGCGAACTACACGAGCGGCAGCGGGACCAACACGCTGACGTTCACCTACACCGTCGCCGCCGGGCAGAGCAGCGCCCACCTCGATTACAGCTCCACCACCGCGCTGACGCTGAACGGCGGCACCATCAAGAACGCCGCCGGCAGTAACGCCGTCCTCACCCTGGCGGCTCCGGGCGCCGCCGGGTCGCTGGGCGCCAACAAGAACATCGTCATCGACACGGTGGCGCCGACGGTGGTGTCGTACAAGGTGCTGTTCGGGTCGAAGAGCTACGAGTTGATCGGCTCGTCGCGCGTCCGCCTCCCCTGGCAGGTCACGGGCATCCAGGTGACGTTTAGCAAGCCGATCACCGCCGGCGACGTCGGCAGTTTGACGGGCCTGCCGACGACCGGCTTCAGCGGACTCGGCACGACCACGCTGACGTGGACGGTCACGCCGGTGACGCTGGCGAGCGTGGCGTCGGCCCTGGCGGGCAGCGGCGCCCACGCCCTCAAGGACGCGGCGGGCAACGGCCTCACCGGCGGCGCCGGCTTCGCGCAGAACTTCAAGGTGCTGTACGGCGACTTCAACGACGACGGTGTCGTGAGCAGCGCCGACCTGGTGAGCATCAGCCTGGCGCGGACGCAGCCGTACAACATCTTCGCCGACCTCAACGGCGACGGCGTCGTCGACATGACCGACGTGAACATCGTCCGCAACCGCATCGGGACGCGGCTACCCTGAGGATAAGGTCGTGGGGGCGTCGGTCCAAAATTCGGCACGGCAATTGCTCAGGAAGAGTCCGCCGACGCGGGAACGAGGGTTCCCGCTTTCCCAAGACTGACGCGGAAAAGGAGATGGACGATGCGATTACTAGTAGTTCTTGGCGTGCTGCTCATCGTGTTCGGGATCTGCGCTTTGGCGTTCCAGGGCGTGACGTTCTTCACTACGGAGCGCGTGGTGGACGCCGGGCCGTTCCAGGTCGACGTGCAGCGGCCGCACACGATCATCCTCAACCCCATCGCCGGAATCGCCGCCCTCGTCGTGGGAGCGGGCCTGCTCATCGCCGGGCGGCGCGAACGCACGTCTTGATCGGGAAAGCCGGCGCCGGCTTCCACCCCACGGCCACAGAGGCAAGCCGCCAGGAAACAGCAAGGGCCACGGGCATCATGCCCGTGGCCTTCTGCTTCAGCGGTCGGCCCCATCTCCGTCACGACCGGGGCGCGGCCCGGTCGAGGCGGAACGCCTCCAGGGGAAGGCTCGGCGCCCTCCCGAGCAGCAATTCCGTCATGACCGTCCCCGTCGCCGGCGAGAGTTGGATGCCGGCGCGGAAGTGCCCCGCGGCGACGAAGAGGTTGGCGGCGCCCGGCACCGGCCCCAGGAACGGCCTCCCGTCGGGGCTACCCGGCCGCAGACCGGCCCAGCAGCGCTCCGGCGGCGCGCCCGCCAGCGCCGGCACCAGGCCGATCGCGAAGTCGAGCAGCCCGCGAATGGCTCCGGCGGTGGTGCGCTTGTCGAAGGCGACGTGCTCTTCCGTCGAGCCGACGAGGACGCGCCCGTCGGGGCGCGGCACAAGGTAGCGCTTGCCCTCTTCGACGACGCGCGAGAAGAGTGGTCCGCCGCAGTGGAGCAGCGCGATCTGTCCGCGCACCGGGTGGATGCCGGGCCGCCAGCCGAGCGGCGCCAGCAGCGACTCGCTCCAGGCGCCGGCGGCGACGAGGAAGCGGCCCGCCGTCAACAGCCCGCCGTCGGTCCGCGCCGCGGTGACCGTACCCTCCTGACGTTCCAGGGCGTAAACCGGCTCGCCGGGACGCAGAGCGACGCCGAGGGAGGCGCAGGCGGCGACGAGAGCCTTGACGTGGCGCGGGTTGCGCACCTGAGCCAGGTCGGGCAGGTGAAAGGCCCGGCGCAGGCTCGGCGCCAGGTTCGGCTCGAGGCGGTGCAGCGCGGCGTCGTCGAGCGGCTCGGCGCGGACGCCCTGGCGGCGCCAGTCGTCGAGGACGAGCCGCTCGTCGCCGTCGACGATTTCGACGCCGCCGCAGACGCGAAAGCCGTTGTCGATGCCGGTGCGCTCGCGCAGCTCTTCGGAGAAGGCGGGAAAAGCGGCGGAGCCGCGCGCCAGGAGCAGGTCATAGGGGGTGCGGGCGCGGGCGGGGTCGCCGGGCGGGAGAATGCCGGCGCCGGCCCAGGAGGCCTCCCGGCCGAGGTCGCCTTTGTCGAGGACGGCGACGCGCGCGCCTTCGCGGGCGAGGCGGTAAGCGACGGTCAGGCCGATGACGCCGCCGCCGAGGATCAAGACGTCGGGGTGCTGTGCCATGCCGTTGTTATAGCGGCGGCGGCGGGCGTCGTTTCACGTTTTCGCCCACTTCCCCGTGAAACGAACGTCGTTTCATGAAACGACGGGAACGCGGGCGTGAAGACCTTTGGTCCGTTCCTGACGGGAGCGGTGCTGGCAAAGTTCTGGGCAATTGAGCCCCAGGGCTTATCCCGTGGTCGAGTCGCGAGGCGTCGTCCCTTAAACGCGCGCAGGTTGGCGACTAGTAATTCATTGCAACCCCATTAACGGGTAAAGCCTCTTGAGTTTTACCCATTAATGGGGTTGCAATGAACCATTAGGTCGTAGTGAAAGTCGAGGTGGCGTGCCGGATTCTCCTTGACGGAGGAAAGGTGCCCGGAGTGAAAAGATGACACCTTTTCCCCGATGATCACGCCGCTCTGATCGAAGCTGGCCGTTGCGGTGCTCACTTGATGACCGAGAGGGCAGACAATTTATTGGCGGTCAACCGCTGGCGGATGTCGGTCAGGAACAACTTCCGTTCCTTATAAACCCGGATGAAGTTCTCCCGCAGCACCTCGTCCGAACTGTTTCCGGCCGTCGCACGGACGTGAGTAAAAGCATCAGCGGCCTCATCGAACAGACGGCCCATTTCGTCATGGGCCGTATAGCATATTTCTCCGGCATGCGGCACCGCCAATTCGTGGACGCTGGTCCGGGGAGACACGATGACCGTGGTACAGGGGACATCCTTCGGCAGCAGGCCAAGCGAGCGTACAGTTTGCTCATGAAGGGCTGCTTGGCCGACCGTCTTCATGGAGATGCCGGCATCCGGGGCCTCCATGGTCTTCGCCTCGAACACGGTCGAGAACCACCAGCCGAATAGCCAAAATCCGTCCGGTTTGCCCGATCCGGTAAAGCGTTTGGTCTTCGCCCCAAGCATCCGGCCGAAGAATTCAACCCCCAACTCGAATCGCTTCCAGTTGGTAGATCGGATGTCCTCTCGGGTAGCGGCGACCGTCTTCTCAAACTTTCCGCCGACGACGCCCACGTCTTCAAGCAGTCCAGACAGTTCCAAGAACCATTCCTGGGAGGGCAGTTCTTCTCCCTCAGCGGCAGCTTGACTACCTAGGTACGAGAGCACGGCCCCGGCCCACTTCAGTCCGAAGGTCGATCCCATGGCATTCTGGGTGCGGGCAATTGCCTGCTCTCGAAACGCCTCGTTCCGGGTCCGGCGATATTGATGAAAGGCGGCCTGAGCGGCCAGTTCGTACCAGAATGATCGATACGGCTTCAGGTCGGCCCCTCCCTCAAGAACTTCGGTTACCTTGACTGCCGCCTTCAACGCATCCTCGTACTGGCCACTCCACATATGGTAGACAAAGTCGATTTCAAGCGCAGCCGCCTTCGCTAGCTTCTCAGTCGTGGCGTCTTTAACCTTGGTTGCGGCGTCCCGCTTGGCGACAATCGTCTTCTCGACCTCACGCCATTCGTTTGACTGCGCCAAGAACCCCTTGGCAAGGGCCACCATATCATCAACGGAGCGGTTCTCCGACTCCTCCAGCCCGAACTGGATCTCCGCCTGTAGCTCCGGGTGGATACCTTGGACGTTGCCCGAAGTACAGCACCACTTCAGGAGGTCGGGGGCCATGAAGAGGACCACCGAGTAGTCTCCCTCGTCTCGTGTACACCGCCCCATTGCCTGCGTCGTCCGAGTGCGGATGCGGTCTTGGAACTGCGACTTTGCTCCAAGCCGCTCGATCAGGTATCGCTCCTGCAAACTCATGCCCGTAGGGAGGCCGACGACGGCCAGCATGCGGCAGTCTGCTCCAGGCAAGTCGAGGCCGTCGTATCGATTTGCCATCACCAAAGCGACGTTCTTGGCGCCGGTGAACACCTTGATATTCTGCTCTACGTCCCTCGGACCCAGGATTTTGAACTTGCCCGACAGGCGATTCTCGATCTCTTTGGCGGCGGGGCCATGCGGAACGAGTACCAGACAGCGATCAGCCACGCCGACCACTCCCTTGAAAACTTCGACAGGGTCGGCACCCGACACATTGGGGAACAGCACAAGCCGCCGGCCGGTGCCCCTCTTTTCCCAGCCCAAGGGCATCGGGAGGCGGGCGATCTTCTTGACGCCGAAGGCCCGCTCGATGTCGCCATTCTCCCCCAAGGTAGCAGACATATAGACCCGCTGATTGGCCCTGTGGAACGGGGCGTGCATCATCGTAGGCGGGATGACTGGCCGGATTTCGATCACCTCGGGGGAGCAGTAGATGTGGCACCCCTCCAGGTTGTCTGCCAGCGCCCGCCACGGGTGGATCAAGTCCGTGCCTTCGGCGGCTTTCATCGCCTCTCGGATGGCGTCAAAGTGGTCGGCGGCTTGCACCGAGGGGACGAGATCGACCATGGCCTTGTCGGCCGGGTTGCCGGAATTCACCTCGATCAGCCGCCGGAGCCAAGCCGGGACGACGACTCGGAGCGCCGAGTAAAGCCTTTCGAACACCTTCTGTTGCTTCTCTTCTGTCCGGTCAACCCGGAGTGTCCACATCGCAGCGACGAAGCCGTCGGCGGCGTGGGCGTCGTCGCAGATGATCGTCTGCGAGTCATTGATCGCCGGATTACTATTGAACACCCCGCTGTAGGTAGAAATGGCGATGGCCTTCGCCTGCTGATAGCGGGCGAAGGCGACCGGATCGTAATCCTTCTGCGGCCCGATCAGCAACGAGGTCGTGATCCCGTACTTGCGAGCTTGGGTTTCCACTTGACAGCAGAGTTGCTTGTTAGGGCAGAGCAGTACGACTCGTTCCCCTTTGACCCGCCGGCGATACTCACCGATCAACATCCCTACGAGTGTTTTCCCGGATCCCGTAGGGAGTTCGACCGCCACGTCATTGTCGTTCAGGTGGATTTGTTGGTAGTCGTTCAGCAACTTCCCTTGGTGCTCCCAGAGGAACTTGATCGAGGGATCCTTACCCTTCAAATCCCGAAACAGCAAGGCCGGGGACTCGGGTTTTGGCTCCTGCAAAGCAGCCGCACGGAAGATGCTCATTTTTACCTCGGTCCGAAGTCCCTGATGCACTCGGCACAGTACGGACAGACCTGGCGACGAAAGAGTTCGGCCCTCGCGATCCCACTTGTTGGCGGTCCGACGAGTCTGAAAAGGCGACGCAAGCCTCCCCCGGGTATTGCTACCACCGTTAATATTTCCGCCGCGCTTCCTTTCAGGGTCGCGAGTTGCCCCGCGATTCGCTGCGGCAGTTGGTCTCACGATTTCCGAGTCTTTCCCTCACCGGCATCGGCCAGACGAGCGGCGAAGGCGGCGTGTTCCGGCGACGCGCGGCCCTGCTGGACGGCGGCGATGAGGCGCGCGGCGTCGCGGGCCGCGAGGGCGGTGCCGTCGACCCAAAGGCCGGGGAAGATCCGCGATTTCCACAGGCCGTTGCGGTCCGGCTTGAGCTTGCGCCGCGAGGGGAAGTGGAACCAGTGCAGTTCTCGCTCCTCGACGGAGAAGACGACGTACTCCCGGACGCCGGCCGCCTGGTAGTCGAGGCGCTTGCGGTTCATGTCGATGGCCAGGCTGCTGTGCGCGACCTCCGCGACCAGCTCGGGGGGGCCGACGAGATACTCGTCGTCGTTGTAGCGCGACCGGCCGCCGTGCTCGGTCAGCACGCGGAGAATCAGGTCGGGTTGCGGCTCGCTTTTCTCGCCAAGAATGGCCGTCATGTTGTCGGCGACTTCGAGGCCGGACGTGCCCGCCTCGTAGAGGGCCAGGACCAGATGGAGCTTGGAGTGGTAAGGCGAGGGGCGAGTTGAGAATTACCCGTGGACGGGCTTTCCAGCGGCCCGCCGAATCGTAGTGTGTCCTCTCATCGCCCGCGAGGTCATGCACCATGGACACCAAGCCCTTCGACGACGTGATCCGCTCGGCCGCC
>JBBROG010000263.1:0-11180 GCA_038229635.1 Gemmatales bacterium
AGGCGCGCCGACCGTGAAGGGCTCTACGACGACGGGAAGCTGGCGGTCCAAAAGAGAGGGATGTGAGTGGTCCGTGGGTGCGAGGGAACGCGCGGCCCGGCGCCACGTTCCGGGGGTCGCGCAGCGCACCCACGGAACTTCACGGAGCCGGCGCGCCTCCCCTGTCCCGCAACCGCCCGTAACGCTCCTGCCACGCCTCCGCGCCGAGCAGGTGGACGGCGCCGTCCGCGTCGAGTTCCATGCCGGTAATCACCTCGACCCAGAGCAGGATGCGTTCCGTCTCCCCACCGAGAGGGCGCGGGACCTTCCAAAGCCGGATCGATTTCCCTTCCTCGGCGACCAGGACTTCGTCGCCGGCGGGAGAGAACGACGCCGCCAGCAGTGGGCCGTCCTGCGTCTCGGGGACGCCGAGGGGCTTGTGCGTGGCCCGGTCCCACAGCCGCGAGGAGTCCTGCCGGCCGCCGACCAGGATCGTCGCGCCGTCGGGGCTGAAGAGGGCGGCCCCCGCCGGGACGGCCCCGTACAGCGGGGAGCCGAGAGGCTGGCCCGTCGCGACGTCCCACAGGCGCGCCGTCCGGTCGATGCTCGCCGACAGGGCGGCGCGGCCGTCGGGGCTGAAGGCCACGCCCTGCACCATTTCGCGGTGCGTGAACGGCTCGCCGACGGGCCGGCACGACGGGGTTTCCCACAGGCGCGCCTTGTGGTCGGCGCCGCCGCTCAGGAAGAAACGACCGTCGGGGCTGAAGGCCAGGCCGAACACGGGCGACTCGTGGGCCTGCACTTCGTGCCGCGCGACTCCCGCCTCCACGTCCCAAAGCGTGACCCGGCCGTTCAAGGTTCCTGCCAGCAGGTGCCGGTCGTCGGGGGCGAGGGCCACGGAGGAGATCTTTCCCGGGTTCAAAAAGTCCTTTCCGAGAGATCGACCCCTTCCCACGTCCCAGAAGCGCACCCGCCGGTCCTCGCCGCCGCTGACGAGGGTGCGTCCGTCGTGGCCGAACGCCAAGGACCGGACCGTGTCGCCGTGCGTCAGCGGCTCGCCGCGCGGCCGTCCGGTGGCGGCGTCCCAGAGCCGGACCGTCCCGTCACTGCCGCCGGAGGCGAGAAGGGTCCGGTCGGGGCTGAAGGCCGCGGACACGACCCAGCCGGGGTGAGCGAAGGGCGTCCGCCGCTCGGGAATGCCGCCCAGGCGCCACAGGCGTAGGCCCGCCCCTGGGTTCGCGGTCAGCGCCGTCTGGCCGTTCGGGCCGAAGGCGACGGCGTGGACTGTCTCGAAGTGCAGGAGCGGTTCGGAGCGGAGTTTCCCCGTGGCAAGATCCCAGAAACGCGCCTTGCCGTCGGCGCTGCCGGTCAGGAGCGAGGCGCCGTCGCGGCTCACCGCCAGGCACATGACCGGCCCGTGGTGCGCGAGCGCGACGGGGTCGCCGGCGACGCTGCCTTCCGCGTTGAGCTTCCACACGCGCGCCTTCCAGTCGCGGCAGGCGGTCACGACCGTCCGGCCGTCCGGCCCGAAGGCGGCCGCGGTCACGGAAGCGGTGTGGCCCGGCAGAGTCCCCTTCGGCTTCCCCGTGGCCGCGTCCCAGAGCCGGGCGGTGAAGTCGGCGCCACAGGTGAGGACGGTGCGGCCGTCGGGGCTGAACGCCGCGGACCGCGCGGCGCCGCCGTGACAAATCGGCGGGCCGATCTCCTTCCCCGAAGCGGCGTCCCGGACGCGGACGTCGCCGCTCGCGCAGGCGGTGAGCACCGCGCGGCTGTCGGGCCGGAAGACGACGGCCGTGATTTCGCCGGGTTGATCAAAAGGAAGGGCGAGGGTCCGCCCTTCGACGTTCCACACGCGGACCGTGTTCCCCGCGACCGTGACCAGGAGCTTGCCGTCGGGGGAGAAGGCGGCGTGCCGGACCGGGGCGTCGTGGCGGAGCGGTTCGCCGATCGGCCGCTCCGTCTCCGTGGCCCAGAAGAGGACACGGCCGTCCGCGCAGCCGGCGAGCGCGACTCGCCCGTCGGGGCTGAGGTCGGCGGCCAGGACCGGACTTTCGTGGGGCAAGACGTAGCGCAAGGCGTTGACCGAGCGCCGCCAGGCGTCGAGGTTGGTGCGGGTGACGCGCTCCAGCCCGTCGTCGCCGTCGGCCGTGGCCAGGCGCAGGGCGCGAGCCATTTGCAACAGGCCATGCCCGCAGTCGCCCTGCTCGCCCAGGCGGAGGCCGAGGTCGAGCGCCTGCCAGGCGACCAGCCGGCGCTGGCCGACGAACGCGGCCTGGGTCTTGTCGCGCTCCTCGCGCAGGTCGCGCGCGGCCTGGTACTGAGAGACGCCGAAGCCCGCGCCCAGAATCAGCGCCGCCGCGAGCCCCGCGGCGGCGGCGCCGCTGGCGGCGGCCAGGGCGCGGTTGCGAAGGCACCAGCGCCCGAAGCGGGCGGGGACGCCGACGGGGCGCGCCCGGATCGGCTCCCGTCTCAGGAAGCGGTCCAGCTCCTCGGCCAGCTCCCGGGCCGAAGCGTAGCGCTTTCCGGGGTCCTTTTCGAGGCATTTCAGGCACACAGTCTGCAAGTCGCGCGGCAGGTGCGGGCGGAGGCGGCCCGGCGGCACCGGCTCGTCGCCGAGGACTTGTTGGACCGTGTCGAACGCACTCGCCCCCTTGAAGGGCGGCCGGCCCGTAAGCAGTTCGTAGAGGATCGCCCCCAGGGCGTAGACGTCCGCCGCCGGACCGACCTTCGCGCCCGGCCCGCCGGCCTGTTCCGGCGCCATGTAGCTCGGCGTCCCGAGGAGCGTCCCGCTTTCCGTCTGGCCGACGCCGTCGGCGGAGAGCAACTTGGCGAGGCCGAAGTCGGCGATCTTGGGAGTAGTTGCTAGTTGCCAGTTGCCAGTTGCTAGAGAAGAAGGCGCGCCGATTTCCTTACTAGCAACTAGCAACTGGCTACTAGCAACTGCCAAGAGGACGTTCGCCGGCTTCAGGTCGCGGTGAATGACGCCTCGTTCGTGAGCGTAGTGGACGGCGCGGGCCAGCACGGCCACGAGGGCCGCCGCCTCCTCGACCGGCCGCGGCGTGCCGGCGATCCTCGCGGCCAGGGTGCCGCCGCCGACGAATTCGAGCGAAAAGTAAGGGCGGCCGTCCGCGGCGCCGATCTCGTGGACCTGGACGATGTTGGGGTGCTGGAGGCGCGCCGCCGCCTCGGCCTCGCGGCGGAAGCGCAGCACCTGCTCCGGCGTGGCGCAGGCGCCGCCCAGGATCATCTTCAGGGCGACGAGGCGGTTGAGACCGACCTGCCGCGCCTTGAAGACGATCCCCATGCCGCCGCGCCCCAGTTCTTCGAGGATTTCGTAGCCGGACACCGCGGGCCACTCGCCCTCCCCGTGGGCCGGGGAAGCCGAGCTGTCGTCCTGCCGGCGCGTGTCCACACTCTCTCCGAGCCCGTCGTCCAGCGCCCGGTAGAGCCGCAGTTGCGCCTCCAGGCGGTCGGCCTGTTCGGGGAATCGCCGCGCGTACTCGGCGAAGGTCGGCGTTTCGCCTCGCTCCTCGCGCAGGACGAACTCGTGGAAGATCAGTTCCAGAGCGCATTCGGGGTCGGAGCGGAGAGCAGGGTAGGCTTGCAAGTAGTGTTCGCTCGGCAGGCGCTCGCCCCGCGGCCAGCGCCGGCGCTGGTCGACGCAGAGCACCTCGGCCAGTTCCGTCGGGGAGATGGGACCGAGGTCGGCCAGGAAGGCGGCGACTTCCGGACGTTGTCCCTTGCGCCAAAGGGCCTCCAGCCGCCGCGCCGGACTGCCGGGCGGGGTGGAATCAGGCATGGTTCACCTCGTCGAGGCTCGGGGGCCACAAGACGCACTGGTCCCAAGCCCGCATTGTAGCACTGCGACGGGGGCCGAACCTACAATAGGAATCCGTGCGACGGGCCGGGCGAGGGGTGTCACGGTTGAGGCGGTGGTCGTGACACCCCCGTGACACCCCCTGACACCCCGTGACACCCCCACACGCGCCTGTGACACCCCGCCGACGAACGTGAGGTCCGGATGCGAAACGGCCTGCTCCCGCCCGCCTGCGCTTTGGCGTTCCTCGTCGCCGGCGCGGCCCGCGCCGACACCCTGGAAGAACAACTCCTCCGCGAAGCCCCCGCCGTCCTGGCCAGGGCCGCGCGCGACAAGGGCGACGCGGCCCGCGGCGCCGTCCTCTTTCACCAGCCGCACCTCGCCTGCACGAAGTGTCATTCCACCGGCGACGACGACAACGGCCTCGGCCCCGACCTTGCCAGGCGCGCGGACAAGGTCGCCGACGAGTTCCTCGTCGAGTCGGTTCTCCTCCCCTCCCGAGTGATTCGCAAAGGTTACGAAACCGTCTCCGTCACCACGCGGAAAGGGCGGACGGTCGTCGGCCTGCTCCACAAGGAGACGCCGGCCGAGTTGGTCCTGCGCGACGGCTCCGACGGCCGCCTCGTGCCTCTGAAAAAAGCCGACGTCGACGAGCGCACGCCGCTGGCCGCCTCGATCATGCCGGCCGGCCTCGTCAACCAACTCGCGAGTCGGCAGGAGTTCCTCGACCTGGCGCGCTACCTCATGGAGATCGCCGACAAGGGGCCGGCGCGGGCGCGCGCGCTGCGCCCGGCGGCGCCGTTCGCCGCGCTGCCGCCGCCCGAGTACGAAAAGCGCGTCGACCACGCCGGCCTTATTTCCTCCCTCGATCGGGCGAGCTTCAAGCGCGGCGAGGCGATCTACAACCGCCTGTGCGTCAACTGCCACGGCACCCGCGAGCAACCCGGTTCGCTGCCGACCTCGCCGCGCTTCGCCTCCGGGACGTTCAAGAATGGCGCCGACCCCTACGCCCTGTACCAGACGCTGACGAAGGGCTACGGCATGATGGTGCCGCAGACGTGGATGGTGCCGCAACAGAAGTACGACGTCATCCACTACCTCCGCGAGGCGTACCTGAAAGGGGACAACCCGACGCAGTACGTCCGCGTCGACAGGGCGTATCTCGACAAGCTGCCGCGCGGCGACACGCGCGGGCCGGCGCCGTCGAACATCGAGCCGTGGGCGAGCATGGACTACGGACCGAGTCTGACGCTGACCGTCGAAGTGGGCAGCGATGGCGGCAACTTCGCCCACAAGGGCATCGCGGTGCGCCTCGATCCGGGGCCGGGCGGCGTGTCGCGCGGCAAGGCGTGGGTGGTCTTCGACCACGACACGCTGCGCGTCGCCGCCGGCTGGGGCGGCGCCGGCTTCATCGACTGGAACGGCATCAACTTCAACGGCCGGCACGAGGTCCACCCGCGCGTCGTCGGGCAGGTAGCCTTCGCCAACCCCACCGGGCCGGGCTGGGCCGACCCCGCCGACGGCCGCTTCGACGACCCGCGCCTGCGCGGCCGCGACGGCCGCGCCTACGGCCCGCTGCCGCGCTCCTGGGGCCGCTACAAGGGCCTCTACCACCACGGGCAACAGGTCGTCGTCTCCTACGACGTGGGCGCCACGCCGGTCCTGGAGACGTTCGGCGTTGACAACGGGCTGTCAACGCCGCTGTTCTCGCGGACGTTCAACCTCGGGCCGCGCGAGCGCGACCTGGTTCTCCAGGCGGCCCGCGTCGCTGGGAAGGGCGTCACGCTCAGGTCGCCCGACGGCGGCGAGCCGTCCGGACGAGCCGTCGTCTTCGGAGGCGAACGACTCCTCTTCGCCGGGCTCTCACCGGACGCTCAGGGGACGAAGTGGTCGGCGACGGCACAGGGCGACTTGCGGCTGACGATCCCCGCCGGCCGCGAGCCGCTGCGCTTTACG
The DNA here is from genome assembly GCA_038229635.1 of Gemmatales bacterium. Lineage (GTDB taxonomy): Bacteria > Planctomycetota > Planctomycetia > Gemmatales > Gemmataceae > DATFNV01. The sequence goes on from JBBROG010000263.1 coordinate 5,753, forward strand.
CTAGCGCTCTCTTCCCTCGAAAAAGTAGGCGATGCGCGGGCACTGCTCGCCTCCGCCCCACTGGCGCGGCCGGCGCCGGACCTGACGCCCTTGACGCGCGGCGGGCCTTCGCGCTGGCCGGCGAAGCTGACAACGACGGGCCAGCTCGGCGGCGACGGCGGGCCGTTCGCCGTCGACACGATTCCGCTGCCGGCGAACAACCCCTGGCTGTGCCAGCTGCGCCCCGGCGGCTTCGACTTCCTGCCCGACGGCCGGAGCGCCGCCGTCTGCACCTGGGACGGCGACGTCTGGAAGGTGAGCGGCATCGACCGGCCGGAGAAGGGGCTGACGTGGCAGCGCGTCGCGTCGGGCCTGTTCCAGCCGCTCGGCGTCAAGGTCCTCGGGGGCCGCGTCTTCGTCACCTGCCGCGACCAGATCGTCGTGCTGCACGACCTCGACGGCGACGGCGAGACCGACTTCTACGAGTGCTTTAACAACGATCATCAGGTGACGGAACACTTCCACGAGTTCGCGATGGGCCTGCAAGCGGACGCGCGCGGCAACCTCTACTACGCCAAGGGCGCCCGCCACGCGAAGACGGCCCTGGTGCCGCACCACGGCACGCTGCTGCGCGTCAGCGCCGACGGCACGCGCACCGACGTCCTCGCGACCGGCTTCCGGGCGCCGAACGGCGTCTGCCTGAACCCGGACGGCACGTTCTTCCTCACCGACCAGGAGGGGCACTGGACGCCGAAGAATCGTATCAACCGGGTCGTCGAAGGGGGTTACTACGGCAACGTCTGGGGCTACCACGGCGTGACCGACACGGCGGACGCGGCGATGAAGCCGCCCGTCTGCTGGATCACCAACGCCTTCGACCGCTCGCCGTCCGAGTTGCTGTGGGTGGAGGGCGAGGCGTGGGGGCCGCTGCGCGGCTCGCTGTTGAACCTGTCCTACGGCTACGGCAAGGTCTACGTCGTGCCGCACGAGACGGTGGGCGGTGTGACGCAGGGCGGCTTGTGTGCCTTGCCGATTCCGCAGTTCCCGACGGGCGTGATGCGCGGCCGCTTCGGCCCGCGCGACGGGCAGCTTTACCTGTGCGGGCTGTTCGCCTGGGCCGGCAACCAGACCGAGCCGGGCGGCTTTTACCGGCTGCGCGCCACGGGCAAGCCGGTCTGTCTGCCGGTGGGCCTGCGCGCGAGGCGCGGCGGCATGGAGGTGACGTTCTCGGGAGAACTCGACCGCCGCGCCGCGGCCGACCCCGCCGCCTACGCCGTCAAGACGTGGTCGCTGCGGCGCAGCGCGAAGTACGGCTCCGACCACTACGACGAGCGGCCGTCGAAGGTGACGGGCGTCAAGGTGTCGGCGGACGGCAAGGGCGTGCTGCTGGAAATCGCGGGGCTGAAGCCGACCATGTGCATGGAGATCGCGTATACGTTGAAAGGGCGGGGCGGCGAGCCGGTCGTCGGGGCGATCCACAACACGATTCATCGGCTCGGCGAATGAGCCTTGAGAATTGAGAATTGAGAATTGAGAATTGAGAATTGAGAATTGAGAATTGAGAATGAAGAGTGATCCACAACACGATTCATCGGCTCGGCGAATGAGCCCGCCGTTTCGCTCTCTGTCAGGCGACGGTCCCGCTCATACAATGACCGCGCGCCCCGGTTCGGCGAACCGAGGCTTGATCCCAGCAGTCCGCCTAGTTGATCGCGAGTGGACCATGAGCAGACCGAGTGATCGTGGACGGGGATTCCCTCTCCGTGCCGGCGCCGTGGCGGCGTTGGCCTTCTTCCTGGCGTTGGGGATCGCCGCGGCCGAAGGGCCGAAGGAGAAGCCGGGAGCCGAGCCGCGCGTCGCCGCCGGCACCTCGACGGCGCCGGCGGGCACGCTGCTGACGCGCGGCGCGGCGGACGAGTCGTGGCGGGTAGCGGCGCGCGACGCCGAGGTCTTCAGCGGCGACGCCCTGCTCGCCCTGCCGCTGTCGCGAGCCAGCGTCCTGTCGAAGGGCGGCGCCGTGCAGATCGAGTTCCTGGGCAACCTGCCGCAATTGTCGCCGTTGCCGGTCCTGGAAAGCGCCGTCACGCTCCACGCGGCCAAGGCGGCCGACCTGGAGTTCACGCTGCAGCGCGGCCGGATCGCGGTAATGAACCGGAAGGAGAAGGGGGCCGCCGTCGTCCGCCTTCGGCTGCCGGACGGCGCCTGGGAGTTGACGCTCAACGATCCCCGCACGGAGGTGGCGCTGGAGAAGTTCGGCCGCTGGGCGCGCGGCGTGCCGTTCCTGACCGACCCGATGTCGGGGGAGGCGCCGACGCAAGACCTGGTGCTGCTCGTGCTGAAGGGGAGCGTCGAACTGAAAGCCGGCGGGCGTCGGTTCGCCATGACCGCGCCGCCGGGGGCGGCCTACTTCCACTGGGACAGCGTGGCCGGCAACGACCCCGGCCCGCGGCTCCGCTCCGACCTCCCCGCCTGGCACTCCGGCGACGCCGTCGTGACTCCGGAGGGCAAGGCGGCGCTGAGCGTCCTCGACGAGGTCGCCAAGCGCTACGAGAAAGCGCGCAAGCCCGAGGACGTCGTCCGCGGCCTGATGGCGGACGCCGACAAGGAGGCCGACGCCGTGCGCGCCGGGGCGATGCGCCGCGGCGCCGTCTACGGCATGGCGGCGCTCGACCAACTCGGTGGCCTCACGGAGGCGCTGGGCCACAAGGCGCCCGACGTGCGCGAGACCGCCGTCGTCGCCCTGCGCCACTGGATCGGCCGCGGCGCGGGGCAGGACCTGAAGCTCTACGACTTCCTGCAGAAGTCGGAAAAGTTCTCGCCGGCGCACGCGGAGGCCGCGGTCGACCTGCTGCACAGCTACGGCGACGTCGACCTGCGCAAGCCGGAGACTTACGAGGTGCTGATCGCCTACCTGCGCCACCCGCGGCCGGCCGTCCGCGAGTTGGCGAGCTGGCACCTCTACCGGCTCGTCCCGGCCGGTAAGGACATCGCCTACGACCCGGCCGGGCCGGCCGAGGGGGGAGAGGCGGCGTACAAGGCGTGGAAGAACCTCGTGCCGACGGGGCAACTGCCGCCGGAGAGGAAAAGAGGCGATAAGTGATCGGGTTTCGTATCCGGAATGAGCCGGAGCGACCACCAGCAGATTCCGCCGCCCCGCGAAGCGTGCCCCGACGACCGAGCCACCCTTGAGGAGACCCACATGCGTCCCAACCCGGTGAAGCGCGCCCTGAAGGCGGGCCAACCGTCCGTCGGCACCTGGCTGTCGCTGGGCAACCTCACCGCGGCGCGCTTCCTGGCCCGCGCCGGCTTTTCCTGGCTGACCATCGACGTCGAACACAGCATGGTCGGCATGGAGACGACGACCGCCATGCTCGGCGCCATCGCCGACGCCGGCTGCGTCGCCCTGACGCGCGTGCCGGCCAACCGCCACGACCACGTCAAGCGCGTCCTCGACAACGGCGCCCACGGCGTCGTCGTGCCGATGGTCAACAGCCGCGCCGAGGCCGAGGCCGCCGTCGCCGCCATGTTCTACCCGCCGCGCGGCAACCGCAGCGTCGGCGGCAGCCTGCACGCCCTCAACTTCGCCGCCAGCGCCCCCGATTACTACGCCAAAGTCGATAGCGAATTGCTCGTCGTCCTCCAGTGCGAGCACATCAAGGCCGTCGAGGACGCCGACGCGATCTTCGCCGTGCCGGGCATCGACGCCATCTTCGTCGGCCCGAACGACCTGGCGGCGAGCATGAGGAGTCCCGACGGCAAGCCGCCGAGCGGCGAGGCGACCGCCGAGGCGATGCGCCACATCCTCAAGACGTGCAAGAAACACGGCGTCGCGCCGGGGCTGCACTGCACCAGCCCGGAAGAAGCGCTGGCCCGCATCGAGGAAGGCTGGCAGTTTATCGCCATCGGCAGCGAGCTGCGGATGATGCTCGACGGGGCCAACGCGGTGTTACACGGGCTGGGCGCCGGCTGGCAGCGCGGCGAGATGGCGAAATATTGACGTGTCCGCCACTCGCGGTTTCGCGCCCGCCGGACAGGCCCAGAAACGGCCCGACCCTCTGACGTACAGGGGGCCGGGCCGATCGCTTGCGCCGCGGCCATTATCAGCCGTTCGGTCGATCCCAGTTGTCTCCGGAGGGAGCGTGGCTTAACGGTGCCGCCGCGCGGAAGAGGTTGCCCGCCGCGAGCGCGCTTTCGTCGGGGTTTGCTCTCGACAGCGAGGAGCGGATGCGCAAAATAAGAGAGAGACCTACCCCCCGCGGTGTCCGCCGGACGAGATATCAAGGAATCCCCCGCCATGCTCGACATCATCTCGCGCCGCGACGTGCTGCGTGTCGGCGCCCTCGGGGCCTTCGGCCTGACGCTGCCCGGCCTGCTGCGCCACGAGGCGGCCGCCGCCACGCGCAAGAGCCGCGCCAAGTCGGTGCTGCTCGTCTACCTCGGCGGCGGGTTGTCGCACCACGACAGTTTTGACCTCAAGCCCGACGCGCCCGCCGAGATCCGCGGCAAGTACAAGCCCATCGCGTCGAATGTCACCGGCTTGCAAGTCGGCGAGCTGTTGCCGCGCATGGCCCGCGTCATGGATAAGCTGACGCTGGTTCGCTCCGGCGCCCACAACAACGACCACCACGAGACGGCGACCAATTGGGTCCTTTGTGGACGCTTCGGCACGCCGTTCGGCGACTACCCGGCGATGGGAGCCGTCGTCGCCCACCAACTCGGCTTCCGCGGCACGCTGCCGCCTTACGTCGCCGTGCCGCGCAACCCGTCGTTCACCTGGGAGCTGGGCAAGAGCGCCTTCCTCGGCGGCCGCTACGAGTCGTTCAAGGCCGGCGACCCCAACGCCGCCGACTACAAGGTGCAGGACGTCGCCCCCGCCGAGCCGCTGACCGCCCAGCGCACCCAGCGGCGCCAGACGCTCTTGCAGGCCGTCGACAACCTCGCCCGCACCGTCGAGGGGAACGACCAGATCGCGACCTACGACGAGTTCCAGCGGCGCGCGGCCGCGATGCTCCTGTCGACGGAGGCGCGACGCGCCTTCGCCGTCGACCAGGAGGGCGACCGCCTCCGCGAGCGCTACGGCCGCAACACCTTCGGACAGTCGTGCCTCCTGGCCCGGCGCCTCGTCGAGGCCGGCGTCCGCTTCGTCACGGTCAACTACGGCGGCTGGGACCACCACGCGAAGATTTGGGACAACCTCGACCGCAAGCTGCCGGAGTTCGACCGCGGCTTCTCGGCGCTGCTGGAAGACATGGACGCGCGCGGCCTGCTGGACGACACGCTCGTCCTGGCGATGGGCGAGTTCGGGCGGACGCCGAAGATCAACAAGGACGCCGGCCGCGACCACTGGGGGCCGGCGGCGTCGCTGCTGTTCGCCGGCGCCGGCACTCGGCGCGGCCAGGTGATCGGCGCGACGGACCGCCAGGGCGCCTACGTGACGCGCCGCCCGGTG
>JBBROG010000264.1:0-11154 GCA_038229635.1 Gemmatales bacterium
CGCGGCGCCACCTGGCGCGTGTTCCAGAGCCGCTGATAGTCCGCGTCGGGGTGCTTCTCCTCCGGCCCGTAAGGATACTTGCTCATCGCCCGGAACGGCAGCGGCTCGACGGTGTCGCCCGTCGCCGTGAACGGCCCGCAGTCCTTGCAGTACCCCCATGTCCGCAGCACGAAGCTCCTCTTCCACCCCGCCGGCAACGGCGGCAGTTTCGTCGCGTCGAAGCGCACCGTCAGCTCGTCGCCGGCGCCGAAGATGACGAAGCGGTCGTCCGTCGCTTTCAAAAGCTCCGTCACGTCGCCGAAGCGCGTCATCCGGCCCGCGAGGCGCGACACCGGCACCGCCTCCAGGCGGTCGTAGTCGTACAGCGTCGGCTCGCGGCCGTCCGGCGAATACTCGCGCATCACGCCGCGCCAGGCCAGGCTCGCGTCGGCGACGTCCAATATCTTTGAGTACACGACGCCCGCGCCGCCTTCTTCCGGCACGACGTCCAGGAGCGGCGCGACGAAGATTTGGTCCCAGAAGACGTGCATGTTGGTCCGCAGGCGCAGCACGCAGCGCGGCCCGCCGACCCGGCCCGTCACCTCCAGCATCATCACCCGCGGCAGGCCCGCCGGGAAGCTCGCGTCGGCGACCTTCGCCCAGCGGCCGTCGTCGCCGAGGCGCTCCAGCACCGGCGGCAGGAGCGCCACGCCGGCCTGCGTCGCCGCCAGGATCGATTCCGGATAGGGATAGTCGGTCCAGCCGGCGAGGCACAGGAACAGCCGCTGTTTCGGGGCGAATTCCGCCAGCCGGCCGCCGAAGTCCAGCTCGACGGCGTGTTCCTCCGCGATGCCGACCCACGTCCGCCGCGCGAAGCCGTCCGCCGTCCTGCGGTCCCGGTGGCGCAGCGTCTCCGTCAGGTCGCGGCCGCGGTGGTCGCGCGCCTTCTCCGGGAAGACCTGCCGGCGAAAGGCGAGCAGCGCCGGCGTCGGCTCTTGCGAGCCGCCGGGGAAGCGCTCGTCGGGGTGGACCTGGACGTCCGCCGGGTGGTCGAGCGCCACCAAACGCAGACGGTCGAGATAGGTCACCTCGTTCATCGGCTCGGCGATCTTCAGGACGTAACGGCCGTCGCGCGGGGCGAGCTGGTGCGGCTCGATTTTGACCGCCTCCTCCGGGCGCGGCGGGCGGTGGCCGCCGCCGGGCAGCGGCTCGCCCATGCTGCCGGCGCCCAGGAAGTCGTTGACGAAGACGAAGCGCTCGCCGTCCCAGGCGAACAGGACCGGGCAGGAGTCGATCTTGCGGTTGGCCTCGTGGAGCGTCATGACCTGGCAGGGCGGGTCGGCCGGGATGCTGAATTCGGCCTGCTGACAGCCGTCCGGCCAGAAGACGCGGATGACGTCGGCGAGGTCGCGTTTGCCGAGGCCGAGGATCAGCGGGTTGTGGGACTGGCCGAGCCCCGCCGACAGCGTGGTGTACTCGGCGCTGGTTACCAGTTCGCCGGCCTGCACGGTGATACGGACGCCGATGCCGTCGACGTTGCAGCGGACGACGCCGCCCGGCGGCTCGACGCGGCGGTGCCCCGACGGCTTCAGTTTCAGGCCGCGGTTGCCGTTGCCCCTGCTGCGCAGCACCTTCACCCCCTCCGCCTCCGTCCAAAGGATGACGTCCGGGTTGCCGTCGCAGTCGACGTCGGCCACGGCGACGGCCGTCGCGCCGAGATCGTTGCCGAGCGCGGAAGGAGCCTCGGCGAGGCGGCCGCCCTCGTTGTGCAGTAGCACCGCCTTGCCGTCGCGCGACAGGCCGACGACGTCCGTCCAGCCGTCGAGGTCCAGGTCGACCGCCTGGGCCTGGAGCAGCGCGGGGCCGTCCGTCTCGGCGCGGCGGAACCACTTCGCCGGGTCGGGGTCGGGCGTGAACGGCTGGCGCAGCAGCAGCACCGGCGCCGCCTTCGGGCCGACGAAGAGCAGGTCGGAGCGGCCGTCGCCGTCGACGTCGAGGACGAGCGCCCCGTTCCACGTCCCTTGCGGCAGCAGCGCCTCCGGCAGCGGTTTGCGGTGGAACCGTTGGATGCGGTCGTTGAGGATCAGGTCGGCGGGTGCCCCGTCGGCGAGGGCGATCAGGTCGAGGTCGTTGTCGAGGTCGACGTCGCCGACGAGCGTCCCCACGACGTGGCCGCCGCCGAGGAGGCCGGCCGGCCCGTCGGCACGCTTGAACGCGGTCTCCAAAGGCGGCGGATCCTGGCCCGGGGACTTCGGTTTCGCCTCGCCGACGTTCCAGAAAACGACGACGCCGTTGCCCTGCGGGTCGCCCTTGCCGTCCAGCGCCGCCAGCGCAGCCTCGGGCGTCGCAGCGTACTGAGACAGCACGAGGTCGAGGTCGCCGTCCTGCTCCAGATCGACCATCGCGGCGCCGAGGCAGACGCTCTTGAGCTTATCCAGACCGGCCTTGGCGGTGACGTCCTCGAACTTGCCTTTGCCGACGTTGCGGAACAGGTGCTGTTCGCCGGCGCCGGTGAGGAGCAGGTCAGGCCGGCCGTCGTTGTCGTAGTCGCCGACGCAGCAGCCGAGGCTCGGCCGCGGCGCCGCCAGGCCGGCGGCCGCCGTCACGTCGCGGAAGCGGTCCGCGCCCTCGTTGTGCAGGAGTAGGTCGCGCACCTCACCGTTCTCGACGACGGCGCCGAGCAACAGCAGGTCGGGCCGGCCGTCGCCGTCGTAGTCGAGGGAAACCATGACCGCGCCGAAGCGCTTGCGGAGGCGGCGGCGCAGTTCGTCGAGGTCGGCGTCGGTCGCCCAGCGCGCCCCGTCGGCCAGGTCGACCCTCAGCCCGGCGAGCGGCTCGAACAGCGGCAGCGGGCCGGTCGACGTCTTCGCGGCGAGGACGCGGCCGATGACCTGGGCGTATTTACCTCTTTCCGTATAGAATTTTGAGGTATTCGACGGCGTCGCGGCGTCCCCCCGGCGCAGCTGCTCCGAGCGCTCGAGGAGGCGCGTCGCCTCGTCCATCTGCCCCATCAATTGAAGCTTTTCCTTCAGGCCGTACATCGCGGAGGTGTTGTACGGGTCGAGGTCGACCGCCCGGCGGTACGCCTCCGCCGCCCGCTTCTCGTCCTCGACGAAACTGCTGCCGAGCCAGTACCAGGCCCACGCCTCGTCGGGGTCGAGTTGCGTGACTTTCTCGAAGTGCGGCGTCGCCCGCGTCCAGTCGTTCTTCACCACGAGGGCGAGGTAGCCGAGGTTGAAGTGGGCGTAGGCGTTGTCGGGCTCCTTGGCGAGCACTTCCTTGAAAAGACGCTCGGCGCGGTCGTAAGCCTCGTCCTTGCTCGACTCGACCCCCTTGCCGAAGTTGATGAGGGCGATGCCGAGGTTGATGCGGCCGGGAATCCAGTCGGGGGCGCCGGCGACGACCGCCTCGAAGGCCGGGACGGCGAGTTGGAACTCGTAGCGGTCCATGTGGCCGACGCCGCGGGCGTTCAGCGCCAGCAGCGCCGCGTCGATCCCCGTTCGCTTGGGGCACATCCAGCGCCAGCCGAGGGTGACGCCGCCCGCGACCAGCAGCAGGAGGGCGAGCCAAAGCAGCGGGCGCCTGGCGCGGCGCGGAGAGGAGTTGGTCATCGTTCGGACTCATGAAGCCGCTTGCGGCTTAGCGCCGGCGCCAAGCGGCGGGGACACGGATCAGGAAAATCGTCTTTTCCCCTCGGCGATGGCGCGATCATTCGCCTCGACCGACAGCGCCTTTTCCCCTTCGGGGAGGCTTCCGGGATAAATCGCCCGCCGATAACCCTCATACGCCTCGGTCCGCAGGTGCGCCAGCATGTGGTGCCCGCGGCGGCGCTCGCGCTCGGCTCGCAGCGACGGGATGTCCACCGGCCCGACGACGATCTTCTCGCCCGGACCCGGGTCGGCCTGCGCCAGGATGCGGCCGTCGAAGTCGACGACCATGCTGCCGCCCGGCCAGCTGAACGGCGGGTAGTAGTCGGCCCGCGCCCCCTGGTTCGACGCCACCACGTAAGCGATATTTTCCAGCGCCCGACACCGATTGACGACGGTCCACCAGTCCATCGGCGGCGTCGCGCCCCACGGGTCCATGTACGCCGACACGCGGATCAAGACCTCCGCCCCCTTAAGAGCGAGTTGCCGGATCGCCTCGGGGAAGAGCCAGTCGTAGCACGTCGCGGCGCCGAGACGGCCGATCTCCGTCTCCGTCACCGGGAACAGGTCCTCGGCGTAGCCGGGAATGTCGTGCGGGCTGGCGTGGACCTCCCAGGGAATCCACGGGTGCGTCTTGCGGTACTTCGCCAGCAGGCCGTCGGGGCCGATCAGGCAGGTCGTGTTGAAGACGTGGCCGGGGTAGCGCGCGTCGGCTTCAAGAAAGCTGCCCGTCTGGATGAAGACGCCGTGTTCGCGCGCCTTGGCGGCGTAGCGGTCGGTGTGTTCGTTCGGCAGCGGCACGGCGAGGCGGTCGAGCAGCTCGGCGACGGTCGGGTAGATCGGCGCGGCGTGGGCGAATTCGGGGAAGACGACGAGGCGCACCGGCGCGAACGGGGCGTAGCCGAGGACGGCGCGGTCGATCATGGCGAGCATGTGCGCCGCCTGGCGGGCGATGCCGTCGCGCGACTTCGGGTTGGGCAGGTCGGTCTGACAGGCGGCGGCGTAGTAGCGCGCGTCCGTGGCCATCGCGAAATCCTCGGGACGGGGCGAGCCGAGTCTTTCGTGATTACGCACCGCGAGGGCGGAAAGATCGGCACGACGCAACTTCGCGGCGGTTGCTTCGATAGTATCCTAGCCGCCCTCGGCGGGGCGCGGCACGGCCGGGCAGAGAAGCGACTCGCCTTCCCACCGGACGTTTGTTCAGGGGCTGGGGCCGTTTTTTCCGACTTTCCGCGACGTCCCGGCCGCGCGCGTCTGATTTATGAGCTATATTCCCCACTGACGTTCTCCGCTGGGGTCGAAACCAAGGTGAAGCGCCATGAGCAGCGAAGAAACTCCGAAGTCGGACTTCGTAGTCACGGACCGCCGCGGCGGGGACCGCCGGCACGGGAGCAATGACCGCCGCAAGCGGAGCATTCCAGTCGCGGTCGAGCGCCGCGCCGGGGACGAGCGCCGCCAGCAGGTCGAGCGCCGCCGCCAGGTCGACCCGACGACCTGCGAGCGCGACTACACCGACGACGAGATCATTTTCATGCGCGCGATGGACGCCTACAAGCGCTCCAACCGCCGCCCCTTCCCGACCTGGAGCGAGGTCCTCGAAGTGCTGACCGCCCTCGGCTACCGCAAGGTCGCTGAGGCCACGACGCTGCCCGGCAACCCCCTGCTGCCCGAGGCGAACGGCGCCGCCCACGACAGCTGACCTTGCCCGGCTTCCGGGGTTCCTGATAGGCTTCCTACCCTGAGCCGCTCGCGGCTTCGCAACGAGGCGAGGGCGACGCCGCGCGGCGTGGGAGGCAAGGACGCCATGTCACGCATCTTCCTTTCCGCGGGCGAGCCGAGCGGCGACCTGCACGGCTCCAACCTGGCCCTGGCGCTGCGCCGCGCCGACCCCGGCGTCCGCTGCGTCGGCTTCGGCGGCGAGCGCATGGAAGCCGCCGGCTGCGACCTGGTTTATCCGCTGTGCCGCCTCGCCGTCATGGGCTTCGGCCGCGTCTTCGGCATGGTCGGCGCGTTCGCCCGCCTGTTGCGCCAGGCCGACGACTCTTTCCGCGAACATCGCCCCGACGCCGTCGTCCTCATCGACTTCCCCGGCTTCCACTGGTGGCTGGCGCGCCGCGCCCGAGCCCACGGCATCCCCGTCTTCTACTTCGTCCCTCCGCAATTGTGGGCCTGGGCCGGCTGGCGCGTCCGCAAGATGCGCCGCTCCGTCGACCACGTCCTGTGCAGCTTGCCGTTCGAGCCGCCGTGGTATCACGCGCGCGGCGTCGACGCTCACTACATGGGCCACCCCTACTTCGACGAGCTGCCGAGGCAGCAGCTCAACGCCGCCTTCGTCGAGACGCAGCAGGAACGCGGCGGCACGGTGATCGGCTTGTTGCCCGGTTCGCGCTGGCAGGAGCTGGAGCATAACTGGGGCACGCTCCTCGGCGCCGCCGCGCGCGTCCACGCCGCGCGGCCGGAAACGCGCTTCCTGGCCGCCTGCCTGAAGGACGAGCACCGCGCCTGGGTCGAGGCGCGGTTGCCGACGGGCGGGCCGCCCATCGAGGTCCACGCGGGGCGCACGGCGGAAGTGATTCACCTGGCGAAGGCGTGCGTCGCCGTGTCGGGGTCGGTCGGACTGGAACTCCTCTACCGCGGCAAGCCGTCCGTCGTGGTCTACCGCACGAGCCGCCTGATGCTGCCCATCGTCCACTTCCTGCGGAACTGCCCCTACATCAGTCTCGTCAACCTCCTCGCGGGCAAGGAACTGTTCCCGGAACTGCTGACGCACCGCGACGAGTCGGCGGCGGCGGCGGGCCATGTCTTGCGCTGGTTGGACGACGCGACGGCGTATGAGAGGGTGTGCGCGGGGTTGGCGGAGTTGCGCCGCAAAGTGGCCGAGCCGGGGGCGTGCGACCGGGCGGCGGGGTATATTCTCGACGTTCTGCGGGGGGAGAAAAGGGAAAAGCCGCTCGCGGCTTAGCACCAGTGCGAAGCCGCGAGCGGCGGGTCAGAAGCGCACTCCCAGCGTCATGAGCAGGTTGACGTTCTGCAGGTCGGTGTCGACCGAGCGCTGGAGGATGTCCGACCAGATGTAATCCCACTCGACGCGGGCGCCGACGACGAACAGGCAGCAGCCCCAGGGGATTTCGAGGTCGCTGTGGACGGCGAGGTAGACGCCGCCGAGCACCTCGGTGCGGTGCTTGATCTCGTTCAACTCCAGCTTCGCCGAGCCCCAGCGGCCGCCGACGTCGACGCCGACGCGGCACATGGTCCCCTCGTTCGCCGCGCAGTCGCCCCCGCAGGGCTTCAGGCCGGAGCCCGAAAGATACCACTCGCGGCCGCCGCCGAGGTTGAGGAAGGTCCGGTTGAGGTGCCGCGTCGTCACAAGGACGCGCGGCACTTGCACGTTGGTCCCGAGCGCGTTCGGCAGGATGATGTTGTGCAAGGCGGCCTTACTGTCGTCGTGCTGGCCGTGGTGCGACGTGTCGCTGAGGCCGAGGTCGACCACCCAGGCGGCGTCGCCGGGCTGGTCGAAGAAGAGGGTGCGCCAGCCGCCCTGGACCGTCCAGCCGGTTGAGAGGGTGTGGCTGAAGAAGCCGCCGCCGACCGGCAGCGACAGGCCCCAACGCAGGTACAATTCGGTGCCGATGGGCGCGCTGCCGCCGACCTGGCCGCAGCAGTCGGCCGTGCGCCCGCCGAGGATCCAGTCCGACAGCTTCGGTCCCGCCGGCGTCGGGGACAGCGAGCCGTCCACGGGCGACGGCGGCGGCACGCCGTCGGCGGGCAGAGACAGCGTCCCCGGCACCGAGGCGGCGGGGAGCAGGGACGGCGAGGCGGACGTACCGGCCGGATTGCCCATCGGGTTGGCGTACTGGGCTCGGGCCGTGCTGACGCCGGCAAGGGTCATCACCAGGCCAACCAGGCAGGCGCTCTTCACGTTCATGCCGTCCTCGCCTTCACAGGGCCATGCCGCCCCCACTCGGGGCACGGCCGTCATGCGGAACCTGCACAAGGTAGTCCTCTCTCTTCATCGGACGGAAGCCGTGCCGAAATTAACGAGAATTCCGCGCGAAGCGGCCGCGCCGGCGCGGCGCCGCGAAATCTCGGCAATTGGGCTCAAGTTGCCTCGCGGGGGCCGGTCCGGTAGGGTGGGAAGACGGGGACGGAGGGGGAATGTCCATGAACGCCGTCGAGATTCGCGACCCGGAGGACGCGCGCCGCTTCCTGGCGCAGGGCCTTTGGCTTCAGCGCGTCGTGGCCCCGTCGGCGGCGTCGGTGCGCAGCGTCCTGACGTGGTGCCTCGAAGTCGTCGCCGCCGGCCAACCGCTGCCGCCGCCCGGCTTCGTCGCCGACGTCGGCCACGCCGCATTCGGAGCCGACGAGGAGACGAAGGCCGCTGCCGTGCCGAACCTGCCGCCGGGCCTGGCGCGCACCTACGAAGACCACGTCCTCGGCAAGTTCTACGCCGACGGGACCTTCGCCCGCGCCGCCGACGTCCTGCGCCGCCTCGGCGGCGAGGACCGGGAGCGGCAGCGGGCGCGGGCCTTGGCCTTCGTGCTGGAGCAGTTCCGCGCGCGGGCCGACTTCGCCGGCGCCGACGTGAGCCCCGCCGTGCTGAAGGATCTTCTGGAGAATCCGCCGCGGGAAGTCCTCAACCAGGGCTGGGAGTCGCTGACGCGCGACGGCCTGCACCCCGTGTTGGAGGAACTGTACCAATCGCTCATCACCGCGGCGCGGCGCACGGCGGACGTGCTGGCGCCGGAGGACGTCTTCGAGCTGGAACACGGCACCGCGCTCAAGGAATTCGGCGAGCGCGTCGCCCTGCGCCAGGTGTTGCAGGCGGCGGCGCGGCTGGAGGCGACGCTGCCGGCCCGGCGCATCCGCCCGCTCGCCGGGCGGCAGGAAGTGCCGACGCGCGTCCTCGACGAGGACACCTACCCGGTCGGCGGCTTCGCGTCGCTGTCGACGCGCGGCAGCGTCGAGAGCTTACTCCATTCGCAGCTCGCCTTCATGGAGCGCGACGACCGACCCGACCTGTTCGACATCAAGTATCTCCGCGATGAGTTGCTTTACTACGCCCGTGACGAGAACCAGTTCCTGCGCCGCCGCCGCACCTTCGTCTTCGCCCTGTTCCCCGACCTCGCGCGGGCGCGCGTCAAGGACCCCGACTTGCCGTACCAGCGCGGCGTGCTGCTGCTGGCGCTGCTGGCGGTGACGGTGCGGCGTCTCTCCGACTGGCTGAGCACGGACGCCCTCGTCTTCGAGATCCTGTTCGTGAAGGCCGAAGACGGCGAGCCGCTGGCGCGCGAGCGCGAACTGCTGGAGACGATTTTCCGCGAACAGATCGACAGCGGTACCGTCGTCCTGCGCAAGGACGTCGCGGTCGGCGACCTGGCGAAGATGTGTGCGGCGCGGGCGCGGCGCAGCCTCGTCCACTGCCTGACGGCGTCGACGGCGGACCGCCCGCTGGAGGCTCAGGATACGGTCGTGACGCGGTTGCAGCTCGACGGGGCTTGCCCGGCCCTCGGCTGCGGCGACGAGGAGGCGGTGCATCCGGAGGGGGAGGAGCCGTTCGACGTCTGGGCGGCGGCGCTCCTGGAACTCTTACAGCGCTGGGTCTGAGCCCCGCTCGCGGCGCTGCGCTTGACGCCCTCACCGCTCGCCGTTAAAGTTCCGCCCCGTTCCCCGCCGATGAATGACGAGTGGGCGGCAGCCGGCACAGGACGACGTCATGGGCACCAGGGTGGCGACGACGGGGGGCGACCGCCGGCGCCTGCTGGCCTGTCTCGGCCTGCCGGCGCTGCTGGCGGGCTGTCAGGCCGCGCCCGCGCGCCTCGCCGGTCTCGACGACAACCCGCCCCGCCCCGTCGCCCTCGCCAGGCAGTTCGCCGCCGATTCCGCCGTCGAACTTGCCACCCGTCCCGTGCGAACGAGCCGAGCCTTCGCCGCCGACGTTGCCGACGTCACCTGGGCCGCCGCCGAGGGCCTCGCCGGCAAGCGCCTCTTGCTCGCCTTGCGCGAAACGCCGCCGCCGGTGCCGCCGGAGCGCCCCCTCCTCGACGCCGCCGCCCTCGAAGCGGACCTGCGCCGCGCGACCGGCCGCAAACTGTGTCCGGCCCACGTCGAGTTGCAGCACGACGGGGCGCAGTCGCTCGCCGTGCTGGAGCGGCTCATCGACGGCGCGACCCACACCCTCGACGTCCTGATGTTCATGTGGGAAGGCGACGAGGTGGGCCAGTCGCTCGCCGAGCGGTTGGCGGCGCGGGCGCGGCAGGGCGTGACGGTGCGCGTCCTCGTCGACGGCGGCGGCAATCTCATCTACGGCAAGCCGGCCGGCGCGACGACGGCGGAGGTCAACCGCGCCGTCTGCTGGCTGGCGCGCCAGCCCGGCGTGCAGGTGATACGGGCGCGCAACGGCTACTACCGCTTCGACCACCGCAAGCTCCTCCTCGCCGACGGCCGCACCGCCTGGAGCGGCGGGCGCAACTTCAACGTCAACTCCTTCTTCCAGCAGAACGACACGTCGTTCACCGTCACCGGCCCGCTCGTCGCGGAGTTGCGGGAGGAATTCGAGCGCTCGTGGGAGGACCAGGGGGGAGCCGTGGTCCGCGGTCCGTGGTCAACGGTCAGGGAACAAAAGGGCGAGCCGACGGCGACGAACGCGCTGGCCCGGCTCGTCACCAACGGCCCGGCGCGGCACGACTTCCGCGATACGGTCTTCAGCGCG
Source organism: Gemmatales bacterium (assembly GCA_038229635.1). Taxonomy (GTDB): domain Bacteria; phylum Planctomycetota; class Planctomycetia; order Gemmatales; family Gemmataceae; genus DATFNV01. The sequence goes on from JBBROG010000264.1 coordinate 10,336, forward strand.
ATCGACCGCGCCCGGCATCATATCTATCTCGAAAATCCTTATTTGTGCGACCCGCGCGTGGTGTTGCGCCTGGCCCACGCGCGGCGGCGCGGCGTGGACGTCCGCGTCGTGCTGACGTTCGACACGACGACGCCGATCTTCGGCGAGGCGAGCAAGCTGACGGCGAACCGCCTGCTCCACGCCGGCGTGCGCGTCTACGTGCGCCCCGGCATGACGCACCTGAAGGCGCTGTCGGTCGACGGCTGTTGGGCCTACATCGGGACGGGGAATTTCGACGCCCTCAGCCTGCGTGCCGACGCCGAACTGGGCCTCGGGATCAGCGCCGGCTCGCTGGTGCGCGACGTCGAGGAGGAATTATTGCAGCCCGACTTCCGGCCGGAGTGGGAGTTGCTCCGGCCGGTGCCGGTGTCGGTCAAGGACCGCCTCGCCGAGATCGCGGCGAGCTTCGTGCTGTAGCCCCGTAGCGGCGGCGTGCGCGTTGTTTGAATTAGCCCCGTAGGGGCGGCGGATCGTAGCCCCGGGTGGAGCGCAACCCGCGCAGCGGGTGAAGCGCAACCCGGGGGATCCGACCGGGGACGTGTTCATGGATTGAACCCGCGGAGCAGGTGACGGAGTCGTGGCCGTCCGCGTTTCCGTCACCCGCTACGCGGGTTCCAAATACGATTACGACGCCGTGGTTGTCCCCAGGTTGCGTGTTCCCCGGGTTTCGCGAGTACGCTCCACCCGGGGCTACGATCCGTCACCCGCTACGCGGGTTCCATACAATTCCTACGTCCCCGGTCGTGTTCCCCGGGTTGCGTGTTCCCCGGGTTTCGCGAG
>JBBROG010000265.1:0-11102 GCA_038229635.1 Gemmatales bacterium
AGCAGTAGCGCGTGCCGACGCAGCGGTTGTAGGTCATTTCGTTGAGGCCGTCGTGGCTGTGCGTCGTCGCCTCGACGGGGCAGACCAGCTCGCACGGGGCGTTCTCGCAGTGCATGCACGGCACCGGCTCGTGGTACGTCGTCGGCGCGTCGAGGCCGCCAGCGTAGTAGCGGTCGATCCGCAGCCAGTGCATCTCGCGGCCGCGCGTCACCTCCTCCTTGCCGACGACGGGGATGTTGTTCTCCGCCTGGCAGGCGACGACGCAGGCGCCGCAGCCGACGCACGACGACAGGTCGATCGCCATGCCCCACTTGTGCTTCGGGTACTGGTGCTCGTCGCCGTAGAGCGTCAGCGGCAGGCGGCCGAGGCGCGGCCGCTTCTCCTCCGGCACCTCCGGGAGAAGGAGATTATGCCCGTGTCCCTCCGCGAAGTGCGGATTCTTCTCGTACTCGGCGAGGGTGGCGGCGCGGACGAGGCCGCGACCCTCCATGCCGTGGTGCGCCTGCACGCACGCCAGGGTGTAGGTCCGGCCCGTCTGCGCAACCCGGGCGCCGGCGCCGACCCACGGGGCGTCGGACGTGCGCAGCTTGTAGGCGTCGTGCCGGCCGTCGGTATCGCCGACGCGACCGGCGCGCGTGCGGCCGTAGCCGAGGTGCAGCGTCAGGGCGTCGTCCGCGTGCCCCGGTATCACCCAGGCCGGGAACTCCTCCGTGCGGCCCTGGTAGGTGACGCGCACGACATCGACGTGGGTTTCGCCGTGCTCGCCGCCGTGACGGCCGACGGTGTGCGTCAGGCCGAGCGCCTGCGCCGTGCGCGGGCTGACGAAGGCGGCGTTGTCCCAGGTGAGCCGGCTGAGCGGCTTCGGCAACTCTTGCAGCCAGCCGTTGTTCGCAAAGCGGCCATCGTGGATCGTCGGGTCGGGGCGGAAGACGATCTCCAAACGGTCGAGTGACGCCCCGCCGTCACTCGCCGCCGGCAGGTCCTTCGCCCAGCCGGCCTTGAGCGTCGCCTTCTTCGCGGGCCGCCGCGTCCCCTCCAGGACGCCGTCGTGCAGCGCCCGCCGCCAGAAGTCCTCGAAACTGCCCGCGCCCTTCGGGCGGCGCGCGGCCCAGAAGGCGCGGACGATGTCGTGGGCGGACCGCTGCGTCCCTTCCGCGAAAAACTCCAGGACTTCGTGCGCCGACCGTCCGCCGAAGAGTGGTGCGATCAGCGGTTGGACGACGCTCGCGAGGCCGTCGTATGAGCGGGCGTCGCCCCACGACTCCAGGAAATGCGCCTCGGGCAGGTGCCAGTGCGACAGCCGCGCCGTCTCGTCGTCGTACAGACCGTGGTGGACACGCAGTTTCACCTTGTCCATGCGCGCGGCGAAGTCGAGGTCGGCCGGCGCGGTGAAGACCGGGTTGGCGCCGAGGACGAAGAGCAGATCGACCTTGCCGCTTTGCATCTCCTCGGTCAGTTCGCGCAGCGCCACAGGGCCGCGCGTGGCGCGCGCGGCGACGTCCTTGTCGGCGGGGCGGTCGTGGATCGGCTCGGTGTGGAAAACGGTCTGGCCGACGTTGCTCAGCGCCTCGTTGAGGGCGTGGGCGAGGGCATGGACGGCGGGCGGTTGAGCGTCCCCGGCCAGGACGACACAGCGGCCGCGGTGCTTCAACAGGTCGCTAGCGATGGGGCCGACCGTTTTCGCGGCGTCGTCCGGAAGGGCCGCGCCCGCGTGTACGCCTTCGAGCAAGACCCGCGTGGCGTCGCCGATCCCGGTGCGGATCTCGGCGACGAGCGCCCGCGTATACGCCTCGACCTGGCCCGCGCGCAGGCGGATTCGGTGGTCGGCGGCGGCACCGGTCGTCGACGGCGTCCCTTCGACGACGTAGAGGCGATTCATCGCCTTTTTCGCGTCGCCCTCCTCCCACACCTTGCGGCGCGCGGCGAACTGGCGGGCGTGGCGCAGGCGCGCCCCGCCGCACGCGAGGAAGTCGGCGTCGAGCGCCAGGATCACGTCCGCCTTTTCCAGGTCGTAATAGGTGTTGACCTCCGCGCCGAACGCCAGCCGCGCCCCGTCCGCCTCGCCGTCGCCGAGGGCCGGCTCGTATTGTGCCCACTTCGCCTCCGGGTACTCCTTCAGGGCGCGCTCCAACTGGTCGGCGAGGCTCGGCGAGGCGACGGCGCCGGTCAGCAGGCGCAGGCCCGTCCCCTTCTTCGCACGCTGTTCGGCCAGCGCGCGGCGCAGCTCGGTGACGGCGTCGGACCAGCCGCGCGGGCTGCCGAGGTAGGTGACGTTGCGGGAGCGGTCCGGGTCGTAGAGCGTCAGGACCGCCGCCTGGGCGAAGCTGTCGGTGGCGCCGAGGCTGGCGGGGTGGTTCGGGTTGCCCTCGACCTTCGTCGGCCGCCCCTCGTGGCTCTCGACGAGTAGGCCCGTGGCCAAGCCGCCGAGCGCCATCGCCGTGGCGAAGAAGAGCGGCCGGCCCGGCACCAGCTGCTCGGGCTGGCGGACATAGGGGACGATCTTCTCGGGCGGCGCCTGGGAGCAGCCGCCCAGGCCGGCGAGGGCCAGCGAGGCGCCCATCAGCGTCAGGAAGCGGCGGCGCGTCACTGGGTCGGCCCACTCCGAGGCGCGGCTGGGGAACTCGCGGTGCAGAAGTTCCTGGAACGCCTCGGTCTCCGCGACCTCTTCGAGGCCGCGCCAGAAGTGCGGTCCGCCGTCCGCGAGGCGCTCGCGGACCGCCGCCAGGTCCAGGGGTGTCGTCGTCCGTGTGGTCATCGGTGGCACGTCGAGCAGCTGGTGATTTCTTGCGGCCCGCGGATGCGGTACTTGTTCACAAGTTCTTTCCCGAGGTCGGGCTTATCGGAGGGCGGCTCCCAGTTCATGTTGAACACCTCGGCGCGCGGCCGGACGTACTGCGCCGGGTTGCGGTGACAGTCGAGGCACCATTCCATGAGGAGGCTGCCGTGCTGCCACAGGAGCGGCATGTGGTCCACCGGGCCGTGACAGGTGGCGCAGCCGACGCCCTTTTGGACGTGGATGCCGTGGTCGAAGTAAACGAACTCCGCCAGCCGGTGGACGCGCTCCCATTCGAGGGAGCGTCCGGTGCGGTAGCTCGCGCGCACCGGCTCGAGCATCGGGCTGCCGGCCCAGATCTGCGAATGGCAGTTCATGCAGGTCTTCGTCGGCGGCATGCCGGCGAAGGGCGCGTCCTCGACGGACGTGTGGCAGTAACGGCAGTCGATGCCGAGGCCGTTGACGTGGTGCTCGTGGCTGAACGGGACGGGTTGTTGGCGGGCGACGTCGGCGTTGGTGACGTAGGAGGAGCGCGCCGCCACCCAGGCGATCCAGCCCAACCCGGCGATGAGGAAGGCGGCGCCGAAAATGGTCACCTTCGAGATCGTGTTAAAGCTGCGATGAAAGATCTGCGGCATCGGTGCCCCCCGGCCGGGCGCGGTCGGCGTCCGCGACAGTCCCTGGCTCTCTTGTGAGACAGGGATTGCCTATTGCGCTCCGCGGGCGGCGTCTCGGCCCCTGCGCGGCTGCGGCGTCGAAGATTTGCAACCGTCATGCCAAGCGGGACCGTGGGGAGGGGTCCGCGGAGATGCGACGCCCCGAGCCGGGAAAATGTGCAGGTTTTCCGCGCGGTGTGCGGCATACCAGGCTGCCGGGGAGGCGCGACATCTCCGCGAAAAGGGCGTCAACTTCCCGAAGGTGGGAAGTCATGAGTCGAAACGAACACCTACCGGCTTGGCTCCGGAGCTAGAGGAAGAACATTCGAGAAGAATCGGCTATTCTTTCTCGATCTCGGGAATCCGAGCGCCGAGGCCTTGCGGGCGGGAGAGGCCCTTCCCTTACGCTCCCCCGGAGGCGACAATAGCGGGCGCCCGAGAATCGCCTTCGCTGTCTTCGCGTGTTCGACAACTCCGGCGCGGCCGACGGTGGGAACGCATGGTCCTCTCTCGCTTCGTCGGGTCATGCCTCCGCTTGCTGTTCGCCCTGGCGACGCTGACGGCATGGGGGTTCACCGTATGGGCGTTCCTCGCCACGCCTTCGGCTCGGCCGAGGGAGACGCTGCCCCGGCCCGCGGACGGGGCGCCGATCTGGGGCTTCAGCTCCGACGGGCGGGCGCTGGTCACGGCCGACTGCGATGCCGAAGGCCACTTCCGGCTCTGGGACACAGGGACGCGCGAGGAGTTGGTCGTCCTGAAGGGACACGAGGCCTACGTCCTGGGACTCGCTTTCAGTCCCGACGGCCGCAGCGCGGCCACGATCTCGTACGACGGCACGGCGCGCGTGTGGGACATGGCGACGGGGCGGCAGTTGCTGATGCGGCGCGAATGGCAAAATACGACCAAAAACTACCCTTCTTACCCAATTGTCGCGTTCGCGCCCGACGGGCGCAGCGTGGTCACGGCCTTCAATGGGGACACGGACAAGGTCGCGCGCTGGGACGTGGCCGACGGCCGTGAACTGGCGTCGCTCCAAGTACCGGGCGCCAGACCCCTCGCGGTGCGCTTCGACGAGGAGGGCCGGGCCAAGGTCGTCTTCGTAGGAGGACTCGTCGAATTCGTAGGAACCCCCGCCGAAGTCCGCGACGTCGAAGTCCGCGACCTCGAAAGCGGGAACAGGGAACAGGTTGTCTCCGTGCCTAATAACCTATGGGCGATGTCTGCCGTGTCGCCCGACGGGCGGACGCTGGCGACGGGGCACAGGGGAGGCACCGTGAGGCTATGGGACCTGACCTCCGGCGTGGAGCGGAGCAGTCACCAAGTCGGGTGCGACGCCACGGCGCTGACGTTTTCATCCGACGGCAGGCACCTCGCCGTCCGCTACTACCGCCGTTCGGACGTCAGTCAACGTGTGGGGGGGTGGAACCGGAAGCTGGGCGGCTGGCTGTGGAACAACCTGCCGCGCGACGCGGGGAACGTCGTCCTCGACACGGCCAGCGGCGAGTGCCGGCGCGCCGTGGCGTTCTCCGACCACACCGCCTTCACGCCCGACGGCAAGACGCTGCTGACCATCGGCCCGGACACCCTCCACACCTGGGACGTGCCGCCGCGGCTGCCTCCGGTTTCTCCTTCGGCGTTCGTGTTCCTCGCCCTGGCAATCGCTCTCACCAGTCAGTGGTGGTTCACCCGGCGCGCTGCGCCCCGCGGCGCCCCGACCCCTGGCCCAAACTCCAACCCCCAAGCGAATAAGTAATCATCCCATGCTCGACGTCGCCGGCCTCCGCCGCCAGTTCCCCGCCTTGCAACAGGTCCGCCACGGCCGCACGCCCGTCTTCCTCGACGGCCCCGGCGGCACCCAGGTTCCGCGGCGCGTCATCGACGCCATCGCCGATTATCTGTCGAACTGCAACGCCAACCACGGCGGAGCCTTCGACACCAGCCGCGACTCCGACCGGGTTCTCCACGACGCCCACGCCGCCGTCGCCGACTTGCTCAACGCCCCGTCGCCCGACGAGATCGTCTTCGGCCAGAACATGACCTCGCTGACGTTTCAGCTGTCGCGCTCCCTCGCCCGGACCTGGCGCCCCGGCGACGAGGTGATCGTCACGCGCCTCGACCATGACGCCAACGTCAGTCCGTGGGTCCTCGCGGCCCGCGACGCCGGCGCCGTCGTCCGCCGCGTCGACTTCCGTCCCGAGGATTGCACGCTCGACCTCGACGACTTGCGCCGCCAACTCAACGAGCGCACGCGCCTGGTCGCCGTCGGCCGTGCCTCCAACGCGGTCGGCACCGTCAACGACGTGCGGGCCGTCGCCCGCCTGGCGCACGCCGCCGGCGCCCGCGTCTTCCTCGACGCCGTCCACTACGCCCCGCACGGACCCATCGACGTGCGGGCGTGGGACTGCGACTTCCTCGCCTGCTCCGCCTACAAGTTCTTCGGGCCGCACGTCGGCATCCTTTGGGGCCGGCGCGACCTGCTCGAGGAGTTGCCGGCGTACAAGGTGCGCCCGGCGGCCGACGACCTGCCGGGCCGCTGGATGACCGGCACGCAGAATCACGAGGGCATCGCCGGCGTCCTCGCCGCCGTCGACTACCTCGCCGAGGTCGGCGGCGCGGCCGGGGAGCGCGGCGCCCGCCTTCGCGCCGCGCTCACGGCCATCCGGGACTATGAGACCGATCTGAGTCGAAGGCTGCTGGCGGCGCTGGCGGAGCGGCCGCGCTTCAAGGTGTGGGGCATCACCGACCCGGACCGCCTCGCCGAGCGCGTGCCGACGGTGTCGATCACGCTGCCGGGGACGTCTTCCGCCGCGCTGGCCGAGCACCTGGCGGCGCGGCAGGTCTACGCCTGGTCCGGCAACTTCTACGCGCTGGAACTGACGGAGCGTTTGGGCGTGGAGCAGCAGGGCGGGCTGCTGCGTCTTGGCCTCGTCCACTACAACACGGCGGACGAGATCGACGGCTTGATGCAGGCGCTCGACGAATTCCGGTTGTAAGGGCTTGTGCGGGCCGGAGAGTCGGCGCGGCTCGCCCATTTTTCCTTGCCTCGCGGGGAGGCGGTGCTAGCCTGGGTTGTGACGGCATTACGTCCCGTGAGGAATTTGCCATGCCCCGTCGGCCTGCCGGTTCGCGTTCCCGCCTGACCGCGTGGTCCCACTTTCTCCTGCACATCGACCACCTCCAGGCTCGCCGTCTGCTGACGGTGGGGGCGACGCGCGCGACCGCGCCGGCCGCGTCGTTGCCGGCGGGAATGATCCTCGTTTCCACCTCGTCCCCTTGGCCGCCGTCGCCGGCGGCCTTCACCCTGACCGTCCCCGAGCGGCGGACGCCGGAGCCGGGCGAGGCGGACGACGTCGGCCCGGACGTCGTCGTCGAGCGCGGCGGCGACTGAGTGCGCGGCAACTGCCGTTGCATTCCGGGCCAAAAACCGCATCATGTTGGACCGGGCCTGAAACCGCTGGCTACGCCCGCAGTCGAGGTGCAAGGATGCCCCAACCGACCGGCCGCAACATTCGCCTGTCCCTGCCCCGCCGCTTCGTCTGCGACCTGCTCCACTTCGCCCATCGCGTGCCGACGGTGCCGGTGCAGCGGCGCATGAACCTCGCCGAGGTCGTCGCGGCACGCCGGGCGGCGGCGCCGCGGCCGAGTTGGGTCGCCCTCTTCACCAAAGCCTACGCCTTCGTCGCCGCCGCCCGCCCCGAACTGCGCCGCAGCTACCTGAGCTTCCCCACGCCGCACCTGTACGAACACCCCGTCAGCGTCGCCTCGGTCGCCGTCGAGCGCCGCTTCGGCGACGAGGACGCCGTCTTCTTTGGCCACATCACCCAGCCGGAAAATCGCGGTCTGCCGGAGTTGGACGCGAAGTTGCGCGAGTTGAAGGAGCGACCTGTGGAAAGCGTCGGCGCCTTCCGCAAGGCGCTGCGCGTGAGTGCCCTGCCGCGTCCGCTGCGCCGCCTCGCGTGGTGGGTCGGCCTGAACGCCTGGGGCCGCAAGCGCGCCCAGTTCCTGGGGACGTTCGGCGTCAGCGTCTACGCCGGCCTGGGCGCCGCGTCGCTGCACCCGCTGTCGCCGCTGACGACGGCGCTGAACTACGGCGTGATCGACGCCGACGGCTCGGTCGACGTGCGCCTCGTCTACGACCACCGCGTCCTCGACGGCGCCACGGTCGCGCGGGCGCTGCAAGACCTGGAGCGCGTGCTGACGTGCGAGATCGTCGCCGAGTTGCGCTACCTCCGCGACGTCGAGGCGGCGTGAGGAAACCGCGCGCAAGCCTTCGCCCTCCCCGCTCGACCGACTCATCTCTGACGGTATACCGTTTGCTCACCTTCGTCTCCACGGGTTGGGGCCGAACCAGGTAACGTTTCCCGGATCGCCATCGCGCCAAGGATGACCCTCCGTATACGCCGAATTCGGTGTCCGCTCCCTGATATTGAAGAAGGAATTCCATGAAAGCGCTCTGCTGGCACGGCAAAGGCGACGTCCGCGTCGACACCGTCCCCGACCCGAAGATCCAGGGTCCGAGGGACGCGATCGTCAAGATCACGTCCACCGCCATATGCGGGTCCGACCTGCACCTGCTCGACGGCTACCAGCCGACGATGGAGAAGGGCGACATCCTCGGCCACGAGAACATGGGCGAGGTCGTCGAGGTCGGCAGCGCGCTCAAGAACTTGAAGAAGGGCGACCGCGTCGTGGTGCCGTTCACCATTTCCTGCGGTTCGTGCTTCTTCTGCCAGAAGACCCTGTTCTCCTGCTGCGACACCTCGAACCCGAACGCCGAGGCCGCCGCGAAGGTGATGGGCCACTCGCCGGCCGGCCTGTTCGGGTTCTCCCACCTGTTGGGCGGGTTCGCCGGCGGGCAGGCCGAGTATCTCCGCGTGCCGTTCGCCGACGTCGGCCCCATCAAGATCGAGTCGGGACTGCCGGACGAGAAGGTGCTATTCCTGTCCGACATCTTCCCGACGGCGTACATGGCGGCGGAGAACGCCGACATCGAGAAGGGGGATACGGTCGCGGTGTGGGGGTGCGGGCCGGTCGGGCAGTTGACGGTCAAGAGCGCCTGGATGCTCGGCGCGGGCCGGGTGATCGCCATCGACCGGGTGCCCGAGCGACTGGCGCTGGCCCGTGAGCAGGGGAAGGCGGAGACGATCGACTTCTCGAAGGACTCGGTCTACGACAAGCTCCAGGAGATGACCAAGGGCCGCGGGCCGGATCGCTGCATCGACGCAGTCGGGTGCGAGGCCCACTCCACCGGGAGCGTCGACGCGGTACTCGACAAGGCGAAGGCGACGGTGGGACTCACTACCGACCGGGCGCACGTCCTGCGTGAGGCGATCATGTGCTGCCGCAAGGCCGGCACGCTGTCCGTCCCCGGCGTGTACGTCGGCTTCCTCGACAAAATCCCCTTCGGCGCCCTGATGAACAAGGCGCTCACGGTCAAGGCCGGGCAGACTCACGTCCAGCGCTACACCCGGCCGCTCCTCCAAAAGATCGAGGCCGGGGAGATCGACCCGTCGTTCATCATCACCCACCGGCTGAAGCTCGCGGACGCCCCGGCCGCGTACAAGACGTTCCGGGACAAGGAAGACGGGTGCATCAAGGTGGTCCTGAAACCCGGGGCGTGAGCGGAGTGGACCAGGCGAAGGCCGTGCCCGCCTTCGTCGTGCCGATGAAGAAGATTTTCCCCGGAGATGAGCCGGTGGTCCTCGCGAAGCGGGAGCCGCCGCTTAATCCGATCATGGACACGCCGGGGGCGTTTTTCGACGACAAGATGGCTGTGGTGAATGCCAGCCTCGGCCAAAATCGACAGGCACACCCCGCGCCGCTTCGGGGAAGGGATCGATGGCCTTGACACCGCGGAGGGATGCGACTAAACCTCTACCCTTCTCCCGGACAGGATCGAACCTCGGCGAAGTCTCGTCGGCCGGAGCGCGTTCATGGTGCCCGCGTTCTTCCCGCGATCGCGTTCTGCCCTCCCGATGAGGGCTGCCGTCCTCGCCGCGCTCCTCACCGCCGCCGCGACGTTCGCCCAGGAGCCGGCCTCCCCATTAAACGACGTGCCGCCCCGCCCCGCCGCCGAGGGGACGCCGGCGCCGCCGGACAAGGACAAGGCCGTCGGCAAGGACACGTCGCCCTGGTGGAGTGCCCACGGCCAGGCGACGGTGGTCTCGCAAGGGAACTGGAAGTTTCACTCGCCCTACGAGGGGCCGGTCAGTCTGCGGCCGATCCTCAACTACCGCACGACGGCGACGGCGACGCTCTACCTCGACGCCCGCCCCTGGGAAGGCGGCGAGGTCATCTTCAACCCGGAGGTGTCCGGCGGCCGCGGCCTGAGCGACACGATGGGCCTGGGCGGCTTCCCCAACGGCGAGGCGACGCGCGTCGGCGTCGTCGCGCCGACGCCTTACGTCGCCCGGCTGCTCTTCCGCCAGACCTTCGCCCTCGACGGCGACCCGGAAAAAGTCGAGGACGGTGCCAACGTGATCGCCGGCATTCGCGACATCGACCGCGTCAGCGTTTCCGTCGGCAAGATGTCGTCCACGGACATCTTCGACGACAACCGCTTCAGCCACGACCCGCGCACGCAGTTCCTCAACTGGTCGCTGATGTTCGACGGCGCCTGGGACTACCCCGCCAACGTCCGCGGCTACACCTACGGCGCCACGGTCGATTTCAACACGCGCTTCCTGGCCGTGCGCTACGGCGTCTTCGGCGAGCCGACCGTCGCCAACGGCACCGAGATCGACCCGCGCTTCCTCAAGGCCAACGGCCACGCCCTGGAGTTCGAGGGGCGTTACGAGTTGGGCGACGACCACCCCGGCAAAGTCCGCCTGCTGTCGTACCTCAACCACGCCCACATGGGGAAGTACCGCGACGCCCTGGCTCTGCGCCCCGTCAACCCCGACGTGACCCTGACGCGCGCTTACCGGATCAAGTACGGATTCGGTCTGAACGTGGAGCAGGAGTTGACGCGCGACCTCGGCCTCTTCGCCCGCCTGGGCTGGAACGACGGCGGCACGGAGACCTGGGCGTTCACGGAGATCGACGAGACGGCGGCGCTGGGCCTGCTGCTCAGGGGGCGGCGCTGGCGGCGGCCGAAGGACCAGGTCGGCCTGGCGCTGGTCGTGAACGGCCTGTCCGACCCGCACCGCGACTACCTCGCTGCCGGCGGCGTCGGCTTCATCGTCGGCGACGGCCGGCTCCGCTACGGACTCGAGAAGATACTGGAGACCTACTACAACTGGGAAGTGCGCGAGAACATCAACGTCAGCGCCGACTTCCAGGCCGTCGACAACCCCGCCTACAACCGCGACCGCGGCCCCGTCGCCATCTTCGCCATTCGCCTCCACTTCGCTTACTGACGCGCGGCCGGTAACGGCCGTGTAACGAGCGCTTTCCCGCACGGGCGATTCCGACCAGAATACGCATGGCCCTCGTCTTCACGGGTGTGGAGACGACGTCTCTGTCCGAAGGAGGACATGCCATGCGACGCTTCTTGCCCGCCGCCGCCTTGCTTCTCTGGTGCGCGGCTCACGCCCCGGCCCACGGTCTGCTGATTCCGGAGGAGAAGAGCCTGCCGCCGTTGGCGATGCTCAGCCACAAGGTCGTCATCACCCTGGAGGACCAGGTCGCCGTCACCCGCGTCGAGCAGGTCTTCCGCAACCACACCGACCGGC
>JBBROG010000266.1:0-11008 GCA_038229635.1 Gemmatales bacterium
CTGTACTCAGGGGAGAGGGGCTTACGGTACAGACTCTGAGTACTGAGTACTCAGAATGCCCCCGCGGGGGCGGGGACCGCCTTGTACACCGTCTTGCGTCGGCGGAAGCCGTGGCGCCGGTACATCCGGATGGCTCCTTCGTTCTGGGCCGTGACTTCGAGCATCGCCCGCCTCAGCCCCGCCTGACGGAAGCCGTCCAGCGCCTGGAGCAGCAGGACGCGGCCGAGCCCGCGGTTGCGCTCCCCCGGCACGATGCCGAGGTTCTGGATGGCGCCGACGCCGCCGACGTCGCGCAGGCCCTGCACCGAGCCGCATAGCCCGCCCGGCCCGGCGAGCAGCCAGGTCGCCCCCGGTAGGAAGCCGCCCTTGCGGCTGATCTCGTTCATCAGGTGACGGCACCCCACCCGGTCGCCGAGGCTCGGGAAGACGACGGCGTCGATCGTCTCGTAGAAGCTGCCGTACAGCACCTCGGCGTGGTCGGGCAGCCGGCCGTCGTCCCACGGCACGAGGCAGTAGCCCGGCGGCAGAGGCGGCACCGGCGCGGCGTCGACGAGTTCCAACTCCATCTTGAATCGCTTGAAGTACGACACCAGGTGCAGGCCGGCATACGTCATGGCGGTGCGTGCGACCCCTTCGCGTGGAGCGGCCCGGCGCCGGCCGCGGGGAGGCCGTGCCGGACGACAGGCTGATTCTAGCAAGAGGCGCGCGCGGGGTCAAAGCGGCCGGGCGCGGACGTTGCGGAACGCGACGGGGCCGTGGTCGCCCTGGAGCAGCAGCGGCCCGCTCGGCACTTCCTTCATCAGCCGCCAGGCGCCGCCGGTCGGGTATAGCACCTCGACGTCTTCGTGAATCGTCTGGCCGTTCAGCACCACCTTGAGGAAGCGCGCGTTGGCCGTCTTCTTGCCGTCGGCGCCGAAGCGCGGCGCCCGAAAGATAATGTCGAGCGATTGCCATTCGCCGGCGGGCCGGGCCGAGTTGACGCGCGGCGGAAAGCCCCTGTCGATGACGTGATAGCGCGGGAGTTCTTCGCCGCGCGGGTAGACGCCGCCGCAGTCGGAGCCGGTCAACTCCTTCTTGCCGGCCGTGTCGGCGATCTGGATTTCGTACAGCCCCATCATCTTCACGCCGGAGTTCGACCCCTTGCCGATCAGGAACTCGACGTGTACCTCCAGGTCGACGAACCGCCGCCGGGTGACGAGGTCGCGCGCGCGGTTGCCGGAGCGCGGCGCCAGCGTCCCCTCGCCCGGTTTCGCCGCCAAGAGCTTCGGGTTCTTGCCGTCCAGGGTCACGTCGCCGGCGATGACCCACTCGTCGGTCGGAGCCTCGAAGGCGTCGAGCCCCTTCGGGCCGCGCGCGAGGTCGATCCAACCGGCCTCGCCGGCGCGGGCGACGGCCGCGCTCAAAATAAGGAGAAAAGTGGCGGGAAAATAGCGGTAATTCATGGGCCGGTCCGGGTCGAAGGGTGCGGCGGGGGGCGAGCGTTGCGGGGATTCTACGCGCTCCCCCTCGGTTGGCAACGACGTCACCCCGATTCCGGTTGACCGCACGGCTCGCGGCGGACAAAGTGGGGACGTCGTCCGCCCGTGGAGGAACAAGCCATGCCGACCGACCCGACGCCGCCCGCCGTGACTCGCCGCTCCGCCCTGAGCGCCGCCCTCGCCGCCGCCCTCGCGCCGCCGGCCGAGGCCGAACAGCGCAAGCCCGACCCGCGCCGCGCCTCGCCGAAGCGCTACGACATGAAGAAGTCGATCAACCTCTGGGCCTTCCCCTACCCCGACCGCATGTCCTTGAAGGAGTGCTTACAGCTCGCCAAGGACGCCGGCTTCGACGGCATCGAACTCAACTACGACCTCGACAACGACCTGTCGCCGAAGGCCGGCACGAAGGAGTTTCAGGCCATCCGCAAAATGGCCGACGAGGTCGGCATCGCCGTCAGCGGGCTGTGCTCGTTCCTCTTCTGGCCGTACTCGTTCGCCGCGAACGACCCGAAGACGCGCCAGCGCGGCCTGGAACTGGCCATGAAGATGACGCGGGCGGCTCACGACCTCGGCACCGACAACCTCCTCGTCGTCCCCGGCGCCGTCCACATCCCCTGGCTGAAGGACCACGACCCGGTGCCGAACGACGTCTGCGACGCCCGCGCCAAGGAGGCCGTCGCCAAGCTCGTCCCCCTCGCGGAGAAGCTCGGCGTTTCGCTGAACATCGAGAACATCTTCTTTAACGGCTACCTGATGACGCCGTTCGAGATGAGCGCCTTCATCGACGGCTTCAAGAGCGAGCGCGTCCGCGCCCACTTCGACACCGGCAACATCATGATGTTCCAGTTCCCCGAGCACTGGGTTTCCGTCCTCGGATCGCGGATCAAGAACATCCACTTCAAGGAGTACACGAAGAAGGGGACCGACTTCTCGCTGGAGTCGTTCCGCCCGCTGCTCGACGGCACGACGAACTGGCCGGCGGTCCTGGAGGCGCTCGACAAGGTCGGCTACAAAGGCTACCTCACGTTCGAGTACTTCCACCCCTACCCGCACTACCCCGAGGCGCTCGTCTACCAGACGTCCGACTCGCTCGACCGCATGCTCGGGCGGAAGTAGATCCTCCGCTTGCGGTTTCGCGCCCGCGTCGTGCCGTGCGGGCGCAAAACCGCAAGCGGGGGGCAAGTCCGGTCGTACCTGCCTCGATAACACCTCGGAGTCGTATGCCGCTTTCCTCATGCCGCGAGTGTTGCTATCCGGACCAGGGACGAACGCATGGCCACCGGCCCTCTCTCCTCCGCACCTCAGGCACGGCCCGCGCCGGGTCGCCTCCGCGTCGCCCGCCTCGCCTCGGTCGGCCGGCGCGGGGCGTCGTCGGCGATCCTCTTCCTGGCGGGAGCCGCCCTCGCGGCCGTCGTGCGCGACCTGGGGCCGTTCCACCGCGAACTGCCGCTGGCGAGCCTCCTCAGCCTCGACCTGTTCCTCGCCGCCCTCGCCGTCACCGCGCTGCTGCTCGCCGCCGCCGTCGGCGAGCGCCAGCGGACGGAGGAGGCCCTGGGCGTCAGCGAGGCCCGCTACCGCCTCCTCGCGGACCACGTCGGCGACATGATCAGCCGCCACGACCTCGCGGGCAACTTCTTGTACGCCTCGCCCGCCGCGACGGCCATCCTCGGCCATACCCCGGACGAGTTGCTCGGCCGGTCCGGCTTCGACGTCGTCCACCCCGACGACGTCCCCCGTGCCCGCGAGGTCTTGGCCGCGGCAGTCGGCACCGGCTCGGCGCCGACGGTCGTCCTGCGCGTGCGCCGCAAGGACGGCTCCGAGGCGTGGGTCGAAACCAAGGCCCGCCTGCTCGCCGGGGGGCCGGCCGGCGACGAGGTCCTCTGCGCCACACGCGACATCACGGAGCGAAAGAGGCTGGAAGAGCAGTTCCGCCAGGCGCAGAAGATGGAGGCGATCGGCCGTCTCGCCGGCGGCGTCGCCCACGACTTCAACAACCTGCTGACGGTCATCAACGGCACGACCGAGCTACTGCTGACGGGCTTGCCCGGCGACGACCCGGCGCGGGCGATGCTCCAGGAGGTCGGCGAGGCGGGGGCGCGGGCCGCCGGCCTGACGCGCCAGCTGCTCGCCTTCAGCCGCCGTCAAATGCTCGCCCTGAGCGTGGTCAACCTGAACGACGTCGTCGGCGGCATGGAGAAGATGCTGTGCCGCCTGATCGGCGAGGACGTGCGCATGACGGCGGCGCTGGCCGCCGACCTGCGGCCGACGCGGGCCGACGTGGGGCAACTCGAGCAGGTGTTGATGAACCTCGCCGTCAACGCCCGCGACGCCATGCCCGACGGCGGCGAGCTGCGCCTGGCGACGGCTAACGTCGATCTGGGAGTGAGCATCGACGGTAATCACTTCCGCGTCCAGCCGGGGCCATACGTCGTCCTCGCGGTGACCGACACCGGCTGCGGCATGGACGAGGCGACGCGGGCGCATCTCTTTGAGCCGTTCTTCACGACGAAAGAGCCCGGCCGGGGGACCGGCCTGGGCCTGGCGACGGTCTACGGCATCGTCAAGCAGAGTGAGGGCTATATCACGGTCGACAGCGTGCCGGGCCGCGGCACCACGTTCAAGATCTACCTGCCGCGCGCCGCCGCGGCGCCGCCCGCTCCGCTCGCCGCGACTGCGGGGAAAGATCCGGGCGGCCGCGAGGTGGTCTTGCTGGTCGAGGACGACGACGCGGTGCGCTCACTCGCCGGGCAGGTGCTGGGGCGCAAGGGGTATCACGTCCTGGAGGCGTGCGACGGGCGCGACGCGCTGCGCCTCTGGCGGCAGGGTACGCGGGACATCGACCTGCTGTTGACCGACGTGGTCATGCCGCATGTGAACGGTCGCGAATTGGCCGACCGTCTGACGGCGGAGCGGCCCGACCTGAAAGTGCTGTTCCTCTCGGGCTACACCGACGACGCCATCCTGCGGCACGGCGTCCTCGACCAGGACGTCGCCTTCCTCCAGAAGCCGTTCACCACGGAGGAACTGGCGGGGAAGGTGCGCGAGGTACTCGACGGGGCGCGGGTTTAGTGCGGGGTCAAGGGACGTGTTGTTCGTCCGAGCCGCGCACGCAGCGCAGCGGAGTAAGCGGCCTTTCGGCGGCTTCGGGCCGCTTACTCCGCGAGTACGCTCCGTGCGCGGCTCCGACGACACGAACAATACGTCCCTTGTCCTCGCACTAACGACTCTCGCGCGCGGTTTCACGCCCCTACCGGACACTGACGGCCTATCGCGATCAGGCCCTCGTCTTCGCGGAACTGACGCGCGAGACGATCAACTGGCAACGCGCCCTGGAGGGGTGGGAGATGAAAGAGTCGATGTACATCAGCGGTTGGCTTCGGGAAGGGGAACAGAAGGGCCTGGTCAAAGCTCGGCGAGAGTACCTATTCACGGCGCTCCAAGCGAAGCTGCCGGCCCCGGTCCCTGAAGAAATCCGTCTCGCGGTCGAGGGGACCAATGACCTGAACACCCTCGACAGATGGTTCCGTGTCGCCTTGGGAGCCTCCAGTTGGGCCGAATTCCGCGCCGCGATGAAGAACGGAAGTGTATGAGGGCCGTGTCCGGCGAGAGGAAACGGCCGGCCCGGAGTGCGAGCGAAAACAGTCCTCGCTCGCGCTCCAGGCCGGTTCTCCTCATTTCTCGTCCTTCGGCTCGGCGCCCTTCCCATCCTTGGGCGCCGGCTTCGGCCGCGGGTCGAAGCCCTTGAGCCGCTCGCCGGTGACGCGAGCGTCGGGCCGCGTGCTGCCGATCACCAGGGCGACGCTGGTCCGCAGTCCCGCGTCGAGGTTCGGCTCGGCGACGAGGTTCTCCAGCGCCCGCACCTGCGCCGCGGTCAGCGCCGAGGTGTGTTGCTGGACGTGACGCTGCAGCGCCGCCGCCGCCGCCGAGCGCACCGCGACCGGCCGCTTGGCGTCGAGGACCACGGCGGAGAGTTCCGTCTGAGCCTTCGGCAGCGGCAGCCGTCCGACCGCCTCGACGGCCGACTTGACCGCTTCCTCGCTCAGCCCCTCCGCGCGCAAGGCCGCGTAGAGCGCGCCTTCGGCGGGGCGGATGTCGTAGCCGGGCAGTTCGCCGCGGGCGGCGCGGGCCAGCCAGGCCAGCGAACGCTCTGCGAACTCCTTGCGCTCGGCGTCGGTCAGCGGTTTGCTGGCGCTGTCGGCGAGCTGCGGGCCGAGGACGTCTTTGAGCGCCGTGGCGGTCAGCGCCGCCGACTGCGGCAGCAGCCACACGTTCGGGTAGCGCTCGATCAGGCGCGTCAGGCTCAACTCCCGGTCGCGCGGCGCCGTCAGCTGGTCTTGCTCCAGGGAGCGAGCCTGCGCCCGCAAAGCGGTTTCCTGATCGGCCCCGTAGGACGTGAGCTGCTGGCCGAGGAGGTCGATCTGCTGGCGGATCGCGTCGGACTTGACCTGCTCCCGCGACCGCTCCAGGGCCAGTTGCGTGCGCGCTTTTTCGGCGACAAGGTCGCGCCGCACCGTGCGGAAGTCGCTCAGACGCCGGTCGAGTTCGTAGCGCTGCCGGCGAAGGCTCTCCTGCGTTTCGCCCGGCAGCACCAGCCAAAGAGGGAGCCGTCCGTAGCCGACGCCGGCCCGGAGTTGGGCCAGCAGCGACGGCAGACCGGGGTCGGGCAGCGCCGTGTCGATGAGCAGGGCGTCGATGTCGGCGGCGGACTCCAGGCGCTTCAGCGCCTCGCGGCCGGTGCGGACGGTCACCGCCTCGTAGCTGGCGGCTTGCAGCGCCTTCGCGGCACGCTCGTTCAGCGCGTCGGTGGCGAAGCCGACGAGGACCTTCGGCTTCCCCTTCGTCGCCGGCTCGGCGGCGACGGCGCGGCGCAGCACGTCGACGACGCGGCCAGCCGTGGTCGCCGACGGTTCGGCGGGGACGCGCAGCAGCGCCTCGGCGGCGGCCATTTGGACGCGCCGGTCGGGGTAGTTGATCGCCCGCACGAGCGGCGGGTCGCCGGCCCCGCTCGGTCGGACGGCGCGGGCGTCCTTCAGGTCGCCGAGCGCTCGCACGGCGCCCACGATGACGTTGGCGCGGCGGTCGGCCAGCGCCTTGTCGAGGACGCGCACCACGAGATCCGGGTTGACGGTGGCGAGCAGCTCGGCCACCTCGGGCGACGCCTTGGCGAGCGGCTGGTCGACGCCGGCGCGCTCGACGGCCTTGTCCAGCGCCACGCTCAGGAACATCTCCTGCGCGGGCGCGTACGCCGGGTCGATGTCGAGAGCCTGGCGCGCGAAGCGCAGGCCGAAATACTCCTCGGCGCGGCTGGCGCTGACGGTCGGCAAGCCGGGCCAGCCCTGCACGAGTTCCTTGCTGTCCCAGCGCCACACGGCCACCTGAGCGGGGTTGGGGAAAGTGATTTGATGGCGATAATAGCGCTCCGCCTCGCGCGTCAGGGCGAGGGGCGCCGGCACCAGCGCGTCGACGGGGCGGGCGAGGAGCGCCGCCAGGGCGCGCGTCGCGCGGGTGCGGACGGCCGGCGACGACTTCGGCGAGCCGGCGAGATACCACAGGTCCGCCGCCGTGGCGGGTTCGGCGCGCTTGAGGAAGACGTCGATCAGGTCGAGGCGCAGGCCCTCGTCGGGAATGTCGAGGGCGGCGACGAGCGGCGGCACGGTGTCGCGCGACAGGCGCGGCAACAGGTTCAGGATCACCTCGCGCTCCTCGCCGGTCGCCGGACGCAGCGCCTCGACTAGCTGCGGCACGGCCAGCGCCTTGGAGCGGTACAGTTCCTTGGCGGCGAAGGCTTTCTCCTCCCGGTCGCCGGTGAGGTCCTTGATGAGGCGGGCGATGCGCTTCTTGTCGCCGAGGAGCTTTTGCAGCGCCTCGTTGATGCGCTGGGCGAGTTCGTCGGCGTCCTTGACGGCCTGGTCGTGGACGGCCTTGTCGTCGGACCAGCGCGGCACGGAGCGCAGGCGCAGGAAGGGAGAAAGACTGCCCTCTTTCTCTTCGAGCCGCAGCAACTCCTCGTCGGTCGGCTTGCGGCCGACGAGGCCGTGCAGGAGCTTGGCGGCGAGTTCGTGGCGCCCTAGCTCCATCTCGAATTGCAGGGCGGTCCAGAAGTCGGCGACGGTCTCGGGCGTCTTGAAGAACTCGCGGTACTCCTCGCGAGGAAGTTCCTTCGGCTTGTCGGGTTTGTCGGGCTTGTCCTGGGCCGGGGCACGAGCCAGCAGGGCGGCCAGGAACGCGACACCTATCGCGAAGCGGATGGCGGATCGTGGCATAGGGGGATCTCCGCAGTACTCAGTACTCAGTACTATTTTCATACTTCCAGTTCCGGGCGAACCAGGTCTTCGAGCGTCTCGCGGCGGCGGATCAGGCGGGGCGTGGCGCCGTCGACGAGTACCTCGGCGGCGCGCGGCCGGCCGTTGTAGTTGCTGCTCATGGCCATGCCGTAAGCGCCGGCGCTGAACGTCGCCAGCAGGTCGCCGGACCCGAGCGGCGGCAGGCGGCGCCCCTTGGCCAGGAAGTCGCCCGACTCGCACACCGGGCCGACGACGTCCTGCACGACCGTGCCGGGGATGTCGGCCTCGTAGTCCTCCGGCGGGGCCGGCAGCCCGGCGGCGGGCGCCACCGGCCAGATGCGGTGGAAGGCGTCGTACAGCGTCGGACGAATCAGGTCGTTCATGGCGGCGTCCTGGATCGTGAAGTGCTTGCCGCCCGAGTCCTTCGTGTAAATGACGCGGCTCACCAGCAAGCCCGCGTTGCCGACGATGAAGCGGCCCGGCTCCAGGATGAGCTTGCACTTCGCCTGCGCCGCCGCCGGCAGGATGACCTCGGCGAAGGCGTCGGCCGGGAGAGCCTCCTGCTTGCGGTAGTGGATGCCGAAGCCGCCGCCCATGTTCAGGTACTCGATCGGGTGCCCCTGCCCGCGCAGCTTCTCGATCAGCGTCAGCCCCTTGGCGACGCCCTGGCGGTACGGCTCGCTCGACAGGATCGGCGAGCCGAGGTGCATGTGCAGCCCCTTGATCATAACGTTTGGGTTGCCCACGACGCCCCCGGCAACTTCGAGAACCGTGTCGATATCGAGCCCAAACTTGACGCCTTTGACGCTGGTATCGGTCTTGGCGTGCGTCTTCGGCGGCAGGTCCGGGTTGACGCGCAAGGCGACCGCCGCGACACGGCCCATCGCCCCGGCGGCGCGGGCGAGCGCGTGCAGCTCGGCCTCGCTCTCGACGTTGAACATCAGGACGTTGCTCTCGAGGCCGTAGCGGTGTTCCGCCTCGGTCTTGCCGGCGCCGGCGAAGACGATCTGCGGCCCCTTCGCGCCGGCCTTGAGGGCGCGGTACAGTTCGCCGGCGCTGGTGACGTCGAAGCCGGCGCCGTGTTCGCCCATCAGGCGGGCGATGTGGACGTTGGCGTTCGTCTTGATGCTGTAGCAGATGAGCGGGTCGGCCGGCGCGAAGGCGCGCCGCAACTCGCCGAGGTGGTGCAGGAGCGTCGCCTTGCTGTAGACGTACAGCGGCGTGCCGTACTTCTCGGCCAGCGCCGGGACGGGGACGTCCTCGCAGTGGAGGATACGATTGCGGTAGGAAAAATGGTCCATGAACGTATCTTGCCCTGAAAGCCAATAATGTCGCTTTGCTCAGTATGGCCCAACCCCGCCGGCGCATCAAGGGCCGCGTCCCGGGCCCTTTTGGCCCGCGCGGGTCGTAGCGGCTGGCGCGGCGCCTCGTCCGCCGTCTCGGGCCGTCCGAGGGCAAATGGGTTTGTCAGCGCCCGCCGGCAGCTGAGAGAATGAGCGGCGGGTTGGCGCTCCTGTTTCATTCCACATCGAATGAGAAGCAACTTGAGCACCGTCGCCGAATGTACCGTCCCCGAGAAAATCCTGCTGGCCGCGCTCTCCCTGGAGGTAGAAGGGCAATCGCCGTTCAGCGCCGAGGCGCTCATCGTGGCCGCCTGGCGAAAGTACCCGCGTACCTTCGGCCTGAAGGGGTACGCCGACCTGTACCCCGACTCGAACAAGGTGCTGTCGAGCATCATGGGCGTCAAGGGCCTCGCCGGGCGCGGCTGGCTCGCCAAGGTCGGGCAGAAGTTGTACGCCCTCACCTGCGACGGCCGGCAGGTCGTCCGCCGCATCCTGCACGGCGACGAGGCTCCCGAGCCGGTCGCCGCCGTCCCTGTCGTGGAGGTTCGCCGCGTCGCGGGCGAGCATGAGAAATTCCTCACCGCCCTGTGGCGGTCGGGCGCCTTCGAGAAGTATCAGGAGGGGCGTAAGTTGGAATTGACGTTCGGCGACGCCTGCGGCTTCTGGGGCCTCGGCGACGCCACGCGCGGGCCGGCGGTCAACGCCCGGCTCGACCAGGTGCGCGCCGCCCTGGACGAGTTGGCGCGGCTGCTTGCGAAGAAGGACGCCACGCTGTCGAACGGCCGCAGCGTCTCGCTCGGCGACGTCGCCTTCCTGGGCAACGTCAACGCGCACTTGGAGGAGCGCTTTTCGCGCCATCTCAACCTGCTGCGCTCTCGGGCCGGCCGCCCGTAGCGACGGCGGCGGGGAAGCGGAAGCGCGAGCCGGCGACGTAATCGCCGTTGATCTCGACGGCGACCCAGCGCCGCTCCAACGTCTCGGCGACCCGGCCGGTGACGTTGCTGCCGGCGAAGGGGTCGAGGACGAGTTGGCCGGGCTCCGTCAGGAAGCGGATGAAGAACTCGGGCAGCGCCGCCGGGAAGCGCGCCGGGTGGATGGGCAGCCCGGCCGCGCGGCAGTCGCGGAAGTAGTCGTCGCGCGAGCGCGTGTTGGGGACTTCCAGCAGGTTCGGCGGGATCGCGCCGCCGTTGTCGCGGCGGAAGTGCGGGCCGATCTCGTGTTGCGACGGCCGCGTCGCCACGTCGTAGCCGTCGCGCAGCAGCCGCTTCATCGAGCGGCTGTACGGCTTCAGCACGCGCCGGTTGTCGGCCTGCGGCTCCGGCGTCTTCGACAGCCACCAGAGCATGTTGACCGCGTCCTTGCAGCGCGTGCGGCGGATCGTCACCCACTCCGCCGGCGTCGGCAGCTTGCTCGGGTTGTACCAGTAAAACTCCTGGGCGAGATGGAAGACCTTGCAGAGGCGGATAATGAGTTCGTACTGGTAAAGGGAGCGCGTGCCGCTGCCGCGGTTCCAGGCGCCGCCGAGGTCCATGACGAAGCTGCCGTCGGGGCACAAGACGCGGTGGATCTCCTCGGCGAAGGGGCAGAGCCAGTCGGCGTACTCGGCGGGGGTGACGTTGCCGTAGGCTTTTTGGCGGCGCAGGGCGAACGGCGGCGAGGTGAAGACGAGGCTGACGGAGTCGGCGGGGGTGCGGCGCAGCACGTCGAGGGCGTCGGCGTGGTAGGCGCGGCCCCGCGAAGTGAGGTAGGCGGGCGTCAGCCGGGGGTCGGGCACGCGAAGCGTCCTTTCGTCGCGGGCAAGGAAGGCGTCGCGCGGCAGTATATTCCAGGGTGGAAAAACGCACCAGCCCGAAGCGCCGCTTGCGGCTTCGCACTCGTCCTGAGACGAGTGCGAAGCCGCAAG
>JBBROG010000267.1:0-10990 GCA_038229635.1 Gemmatales bacterium
CCCCCCCCCCCCCCCCCCCCAACCCGCAAGAGGCTTCACCCCTCACCCCCGACCCCTCTCCCCAAAGGGGAGAGGGGAGAATGGCCGAAGTTGTTACGTCCCCTTCACCGCCGAGCGCGGCTCGGCGCCGCCCGCCGGCGCCGCCACGGGCCGCTGCACCCTGGCCAGGAGCGCCCTGCCCAGATGCGTCAGCCGCGCCACGACGCCGAGAACCACCAGGAACGCGAACGGCCAGGCCGGGCCGTAGGTCTGCCAGCCGAGGAGGCCGAGGAGGACCAATTCCTCCGGCCAGAAGGCCCGCGCCCGCGCCAGGCCCGCCGGGTAGCGCGACAGCACCCACACCGCTAGGAGCAGCAGCCCCAGCAGCGCCGACGTGCCCAGGGCTCGCCGCGTCCGCGCCTCCTGGAGCGAGGTCAAGACGACGCGCGGCGCCGGCGCCGCGGCGCCGCCCAGCCAGGACAGCGGCGCGCCGCTCGCCGGCAGCAGGTCGCCGCGCGGCCCCGGCGCTTGCGTCATGCCGACCCCCGCCAGTTCCGGCACGTCGGCCCCCGGAACGGCCGGCGGCGCCGCGCGCGCCTGCCGCTCCGCCTCGGCGCGCAAACCCTCGAAGTCGTGCCCGCGCGCCAGCTCGCGGTTGCGCTCGCGCATGTCTTCCAACCAATCCTCGAAGTCCTTCCCGTCCGGGCTGACCGCCGGCTCCAGGCGTGAGGCGGCCCGCGCCGCGGCGGCGTAGCGGCACAGGCGGTAGAAGCGCTGCTGGAGCGCCGCCAGCGCCGGCGGGACCGGGCCGCCGCGCGCCGCCTCGACGAGGGCGGCGCTGAGCCGCTGCTGCGCCTCGGCCCGCGCCAGGTCGAGTCCGGCGCCTCCGGAGGGCGTCAGCCCCGCCGCCCCCACGGAGGCCGCGTAGTCCGCGGGGACGTGCAGCGACCAGGCCACGGGGCCGTCGGCGACGCCCGGAAACTCGGGCCGCTCCAGGCGCGGCCGCTCCAGTGCCTCGGCGCCGGCGTCGAACTCCCAGCGCAGCCGCACGCGGCGGGCGCCGGCGGCGCCGGGCAGCGGCACCCACAGGCTCCGCGGCTCGGCCTGCAACGGCGTTACCGCCAGGCCGTCCACGGCGACCGCCAGCACGCGCGCCCCTTTCGGGAGCGTGACGTTGAGGTCGGTGTTGGCCTCGTGCGTCAGCCAGCAGGCGGCCTTGTGGACCCAGTGGCGCCCGTCGACGACCGCCGCCGACACCTCCGTCAGGAACAGGCGCACCGCCGGCGCGTCGGCCGGGCGCGGCCGCGGCGCCAGGCGCAGCGACCAGCCGTCCCCGTCCGCCTTCCACAGCGCGGCGCCGCGCAGCCGCTCCGCCTCTGCCGGCCACGCCCGCCGCGCCTCGTCCCACGCCGGCGTCCCCGGCGCCACCGCCTGGAGCCGCTGCGGCCCCTCCGCCGTCAGGTCCGGGCCGACGACGGCGACCCACTGTTCCAGCCACGCGGCGCCGGGGACGGTCACCTCCGGCACCGGCAGACGGTGTCCCGCCTCCTCCGGCTTGCGCAGCACGCCGGTCAGGGTCAGGCGCACCGACCCCGCGCCCGACTCCGGCTCCACGACCCAGGTCCGCTCGGCGCCGCCGCGGCGCGGCTCGCGCGCGCCGCGCGGCTCGATCAGTTCCGCCTCGCCGTCCCAGCCCAGCAGGCGCAGCGGCACTGAGCGCAGGTCGCCGCGGCGCGACCGCAACTCCGCGACGGACGTGAACGTCAGCTCGCGGTCCCTCATGCTGACGGTGGTCAGCACACGGCCCTCGAACTCCGTCGCCGCCCGGCGCACGCGGAAGCGTCCGCCGTAGTCGGTCACGCGCGCCTGGTACGCCGACTCGCGATCCGACGCGGGCGCCTCCGCCGGCGGCGCCAGCGTCGCCGTCTCCAGCGGGTCGAGCGCCCAGTCCCCCTCGCCGCGCAGGCGAACGAGCGGCGGCGGCGCGGCGGGAGAGGTCAGGGTCACGGCCGGCAGGTCGAAGCGCGGCCCCGACGTGTCGGCGGCCACCTCCTTCCAGCCGAGCAGTTCCAGTTCGACCTCGGCGCCCATCCGCTGGAGCCACGCCTGCACGCGGGAGCCGGCACGCGACCAGTGCCGCACCGGGTCGCCGACGCCGCCGACGCGCATGACGACGACGCCTTCGGGCACGTTCCACTCCGCGAGCGCGAGCCCGCCCTCGGTCATCTTGACGGACGCCGTGGCGCGGAATTCGGCCTGGCGTTCGCCCACCTGCCAGACGACTTGCTGCGTCACTTCCGCCGCCGCGGCCGCCACGCCCAGGTGAAGTCGCAGCGACGGCGCCCCGAGGCCGCGCCGGAAGCCGTAGGCCGCGGTGAACGTCGGCGCCGCCTCACGGCCCGCCCGCCACAGGTCGAGGAAGCCGCGCAGCGCCTCGCGGTCGCGCTCCGGCAGGCGCGGCTCCTGGAGGTTGGTCGACCCGGCGGGGCGAGCCTCGACGCCGTCGGCGCGGTAGGCGAGTGTGCCGGCGCCCGCCCGGACGCCGCGCGGCTCGGGCAGCGGCAGTGTTGCCAGCCCGCCGAGCGGCCGGCGCGGCACGAGGTCGAGCAGAACGTAAGCGCCGCCGCTGACGGGCGTCTGGAATTCCAGATGCAACAGATGTCGTCCCTCCGCGACGGTCACGCCCCAGTCCTTGACGACGGCGGAGCCGCCGACGCCGGCCGGGCGGGCGGCGACGGCGCGGACGTCGAGCAACTCGGGCAACTCGATCTCCGCCGTCGTCAGGGCGCCCGCGCCGGCGTCGTAGTGCAGGACCGCTTCCAGGGCGGCGCCTTCCGGGCGCAGGTCCCACAAGTAGGCTTCGCGGACGCGCGGCGGCGCGGGCGTCGCGGCGGCGGACTCCTGGCGCCAGCGGAAGTGGAGTGGGGCGGTGACGCGGCCGACCTCGACGCGATAGCCCCCCTTGTCGGCGGCCTCCTCGCCCTGGCGGACCAGCGCCCGGAAGCCGGCCGCCCCCGGCGGGAGCGCCAGCGACGTGACGCGCGTCTGCACCGCGCGCGGCACCGTGAGCTGCACCTCCCGCTCGACGCCGGTGGCCCGCACCGGCACGCGGAAGCGCAGCCGCAGCCGGTGTGCCCCCGGCTTGTCGACTGTCACAAGGTAACCCGTTCGCGGCGGCCGCGCCGGCACGACATAGGCGCGGACGCCGTCGAGCAGGCCGTCGTCGAGCAGGCGGACGCCGGCGAAGGGGAGGGCGAGCGGCGGCGGGTCGGCCTCGAAGGCGTGGACGAGCAAGTCGGCCTCGAACTCGACCTCGTCGGCGTCCGCCCGGCCGGCGTAGTCGGCGGCGACGAGAGCGGCGCCACGCGGCACACCGGGGGCGCGGCGGGCCAGCGCGTCGACCTGCTTGAGGAAGTCCGCCGGCACCAGGGCGCTCGCCCCCTCGGCGCCGTCGGCCGAGGCGGGCAGGACGAGGACGGTGACGGGCGCCGTCGCGCCGGGCGGCGGCGCCGAATGCCCGCTCCGCCCGGCGAGCAGGGCCAGGGCCAGCGTGCCCGCGACGACGGCGCCGCGCCCCGGCGACGAGCCGGAAGGCCGATCCGCCGGAGCATCCGCGCGCCCCGCTGCCCACAGGTGCCAGGCCAGGGCGACGCCGGTGCCGGCGAGGAGCGGCCACCAGGCCAGGTCCTCCAGCGCCTGTGGCAGCCATAGGACGCCGAGCCCCGCCGCCGCCAGCCAGATCAGCAGGAAGGCAAGACGCGCCCGCGCCGGCCGGCCGCGCAGCCCCAAGAAGGCAAGCGGCATCAGCCCGGCCAGGAGCATCCCCGCGACGGCGACGGCGTCGGGGCGGACCACGGTGAGGACGTCGCCGTCGCCGCGGCCCACCACCGGCTCCCACTCGGTGCCGCCCGCGATTTCGACCTCGCCGAGGGCCAATGTACTCGGGAGGCAGCGGCGGTCCTCGCCCCCGGCCTCGCCGACCCCGTGGCGTGCCCACGCGGACGCGCGGCGGAAGCGGCCCGAGACGTCGTGCCCGCGCCCGACCGCCTCGGCCACGGCCTCCTCGACGTCGGCGGGCAAGTCGCCGGCCCCGCCGCGCCAGTCGTCGCTCTGGCGCCGCGTCGTCAGGAGGGGGGCGGCGCGGCAGGGGACGTGGACCAGGCCGAGCGCCTGCCAGAACGGGACGCCGTCCCGATCCGCGGGGGGCAGCGGCGTCGTCGGCGTCAGGCCGGCCTCCTCCAGCGCGGCGGCGTCGAGGACCAGCGCGGCCGCCTCGTCGGGGTGGTCGCCGGTCAGCGCCTCCAGGGCCTCGCCGAACGTGGCTTTGCGGCCGACCTCGCCGGCCGTCCGCGCGCCGGCCTGGGTCAACTGCCGCCTCTGGAGCCCCTCCCACTCGTCGAAGGCGAGGGGCCAGTGTGTCAGTGCCGCCAGTTGGCCGAGGCCGAACGGGCGCCGCACACGCTCGTCGCGCGCCGGCGCGTCGGGGGAGCCGGGCACGGGGCGGAAGTCGGCGTCGCCCAGGGGCAGCACGCCGGGCGGCAGGCGCCAGACGCGGCGGAAGGCGATCGGCTCGACCGGCAGCGCCGGGGCGGGCGCCTCCAGCCGCGCCCCGAGGCTCCACGCGGAGCGTTCGGTGGCGTAGAGCAGTTCAAAGCGGCGCGGCGGCTCGGGCACGGCGGAGCGGTCCGGCGCCGGCAGCCGCACCTCGCGGGCGCCGTCGTCCTCCGCGCCGGAAGGTACGCGGTCGAGCCAGACGCCGTCGACCTTGGCGGCGAGGAGGCGGGCGCCGGCCGGCAGGCGCACGGCGAACGACTGCTCGAGCCAGTTCCACACCCGGAAGCGGTAGTGGTGGACGAGTCGGCCGTCGGCCCGGACGGCCGTGGTGAGGGCGGCGCGGTCGACGGACGCCTCGGCGGCGCGGTCGGCGTCGGCCGACTGCCCGCGCACCGTCAGCGCGACGGGAGGTGCGCCGTAGCGGAACGTGCGCCACGGCGGCGTCGCCCGCCCGCGCCCGCCGCCCGGCGCCTCGCGCAGCCCGTAGGTCTCGACCTGCACGCGGTTGGCGCCGGCCAGGTGCAACACCACCTCTCCTTCCACGCGCGCCGCCGCCGGGACGGTCACGAGCGGCACTTCCCAGCGATCTCCCTCGGGCGTGCGCGGCACCTCGTAGGTCGCCCGCAGCGTGACCGACTCGCGCGGTCCGAGCGGCCGCGCCAGCACCAGGCGGCGCCACTCCCCGCGCGGCCGCGCCGCCAGCAGGGCGGCGGCGCCGACCGGGTCGCGCGCCGCCAGGGCGTGCAGGTGAGCGGCCGCCTCGCGCCCCGGCAGCGGCTCGAAGGCCGTCACCCCGGCGCCGCCCGGCGTTTTCCACTCCCACTTGCCGACGACCGGGGCCGACACCAGGACGTCGAGCGCGGCGGCGGCGCCGGCGTCGGCCTGAATCTGCAGCGTCGTCTCGGCGGCGGCGCGGCCGGCGGCGAGGACGACGCTGCTCGCGCAGCGGACGCGCAGCTGCGGCGGCAGCGGGCGCAGCGTGATGCTCCCCCGCGGCACTCGCCCTCGATAGGGGTAGTAGAACTCCGGAACCTGCGTGCCCCACGGGCCTTCCTCGCGCGGCGGGCCGGGCGCGGGCGGCGCCTCGCTGACGACGCCCTCGTAGCGCTGCTCCTCGATGTCGACCGCGAGCCCGCCCTCGCGCGCCTGGGCGCCCACCGGGGCGACGTCCGGGAAGGCGAACGTCAGCGGGCCGGCCGGCGGCGCGGGCCGGGCGCGCAGCTGGACGTCCAGGCGCGGCCGCCCCGCCCCGTCGGGCTTCCCCTCCCCGCCGGGCGGCGTCAGCGGTTGGCTCAGGTGGACCACGAGCGTCGGTCGTCCGCCTTCGGGGCGCACGTCCCAGCCGCGCAGCAAGGCGGCCGGCTGGAGTTGGACGCCCTCCACCGCGTAGTCCGGCGGCAGGGCGAGGGCCAGGGCGAACAGGCGGCCGCGAAGAACCTCGTAAGAGACCCGTGACGTCAGCAGAGGGCCGTCCGGGTTGACGCGCCACCAGGTCTGTTGGCGGAGGCGGAAGTCGGTCCCCTGGACGCGCACCCGCGCCGACGGCCGCGCCGAGGCGTCGAGCAGCCCGCCGGCGAGTTCGAGGACCTGGCCGGACGGCCCGGCGGACGCGCTCACGAGTCGGAAACCGCCGGCGCTCCAGGCTTCGAGGGCGACGTCGGGATGGACGGTGAGCGTCAGTTCCTCGCCGCCGGGCGCGGCGCCGTCGAGGCGCAGCCAGGGGGACGTCCACGGCTGGGCGTCGGCCGTCGTCCCGGTCCCCGAGGCCAGCGGGGCGGCGCAGCGGACGACGACCGTGCCGGAGGAGAGCGGGGCCGCGAACGTCAGGACCAGCGCCAGCGGCGCGCCGGGCGCCGCCCCCGGCCACAGCTGCCAGCCGGCGAGGTGAGGGGCGAAGACTTCGTAAGGGCGCAGCACCGGGTCGCAAAAGAAGGTGAGCGTCCGGGCCTGGCCGCGCGGCGCCTCGACGTCGGCCGTGAACTCGGCCTCGACGGCGTCGGGCGTGAGCGTCTGCGCCGCGTGCAGGCGGCGGACCAGGATGACGGGGGCGTCGCCGGAGCGAGCCAGGCGGCGCACCTTGAGGTCAAGGGAACGGCGGCCGGAGAAGACGATCTTCCACAGGCGGCGGTCGGCGGCCTCGGCGGCGTGCGGCCCGCTGACGGCGCAGCCCTCGGCGCTCACGGCGCGGTCCTCCGGCAACTCCAGTTCCAGGGAGGCGACGGCGCACGGGGGCGCTTCGAGGTGAAAGCGCGGCCCGTCCGGGCCGGGCTCGCCGCGCGCGCTCCAGTCGAAGGCGACGGCATGCTCGCCGGGCCGCTCGACCAGCAGGCCGGGGTCGGAGCCGTCGAAATCGGCGACGAGGGCGTCCTTTTTCCCCGCATCGACGAAGCGCGGCTGGCGGACGGCGAGGTTGAGCGGCTGAAGGGGGAAGACGCCGACGCCGGGGCCGGCATGGATGAGACGCCACTGGGCGCTCCCGGACAGGGCGGACCCGACGAGGGCCGCGCGGTAGCGTGCCTCGGCCAGCTGCGGCTGTGGGGCGGCGGCGCGGGCGCGGCGCAAGCGCTCCTCGAAGTCGGCGCGCGGCAGCTTCACGAGGGCGCCGGGGCGGGCGCGCTCCATCTCCTGCGTCAGGCGCTCGGGCGTGACCGTCGTGAACTTCACCGGCAGCGGGTCGGGCGGAGACTGAGAGACGGCGGACGACAGGAGGAAGAGAACCCCAGGCAAGGCGGCGAGTGCGGCGAGACGGCGTGGGCGGGCCGAAGGGGTTGTCATCGAAGTCGTCCTCGGGCGTTGTCCTCGGGCGTGTCGGGGGGTGTCACGATATAGGCGGTGCCTGTGACACCCCCGTGACACCCGCTGACACCCCCACACGCGCGTGTGACACCCTGCCACAACGGCAGGACGACGACGGCTTAAACGGTTTTCCGCGTCACGCTGCTGCCCGGCCGCGGCGCCTCCGGCTGTTGGCGCCGCGCCTCCGACGAAGGCGAGGCGGGGCGCGGGGCGGAACCGGGCGGCAGCGCGTCGACCGTCGATGGTTCGGTGCGGGGTCGCGCACCGGCACCCGCCGCACCCTTACTGCGCGCGAAGCCCGGCAGAAAGACGACCTGTCGCCGGTAGCGCTGCTGGAGCAGCCACTGTGCGCCGAGCAGCGGCACCAGGACGGCGACGCCCGGCTGGCAGCCGTACAGGACCGCCGCCAACAGTCCCGGCAGGAAGAGGCCGCACAGCACCACCCCGGCCGCCGCCAGCACCCCCGCCGACCAGACCACGCCGCGCGGCAGCGTCAGCAGGCCGAGGGCGAGCCCCGGACCCAGCAGGGCGAGCGAGCAGAGCAGCAGCCACCACTGCTGCGGCGCGTGCGTTAGCCGCAGCGACTCGCCGGGGGCGGCCCAGCAGACCAGCGCGGCGGGGGCGTCGGCCTCGTCGCCGCGCGCGCCGTCGGGGCCGGCGAACCACCGTTCCAGGTCGGCCGAGCCGGCGGCGGGGAGCGGCACGAACAGCCAGCCGCGGCGCACCCACTGGTACTCGGCGCCCTGGCCGCCGTCGTGCGTCAGCGCCACCCACGACGGCGGCAGCGTCACCTGCCAGCGCGCCGGCGCCACGCCGGCGTCGTTGCGGATCAGCGGCGGTTGCAGCGTGCTGTGCAGGGCGCTGCTGCTCGCGGTCCGCCCCGGCGACAGGACATAGCCGACCTCCAGGACGCCGCCCGGCGCTCCCTGCGGGCCGGGCTCCAGCGTCACGCGCACGGTGCGGCGCGTCGGGCTCGGGCGGCCCGGCTCGTCGAGCGCCTGCCACGGCGCCTCCTTGCCCCGGTAGACGACGCGCAGGTTGCCCGCCGGCGGCGCCGGCACTTCCACGTCGACGAAGGCGGCGGCGACCTGGCCGAGGAGGTAGCGCACCCGGTACGTCTGCTGTCCCGAGTCGGCCACCGTCGCCTGGACCAGGGCGCGCTCGACGCGCCACGCCGCCAGCGCCTCGCCGGCGGCCTCGGGCAGGCGCAGCGTCAGCGGCGCGTCCGGCCGCCGCGCCAGCAGAATGAGCGACGGGTAGCGCGCCACGCCCTTGACCTCCTCCTGACGCTGCTCCCAACGGCCTTCCGCCAGTTCGGCCCGGACACCGGGGTCGGTGAGGACGTACAGGCGCGTCTCGCCGCGCGTCGCCTGCTCCGGGACGGCGAGCGGCACGCGGACAGCGCCGGACTCGGGCACGCGGAAGGCGTACTCCAGCGTCAGCGGGTGGTCGCGGTCGGGCGGCGTCGTGAAGGCGACGGCGCGGCCGCCCTTGCGCGCCTCCGCCGCCAGCCGGTCGCCGCCCGTGAAGGCCGCGAAGTTGTGGACCTCGTCGGGGACGTGCAGCAGGAGCGGCCCGGCGGGGGGCGGCGTCGAGGCGAACCACAGTTCATGCCGCACCGACGCCTGGCGGCCGGAGATGGTGACGAAGGCGCGGGCATCGACGGCCACGTCCGGGCGGTACGGCTGCCAGGCCACGTCGAAGCGCGTCGGCCACGCGTCGAGTTGCGGCCAGGTCCGCCGGGCGTGTCCCTCGGGCTTGCCGCCGGGCGCCCACGGCATCCCCGGCCGCGGCGCGACCAGTTCGAGGTCGTCGGGCACGACCACCGCGACCGAGCCGCCGCGGTTCTCGACGTTGAGCGGGTGCGGCAGTTTGAGCGACGCCTCGAGGTCGCCGGGGGCGAGCGGGCCGTAGCGCCCCTCGAAGGTGAGGACGATCTTCCCCTTGCGGCGCGGGGTGAGCGTCACCTGGGCGAGGCCCTTGTCGCGGTCGACCCACTCCGGCCCCTGCGCCTGCCCGGCCGGCATCAGCCCGACGCGGGCGTCGAACTCGAAGTCCGGGGGGAACTGGAACAGCAGCGTTTCGACCTCGGCGTTGTGCGCCGTGGCGTCGACGGTGGTGGCGACGCGCCAGGCGGTCGCGCCGTCCGCCTCGCCGGGCGTCAGGCGGAGGGCGTGACTGACCCGCGCCTCGACGACGGCCTTCGCCTTGCGGACGGAGAGTTCGAGGAACGGCGGCGCCGCCACCTTACCGGGGGCGGCGCGCACGCCGTAGCGGAAGGCGAGCGGTTCCTGGGGGCCGCGCTTCTCTTCGTCGGTGAGCGCGCGCGGCGTGACGACGTACTGGGAGCCGCGCGACACGTCGGCGCTGACCGTGGCGTCGGGCGGCGGGTACACGACGATGTCGCCGCGCTGTGGCACGGCGTCGGCGACGACGAACGGCCCAACCGGCACCGCCGCGTCGCCGCGCGGCTGCTGGACGACGACGGTCACGGTCAGCGGGTCCTTCGTCGGCCGGCTCAGCGTGAGAGTGCGCACCGAGCCTTTCGGCTCGACCGGCTCCTCCTTGAGGGTCGGCGCGCGCTCGTCGCCGTCGGGCAGCGTCACCTCGGCCCTGGGCGGCAGCAGCAGCTGCCACTGGCGGAGGAGGCCGCGCTTCGCCCCGAGCGTGAGGCGGGCGCGTGTCGTGACGTATTTCTCGTCGATGACGACCTCGACGCGGCCGGCTTCCAGGGTCGGCAGCGGCGGCGCGCCCGACGAGGGCGCCCGCTCCTCCCAGGTCAGTTCCAGGCGCTCGACGGGTCCGAGGCCCCTGGTGCGCAACGCGCCGGCGCCGTCGGCCTTCAGCTCGGCGACGACTTTCGGCTCGCCGGCCGGCGCGTCGCGCAAGGTGTATTCGGCGCGGGCCAGCGTCACGCCGGCCGGCAGGGCCAGTCCTTCGAGCGTCGTCACCGCCGCGGCGGGCAGGTCCAACTCGAAGCCGCGCTCGCCGGGCTTCCCCTCGCGCGTCGTCAGCGGCAGGTCCATCTCCAGGCGCAGCCGGTGATCGCCGGGCTCCTCGACCTGCACGAGAAGTTGGCGTTCCGGCCCGGAGCCCCAGCGGAGCAGCGGCGGTCGGCCGTCCAGGTCCGCCTTGCTGGGGTAGCCCTGGGCGCACCCCAGCAAAACGCGGGCGCGCGGCGGGCGCGTGCGGAACTCGAACTCCAGGCGCAGGTGGACGTTGTCGCCGACGACCTCGCCGGCGACTTTGCAGCCGCTGGGCGGCTCGGGCCGTTCGCGGGCGGCGTCGGCCTTATCGCCCTTGGCCAGGCTCTTGAGGCGGGCCAGTTCGTCGATGAGATCCTGGTATTCCTTGGACGTGATGACGACGGTGCCGGCGGCCGCGCCCTTCGGCTCCTCGGCGGCGGCTTTCGGCTCGTCGACGCGCGGCATCTTCGGCGCGGTCGTCTCGTCGGCTCCCCACCCGGCCGCGGCCGCGAGCAGGAGCCCGCCCGCGACGACCAGCCACCGGCGCGGTGAAGCCATGAGGTTCCCTCGCAGGACGTCCCCCGCCTGACTCGTCAGAAGGGCGCCGCGCTGACGTGTACGATTCGGACCCCTGTCCCCCTTGACCGGGTCACGGGACGATGCCGGCTATTATAACGCCTCGGGACGGAATTGCA